>CAZXWR010000016.1:0-26340 GCA_964644325.1 uncultured bacterium
CCCGCAGCGCCATATTGATCCCCTGAGCCCGAATGGGAGACATGGGATGGGCCGCATCCCCCAACAGCAGTACCCCTGGGCCAGACCACTGCGGACAGCGCCCCACCTGCACGGACAACCGCACCGGACGGGCAAAGCTGGCCGCTACCGCTTGAAAATGTGCCGCCAGCCAGGGTGGAGAGGCAGCCGCCAAACGCGGTACCCAGTTTATCTGCTGCCAGTCAGCCCCATCCTTGGGGTGGAGCGTCCAACCCACCTGAATTTTGTGCGCCACTCCCCGGAACATCCCAAACGCATCCTGACCCTTGAGCACCGAAAAAAAGCAGCTGTCTCGCGGCAGGCTTGGCCCATCCGCCAGGGTGAACCACAAGATGTCAAAGGGTTGGGGCTGGGATGCCATCGCAAACCCGGCTTGCTGCCGCACAGTGGAACTGCGTCCATCCGCACCAATCACCAGGTCAGCCACAATCGTCCGATCGGCAAGCACCACACCGCCGACGCGGTTCCTGTCCCAAAGCAGGCGTTTAACGGGGGTGCCCGCCAAAAACTGAAAGGTAGGATACTGATGGGCCTGTGTAAGGATCGCCTCTAGCAAAGGCGATTGGGGCACGAGCAGACAGGGCCGTTCAGTGGGGTCCAGAGGTTCCGCCACCCGAAACAGCGATCGCCCTTCAATCCAGAATTCCCATGCATCCAAGGCCCGATGGGGAATGGCGTCTAGCAGCGGCAGCAGCCCCATTTGGTCAAGGGCATCCAGACCGCTAGGCATCAGAGCCTGCCCTCGAAACTGCCGTCGAAACTGCAGCGAGGCTTCCACTAAAGTTACGCTAATACCCCGTTGAACCAGCAACAGGGCTAAAGTTGCGCCTGTGGGGCCAGCACCAACTATGACAACCTGGGGCATATTTTTATGCGTCAGCCACAGCCCGAAACAACAGCAACGTCATACATAACTACTATGGCAAACCCCAAAACGCCAACGTCATCCAGATACGAGAGGAATCGGGTCTTTTTAGCACCCTACCGTTGAATATAGCTGGCATTGACACGATTTCCGGGATTTGTGTCAAGTGTCAACAGAATGAAACCCCTCCCCAGATACTGCAATATCAATGGGTCAAATTCCCAGGAAGAAGCGTGACCTTAATCACAGTTACATCATGAAACATTCGATATGATGACACCGTCTACACACCTCAATGAATACTGTCTACAACACCCAAACAAATAAGGTAAAACGCGATACATAAGCGCCTATCGCCACAATGTCCGGACATGATCTGTACAGATTCAGGCCAAGATCCAGTTGGGTTCAAAATTATGAGAATAAGATGAATCAGTCATGAGAGATTAAGAATCTTCGGAGTACTGCGTTGAAACCACGCTAAAAGAGATTCAGCGTCAAGCATTCTTGGCCTTGAGATATCATTGAACATGGGTTCAATATTCACCCCTTGCAAATTTCAATTAATGCAGCTATTGTTATTGTGAATAATGATAGGTGTTCCAATTCACCCTTAAGTCTAAACCATAAGAATCAGCTTCAAGCAAAGTCGTGTAATCTTTTATACACCAATTATTTTGGAGTGCAGTTATAAAAATCTAGACAACACATGCTCTCCAGTTGCATACCCACGAGGCTCGGTTATGTTAAAGTACTCACAACCCATTGGTCTGACAGTAAACGGTGAGATAGCGTCAGGAGTGGCTTATAGGCGTTCAGGTTAATTGCCCGGTTCTTTTTTACCAAACGGTGCAAAAGTACTTAGACCTAGAGTTTTCATCCCGCGTTTGAGCATTAGACGAGAAAAATAATTTATTCACTCTATTTGTGTTTTCCCCTTGGGCTATTCAGCAGTAGCACTGCAACCCCAGTTCGGAGGGTCGCCTAGTCAGCCAGCCATATCAACGCTTTTGGACGTTGGTATATTTAGCTTTCTATCCTGGATATAGATGCTCTGGTTAGAGCCGCAGCGATCTTCAAGGTATTACTTTGGAGTACTAACGCTACTGGTTAATCCTAATGGCAAGCCCGACCATCAGAATATGAACCCATCGTTGGGGCTTAAATTTCTCAAGATACTATTTGTGCATTGACAAGAGCTGCATTTTAGAAACCTAGCCTACCCGGTTATCTAGATCTGGAGAAGTTAGGCACTATCGCCCTAAAAGTCTGAATAGCCACACAGTCGATAGGCAATCATGATTGCTTTTCGCAAAAAAGCACCGCCCAGCCGGCAAGCAAGAACGGTGCTTTAAATCCCCAATCAAGGAGACTTCACGATTATGGCACTCTTTGTCATATTTTTCTACATTACAAAATTATTCAACTTTGCTATTCCTGAAGGGTTTCAGGTTATCCAGGTCGCGGTTCTTTGGATAAACCAGCTTTGCAGACGGCCCCAAGACCAGAGATCGGTCAGTATTGATGTGTTTCAGGCACTGAGCCCCTTGTCGCTGGGTCGATGCCAGTTTTTGCTATGGTTCCCTGTTTTGCCAAAGTCATGGGGGGAACGCATCATGGGTGGCCCTGCTAGAGTAGCGTCCCCTTTCATCTACAAACCGCTTGCTCGTTAGGTAAGCGTAGACATTCATGATGCACGCGCATCCCCAAATTGGGGAAGCATCACTGCACAGATTTTTAGCGCTAGAGCTCCTGTATTCCCCCGAAGAAATTGGAGTTTTGGTTCGCTCATCTAAGGGATGAGGATTAAACAATGTCTTCCACTCAACTTATTGCTGATTTAAAGTGCTTGACCTCGCAAATTAATCAGTGTGAAAAGACCGTAATTGAGCTAATACAGGCTAAGAAGGCGATGACGAATCAATCAGTTAGTTCCAGTCAGGTTAATCGGCAACTCAAGCAAACGCCGATCGCGATTGTGGGTATGGCTTCTTTGTTTCCGAAGGCTGAGAATTTGCAGGAGTACTGGGAAAATATCCTGCATGAGGTCGATTGCATCGCCGAGGTGCCCGCTTCTCGCTGGCAGGTCGAAGATTACTACGATCCAGACCCCAGAACACCCGACAAAACCTACAGTAAGCGGGGTGGATTTATCCCGGATATTGACTTCAACCCGATGGAATTTGGGTTACCTCCAAACCTTCTAGAAGTTACCGATATTTCGCAGCTTCTTTCGCTGGTGGTAGCGAAACGGGCTTTAGAGGATGCCGGGGAGGGAAATTCTAAGCATTTAGATCGGGAAATGGCTGGAATTACCCTAGGAGTTACGGCGGGTCGACAATTGGCCACGCCTCTCTCGACACGATTGCAATATCCAATTTGGGAACGGGTTCTGAAACACAGTGGCATCTCTGAGGATGAAACACAGGCCATCATTGAGAAGATTAAGCTGGCCTATGTTGAGTGGAATGAGAATGCTTTTCCAGGGCTTCTAGGCAATATTGTTGCGGGTAGAATTGCCAATCGCCTGGATTTAGGCGGCATGAACTGTACGGTTGATGCTGCCTGTGCAAGTTCGCTGGCTGCTTTCAAAATTGCCATCAGTGAGTTAACCGAACATCGCGCCAATCTGATGCTGACGGGTGGGGTCGATACCGACAATAGTATTTTGACCTACCTCTGCTTTAGTAAAACCCCTGCCCTGTCTAGGTCACAGCAGTCTCGGCCCTTTGATGTCAATTCCGATGGGATCCTGATTGGAGAGGGCATTGGCATGGTCGTCCTCAAGCGCCTAGCCGATGCAGAGAAAGATGGCGATCGCATCTACGCAGTCATCAAGGGCGTTGGCACCTCCAGTGATGGGCGCTTCAAGAGCATCTATGCGCCGCGCGCCGAGGGCCAGGTGAAAGCCTTAGAACGCGCCTATCAGGATGCAGGGTTTGACCCGGCCAGTATGGGGCTCATTGAAGCCCACGGGACTGGCACTGTAGCGGGCGACACCACGGAATTTGAGGCACTGAAGCAGTTTTTTAGCCGCCATCAGGCTGAAAACCAGTCCATTGCCCTAGGCAGCGTTAAGTCTCAAATTGGGCATACCAAGGCTGCGGCTGGGGCCGCAAGTGTGATTAAGGTGGCCTTGGCTCTGCACCATAGGGTGCTACCGCCCACCCTAAATGTAGAAAGTCCGAATCCGAAGCTAGGGCTAGAACAGTCGCCCTTTTACTTGAATACGACGGCCAGACCCTGGATTCGTCCGCCAGAGAAGGGGCCACGCCGCGCTGGGGTTAGCTCCTTTGGCTTTGGCGGCACCAATTTCCATATCTTGCTCGAAGAGTATCAGGGCGATCGCCAAGCAGTAAGCCCCACCTCCCCGATGGCACCCTATCGGCTCCACCGCATACCCGCTTCGATTGTGCTCTCGGCGGCCACCCCCGCAGCCCTTTTAGACACCTGTCGCGCCACCGTCGCCCAGCTCCAGTCTGAGGCGGGGCCAGCAGGCTATGCTGCCTTTGTCGCGGCTGCTCAGGCGGCGGTTATTCCTGAGGCAGAGGCCCGACTGGGATTTATTGCGGAGTCTATGGCAGAAACTTGCCACAAGCTCACGATTGCGGTGACTTGGCTCGAGAAACAGCCAGATTTAGCAGCATGGGAGCACCCGAAGGGCATTTACTATCGCAGATCTGGGATGAACCTAGAGGGGAAAGTGGTGGCCCTCTTTTCAGGGCAGGGGGCTCAATACCTGAATATGGGTCAAGCGTTGGCCATGAACTTCCCGGAATTTCAGCAAACCTTTGATACCCTGGACAGTCTGTGCCTACAAGCGGGCCGGCCCTCAATTTCGGAGGTGGTTTACCCAGCGCCTTGCTTCTCAGAGGAGCAGCGCAAAACCCAGGCTGAACGGCTGCGCTGCACGGAAAATGCCCAGCCTGCGATCGGTGCTTTTAGCACCAGCCTCTATAAGGTGCTAGCACGGGCAGGGCTGAAGGCTGATTTTGCCGTCGGTCACAGTTTTGGAGAGTTGACAGCGCTTTGGGCCGCCCAGGTGTTAAGTGATGCCGATTACTTTGCCTTGGTGCAGGCGAGGGGTCAGGCGATGGCAGTCCCCCATGATGCTGATGTGGGCACCATGATGGCGGTCAAGATGCCCCTCGATCAGGTTGAATCGAGCATTCAGGCTTGGCCGCAGGTGGCGATCGCCAATGTCAATTCGCCGCAGCAGGTTGTATTGGCAGGCGATCGCGCCGCATTGGAGCAGCTGCAACAGCAGCTCCAGGCCCAGGATATTTTGGCGACGCTCCTGCCCGTTGCGGCAGCATTCCATACGCCCCGCGTGGCCTATGCCCAGCAGCCCTTTGCCCAAGCCATCGACGCAACTCAGTTTCAGCCGCCGCAGCTGAAGGTGTTTTCTAATGTGACCGGGCAGCGCTATCCCGATGAGCCAGCGGCCATTCAAGAAATCCTGAAGGAGCATCTGCTGAACCGGGTGCAGTTTAAGCAAGACATTGAAACCATTTATGCCCAGGGGGGCACCTGCTTTATTGAATTTGGCCCCCGCGCCACCCTGACCAATCTGGTGAAAGAGATCTTGGGTGATGCTCCCCATATTGCAGTGGCGCTGAATGGCAGTGCCCAGCACAACAGCGATCGCCAGTTGCGTGAAGCCATGGTGCAGTTGCGGATTGCCGGACTTGCCCTGGATGCCACTGATATCTACGGGCTCACCTCTCTCAATCCCTCAGCTGCCTCACCACAGAAAGCCCTGAACGTGCGACTGTGTTCCACCAATTATGTCAGCGAGCAATCCAAACTGGCCTTCGAGCAAGCCCTACACAATGGGCAGACAAGCAATGGCAAGGTTCCGGTGAAAGCGGCATCGCAACCTGTCACCGCTGAACCTGTTACCTCTAAACCTGTTCCCTCTAAACCCGTTGCGGCTACATCGGGGGCGAGTGCAGTTCGGTCACAATCTAGCCCAAGTCTAGAGCAGGCATTGCAGAACGGTCACTCAGGAACGCGGAGCACCCCGGCGATCGCCACGCCGCAGATCGCGGCATCCGCTATCCCAGTCATGGAGCCAGGAACAGCAGCACCACTGTCAGCTCAGCCACCAGCTCAGCCACCAGCTCAGCCACCGCCAGTGAGTCCGCAGCAGCGCCCCCTACCTGCCCCTGTTTCAGCCCAAAACCAGTCCACTCCTGCAGCAACCCCTCAAATCATGACAACTTCAAACGTGAATAATGGGCTGCTGATTCAAAGCTTGGACGAAAGTTTGGCCAAGCTACATCAGCAACAAAGCGAGACCCTACAGGTTCATGCCCAGTACCTCGAACATCAGCTTGAATATGCCAAGCTCTATGCCCACCTGGTGCAGCAGCAGCGGACGCTCTATGTTGATTTTCGTGCGGGAGACCCGGCTGCGGGAAGCCAAAACTGGGCCATCTTGCAAAATTTAGAGCGGCATCTAGACCACCTGCACGAGCATCAGACCCAGACTGTACAGGTACATGGTCGCTCTCTGGAGTACCAGTCAACCTCCGCACGTCATATCTTTGACCTAGCTCAGCAGCGGTGCCAGGTGCTGAGCGGCCTCAATGTCGAGGTCTCTCAGGCTCCCGAAGTTACCCGAGTCTCGCTGGAATTGGCAGCGCCTGACCCCGTTGTTGCAGTGTCGCAAAAGCCCGCGCCAGTAGTACAGCCCCCGACACCGATCGCGGCGGTGCAGCACCCCGTCCTCATCTCAGCAGTACCCCAGAATGGTCAGGGGTTAGGGGCAAAAACAGAGCCAGAACCCCAGGTTGAATCCCAGACTGAACCCCAGACTGAACCCCAGACTGGATTACCAGACTCGATCCCTGAACCCAGTCCGGCAACTGCGATCGCCTCACCCCAAACGGCCACAACGGTAGCTAGCGTCGAAGAGCTTGAACAGGTTTTAGTGACCATTGTCAGTGAAAAGACAGGGTACCCCAACGAGATGTTGGAGCTGGAGATGGATCTCGAAGCTGACTTGGGCATTGACTCTATTAAACGGGTCGAGATCTTGGGTGCACTGCAAGAGCGATTCCCCAGCGCAGCCCAACCCAACCTAGAAGACTTAGCCGAACTGCGCACCCTGGCCCAAATTGCCGCATACATGGCGCAGCTCTCGGCACAATCAGCCACAGACAAGGTTCCTGATACGGTTCCCGATGCAGTCCCAGCTATGTTCGCTGCCCCCGAGCATCCTGTTCAAGCGGTAGCCCCCGAACCTTCTGCCGTACGGAATGGCCATAGCAACGGTCACGGGAGCCATCACGCTTCCGCCACAGCCCTGCTGGAGGCCAATCATGGATTCCTCCAGGGCGCAGCGGCCATGACGGCCATGGCACCCACCCTGGAGGAACCCCTGGCGACTGACGGCACAATTCCGGATCTGGATCTCACCGCTATGGGCGGATCTACCGCGACAGCTGCTCCTCCAGCCGATCCCGTCATTCCAGAGGTTGACCCAGGGATTGACCCAAACATTGACCTAGAACAGCTGGGTCAGACCTTGCTAGACATTGTCAGCGAGAAAACGGGCTATCCCAGCGAAATGCTGGAGCTAGAGATGGATATGGAGGCCGACTTAGGTATTGATTCCATCAAGCGGGTGGAAATTCTGGGGACGGTTCAAGAACGCTTCCCGGGCCTACCCCAGCCCAACTTGGAAGACCTAGCCGAATTGCGCACTCTGGGTCAAATTGTGGCTTTTCTGGATCGGGAGGCCGTTGAAAAAAAAAAGCGCCTAGCCCACCCGCTCATGACCAGTCCCCCGAGCTAGTCAGCACCATTCGCCGGGGAGTGGTTCGGCTCCAGCCACTCCCCCCACCGGACTGGCTAGAGTTCCCGGCCCCTGCTGTTTGTCTGATGACGGATGACGGCACACAAACCACAGTTCAGCTTGCTCAGGCATTGCTTGCACAAGGGTCAAAGGTGGTGGTGTTAAGTTTCCCGACTGCCATTGTCCCTGTCCGTTTGCCGCTCCCAGCGACGGCTGTGCGGATTGAATTGACCGACCTGAGTGAATCACAGCTCCAGCACCAACTCGAAACCCTGATGACGACCTACGGCTCCATTGATACCTTTATTCACCTGCACCCGCGATCGCCCCAATCAGCGCCTCAGTCAGCGCACCCGTCAGAGACGGAGGGGTTCTCGTTCCCGGAAACGGCTCAGGCCATCCTGCGCCAGGTTTTCCTCTTGGCGAAGCACTTGAAGCAGCCCCTAGCTACCGCTGCCCAGCGCAGCCGGAGCTGTTTTCTGTGTGCCGCTGGGTTAGATGGGGCCTTTGGTCTGGCTCAGAACGAGGACTTTAATCCGATTGCGGCGGGACTCTTCGGCTTAACGAAAGCCCTGCGCCATGAATGGCCCGCTGTGTTTTGTCGTGCCCTGGACTTTAGCCCAACCCTCGCCCCAGAGACGGTGGTGCAGTCCCTGCTGGCGGAGCTGCATGACCCAAACTTGGCGATCGCCGAGGTGGGCTATCGTCCTGAGGGCCGCACGACGTTGACCTGTTGATGATTGCTGAAGGCTGTAACGGGAGACCCCATGACCACCCTGGACTTTAAACCTGCTTCTGTTTTTGTGGCCACTGGCGGCGCTCGGGGTATTACCGCGCAGTGCGTGATCCGACTGGCCCAGACGTACCAGGGCCGCTGGATTTTGCTGGGCCGTTCGGCGATCGCCCCGGCAGAACCCCCATGGGCAACTGACTGTTTGGATGAAGCTGTTCTGAAGCGACGCATCATGGAGCATTTTCAGGCCCAAGGTCTGAAGCCAACCCCCAAGGATATTCAGGCTGAGTTTCAGAAGATCTCGACAAGGCGAGAAATTTTAGCCACCTTGAGCGCCATTGAAGCTGCGGGCGGAGAAGCAGCGTATTTGAGCGTGGATGTCACCGATCGGGGACTGTTGCGAACCCAGCTAGAAGACCTTGTGGATCGCTGGGGGCCAATTTCAGGCATTTTGCATGGCGCTGGAAATCTGGCTGACAAGCGCATTGAAAAGAAAACCCTGGCCGACTATGAAGCGGTCTATGCCGCCAAGGTGACGGGGTTAGAAAATTTACTGCGCTGTATTCCAGCAGAACAGCTTCACTATCTGGTGCTGTTTTCTTCGGTTACGGGGTTTTATGGCAATGCGGGCCAAACAGACTATGCGATCGCCAATGAAATCCTGAACAAATCAGCCCATCGGCTCAAGCAACAGCACCCTGACTGTCATGTCGTGGCGATCAACTGGGGACCGTGGGAAGGGGGCATGGTCACCCCAGAACTCAAAAAGATCTACGCCGAACACAACGTTCAGGTGATTCCAGTGGCGGCAGGCACCCAGCTCCTGGCCGCCGAACTGCACCCGCACAACCAAGCGATCGCCCAGGTCGTCGTTGGCAACCCGCTGCCGGAGCCTCGCCAGCCCCTAGACCCGACCCTCCGGAGCCACCGCATCCACAGAAAACTGACCCTGGCGGACAATCCCTTTCTTTTAGACCATCAGATTGCCGGATACCCGGTACTGCCAGCCACCTGTGCCATGGCCTGGATGATCAATCTTTGTGAACAGTTTTATCCCAGCTATCAATTTTTTAGCTGTGACCATTTCAAGATTCTCAAAGGCATTGTCTTTGATGAAACGCTCTCCCCTACCTATGTTTTAGACCTCGAAGAACGGGTCAAACAGGAAGACGACAAGATCGAAATTGCCGCCAAGATCTGGAGCAAAACTCAGGCAGGCAAAACTCATTACCACTACACCAGTCAGCTCCAGCTATCGCGCAGGCTTCCTGACCTGCCAGCGTTCGCAGATATCGAGTTACGCCCAGACCATCCCCTGACAGGAACTGACCCAGATTTTTACGGCACCCAAGCCACAGACTTGTTCCACGGTTCGGCATTTCAGGGGATTGATCAGATCATCCATATTGATCAGGCAGGCATTACCGCTCAAGCCACCTGGCAGAGCATTTCAGCAGCCTGTCAGGGGCAGTTCCCCATTCAGACCGTGAATCCCTTCATCGCGGATCTGAGTATGCACGCCCTGTGGATTTGGACGCAGCACTACCATCAGAAAGCCTGCTTACCCGCTGAGGTGGAAAGGTTCGAGCAATTTGCCCCCATCCCACCCGATCAACCCTTCTTGATCTCGACTCAAGTGACGGGCCTCACCGCAAGCAGTGTCACCGCAAACTTTGTGGTTCAGGATCAAACGGGCTTGGTCTACACCCGGATGACGGGCGCTAAAGCAACGTTGCTAGACATGAACTGGCTCCGGAAAAAATCTTAATCGATCCTCAAATATTGTCGGTATTTCTAATTCACTATTTTATTTTTCTATAGCCAGTATGAAGACCTCAGAGAAAATTGCAATCGTCGGCCTAGGGGCAACCTTCGGTGCCTTAGACACCTTAGACACCTTTGAGCGCAGTATCTACTGCGGCACCCAGCCCTTCATACCCTTTCCCGCCCATCGGGTTTCTCAGACGACCGATTTACCGCCAGCGCCTCCAGTTTCCCAAGAGCATGCAGATCGCTATCCCCTAGGCGCCTACCTCGAAGAATTCAAGACCGTCCGAGGGGGTTCAGTTCAGTCCTCAAGTTCGGCGGCTGACCTCACGCCCGCCCAGAGCTTACTGCTTCAGGTCGCCACGACTGCCCTCCAAGATGCGGGCATTGGCTCTGGGAAAACCGTTGCGATTCTGATCGCCGCCGAAGATCAGCCCCAGGTCATGATGCCTCGAACAGCATCAGACCAGAAACAGTCAACCGCTATCGATGATATTGCTAAGGTCTTGGCCGATTGCATCGCGCAACAGCAGGGATTAACCTGCCCAGCTTTTACCCTGATTCCAGGGGGCAATGCCAGTTTTAAGGCCCTGGAGCTAGCCCAAAGACTGCTCTGTTCAGAAGAAGTCGATGTTGCCCTGGTCGGTGCCGTGAACTTAGTGAGGGCCGAGGGTGGGGTTGCGCCAGATTCCACTGTCTCACCATCCGGGACGCCGACCCTGAGCTACGACCGCCATGCAGCTAGCACGCTAGGCGAGGGGGCTGGGGCCGTTGTTTTAGAACGTCTGGATCGCGCTAGAGCAAATCAGACCCGCATCTACGGGGTGATTGATGCGATCGCCTTGGTGCAGGGGACTGCGGTGCCCCAAGCCCAGGGGGTTACCCAAGCCTGCCGCAATGCCCTAGAGCAAGCCGATATTACGCCCGAGAATGTTTGCTACTTGGAGGTGACGGGCAGCGGTGTCGCCGCCGAAGATACTGCCGAGATTCAGGGGCTGAACGCGGCCTACCAGGCCAACCAAAATGGCCGATTCTGCGCCCTCGGCAGCATTAAGGCCAACATTGGCCACACGGGTACGGCTTCAGGCATGGCTAGCCTGATCAAAACTGCGCTCTGTTTATATCACCAGTACCTACCCGCAACCCCTGGGTGGAGCGAACCGCAACAGCCGGAACTGTGGCAAGACAGCCCATTTTATGTCCCAGAACGCTCCCGACTCTGGTTAATCCCCCCCAATGCCAGTCACCGCACCGCTGCCATTAACGGCATTGAGGGCGGTCTTGAGACAGACCTGAGCTATGCCCATGTCCTCCTGGCAGAAGAACCCACCGCTAAACCGCTCCGCAGCACCTACTTGGAACAAACGCCGTTCTGTTTATTTCCCTTGGCTGCCGCTGATGCAGACGATATTGAGCGGCAGCTGACGGCCTTGAGCGCCAGAGTGACGCAGGCTGATTCCTTTGCGATCGCCGCCAGTGAAACCTTCAGCCACTTTGCAGGTCGCGCTCACCTGCCTTACGCCGTCGCTATCCTCGGCCATGATGCGACTGAAGTTGAGCGGGAGATCCAGCGCGCCTATAAGGGTATTCCCAAAGCCATTGCCCAAGGCAAAGAATGGAAAACCCCCCTCGGCAGCTACTTTAGCCCTCAGCCCCAGGGCCAGTGCGGGGGCGTTGCGTTTGTTTATCCAGGCGCCTTCACCTCCTATATGGGGCTCATCGATAGCATCAATCGCTTATTTCCACGGGTGATGGATTCCCTGGCTATCTTTAACGCCAGCGATCGCATGCGGGAGCTGATGGATGCTGCAACCCAGGCTGTTTATCCCCGCACCCTCAAGAAACTCTCCCCACGCCAAAAAGAGCAGCTCGAGCTACAGCTCCAGGATGATGCCACCACGATGCTGCTGTTTGGCACCGGGGCAGCGGTCTTTTTTACCACAATCCTGCGGGACTACTTCCAGCTCAAGCCCCAGGCCAGTTTTGGGTACAGCCTGGGGGAATTCAGCATGATGTATGCCCTCCAGTCCTGGACTCAAGCTGATACGGTTGCGGAACGCCTCCATGAATCCCCCCTGTTCAAAACAAGGCTCTCTGGCCCCAAAGAAACCGTGCGTGAATTCTGGGGGTTGCCTACCGCTACCGACCCGCCTGATGACTTTTGGGGCACCTATGTCCTCTTCAGCCCACCTGCTCCCGTCCAAACCGCGCTGGCGGAAGAAGACCAGGTGTATTTAACCCACATCAATACCCCGACGGAAGTGGTGATTGCGGGGGAAAATACGGCCTGCCGACGGGTGATTCAGACCTTAAACTGCGACTATTTTCCGGTGCCTTCTAAGCATGTACTGCATTGCGAAGCCATGCAGTCTGAGCTACCAGAACTGGTGGACTGGTTTACCTTACCGGTGCAACCGATCCCAGATGTGTCGCTCTACACGGCAGCAACCTACGGCCAGAGCCAAATTGAAAGCACTGCTGTCGCGCGCAGCATTGCCCAAGCCCTCTGCCAGCCGGTCGATTTTCCGCGACTGATCGATCAGGTTTATCAAGACGGTGCCCGCGTTTTTATTGAACTTGGCCCAGGGGGCACCTGCTCTCGCTGGATTCGGGAAACCCTGAAGCACACAGCCCACGCCACGGTCACCTTCAATACGCGAGGCGTGGATGACCATACCGCAATGCTAAGGGCGATCGCCAAACTAGTGGGCCACCGTGTTTCTCTAGATCTAGCCTGTCTGTACTCGCCGCTGCCGACCGCAATGCCCCCTGCGATAGCAGCCCCAGGCAACCCCACAGCCAACCCTATTCCCAACCCGGCGTCTGTTCAACAACCCGCTGCTGTCGGCCCATCTTCCCCCAGTGCCCGCGCCCACCTGCCGACCCATCGCGCCCTACCAATGGGGGCAAAATCCCGGAACAGCACTGTCGCTAACGCCACCCTAGGTGTTCCTAGCACAAACACCGCCACCATGAACAAGCCCGCCGCTGTTACTGCCTCAAAACCGGGCGATCGCCTGCACCCTTCAGGCAGCTCTGCGAATCCCCATGCCTCCTTTCTCGCCATGAGACAGTCCTCGGTGCGCCACATGGGGCAGCTCATTGAGCGCCAGATGCTGGTTGCCCAAAAACGCCTGCGCAATGCGGCGATCGATGGAGCCGGGACGAAAGTGCCAACTCTGACAGGGCCAACGAGTACAAAGCCGACAGCAAGGAAGCCCACAGTTTTAGAACCCCCTGGTTTCCCACCACCCCAGGTCAAACCCTCCGTGATGTTTGATGAGGCCGCCATACTGGAATTTGCCACCGGTCGCCTCGCCCCAGTGTTTGGGCCAGACTATGCCGAGATCGATACCTATCCCAAGCGATTGCGGCTACCCATGCCGCCCTATCTTTTTGTGAGTCGCGTAACGGAACTCACCGCACAACGAGGCCAGTTCCAGCCCTGCCGCATTGAGACCGAGTACGATATTCCGCTAGATGCCTGGTACGCCGTTGATCATCAGGTTCCCGCTGCCATTTTTCTGGAGGCCTATCAGAGCATTATTTTCTTGCTCAGCTATTTGGGCGTTGATTTTGAGGTCAAGGGGGAGAGATCGTTTCGAGCGTTAGATGGCACCCTCACCTTTTTAGATACCTTGCCCTTGGCGGGCAGCACGTTTCGCTGTCAGGTACAGGTGAATTCCTTTAGCCGCAGTGGTGATACCTTTTTATGTTTTTACGACTGTCACTACTTTGAGGGCGATCGCAAGTTTTTAACGATCCAGGCTGGGGCTGGCTTATTCGCCGATCGCACCCTTAAGAAAGCCGCAGGCATTGCGATCAGCAAGCCAGAGCTAGCTGCCCGTAAAGCGATCAAAAAGCAGTCCTTTTCGCCGTTACTCTCCTGTCCCAAAGTTGCCTTTCAGCAGCAAGATATTCGCCGTTTAAGTACTGGAGATCTGGCGGCTTGCTTTGGAGAACCTTACCGAGCCAGTCAGCAGCAAAACCCGGCCCTCAGGCTACCCCACACGGCCTTTCGACTGCTGGATCAGGTTTTGGCGGTCAATCCCAACGGCGGGGCTTGGGGATTGGGGATGGTCGTCGCCGAAAAAGACCTGCACCCAGAACACTGGTATTTCAACTGCCACTTCAAAGACGATTACTGCATGCCCGGTGCCGTGATCGGGGAAGGGGCCATCCAGCTCTTGCAGTTCTACCTGCTCTTTCTAGGGCTACAGTCACGAACGCGGCAGGCCCATTTTCACCCCATCCTCCATCTGGGACAGACCAACCGCAGTCGGGGCCAGGTGGTGCCGATGCAGGGCAAGTTACTGTATCAGCTGGAAGTCACGGCCATTGGCTTAGAGCCTACCCCCTTTCTCAAGGCAGAAGCACTCGTCAAGTTGCAGGACAGAACCATTGCCTCGATCAAAAATCTGGGCATTCAGCTAAAGGAGCAACCCGCATGACTCGTCTTTCCCACCCGATTCAGCCCCACCCGATTCAGCCAGAGCATCCGGCAACCGTTGCGCCTGCCGCTGGCGATCGCCCAACCCACGCCAGCCATCGGTCACTTGAAGGACAATCTCCACTCGACGTTGCCCTAGACCCAGCCAGTATGCAGGTCAAACTGCTGCATTTAACCCAGCCCTGCTTCCTGGTGCAGGTTGACGGGCAGATGGGCCTCACCCACCGCCCAGACTCATCTAACCCAGACCTCCCCAACCTCAAACCCCAAGCCTACCTCCCGCCTTTACCCCCCCAGCACCTCGGGGATGCGGCTTTTCGCAAAGTTTACGGGGTGAAATATGCCTATGCCGCCGGCGCGATGGCAGGGGGCATTGCCAGCGCCGATCTGGTAATTGCCCTAGGACGAGCCAAGATTCTCAGTTCCTTTGGGGCTGGGGGGTTGCCGCCCGCACGCATCGAAGCAGCCATCCACCGCATTCAGCAAGCCCTGCCCTCAGGTCCCTACGCCTTTAACCTGATCCACAGCCCCAACGAACTAGCCCTAGAGCGTCGAGCCGTAGATCTCTTCCGCCAGTATGATGTCCGGACGGTTGAAGCCTCCGCCTTTCTGGATCTCACCCCCAGCATTGTTTACTACCGTGCTGCTGGGCTTTCGCTGGATCAGGGAAATCAAATCAAGATTCGCCATCGGGTGATCGCCAAGGTTTCGCGTCGAGAAGTCGCTGCCAAATTCATGGGGCCTGCCCCCCTCAAGTTCCTGAAGGAATTGGTGCAGCAGGGCCTGATCACCGAACAACAGGCTGCACTGGCGGAGCAGGTGCCTATGGCTGACGACATCACTGCCGAAGCCGATTCTGGAGGCCACACCGATAACCGTCCTCTGGTCTGTCTGCTGCCTTCCTTGATCGGATTGCGGGATGAAATTCAGGCTCAGTATCGCTATCCCACACCCGTGCGGGTTGGGGTCGCAGGCGGCATTGGCACACCCGAGTCGGCCCTGGCTGCCTTCATGATGGGGGCGGCCTATGTGGTCACTGGCTCAATTAACCAGGCCTGTATTGAGTCTGGAGCCTCTGACCACACCAAGCAGCTTCTCGCTCAAGCAGAAATGCCCGATGTGATGATGGCCCCCGCTGCTGACATGTTTGAGATGGGGGTCAAACTTCAGGTTCTTAAGCGCGGCACCTTATTCCCGGTGCGCGCCCAAAAGCTCTATGAGCTGTATAAAACCTACGATTCTATTGAAGAAATCCCCCCCCAAGAGCGGGCTCAAGTTGAAAAACAAATTTTCAGAACCAGCTTAGATGCAATCTGGGAGCAAACCGTGGCGTTCTTCACCGAGCGCGATCCCGCCCAGCTCGAACGGGCGATCGCCAATCCCAAGCGCAAGATGGCCCTCATTTTTCGGTGGTACTTGGGTTTATCCTCCCGCTGGTCGAACATCGGCGAGCCGGGTCGTGAAATTGACTATCAAATCTGGTGTGGCCCAGCGATGGGGGCATTTAACGACTGGGTGCGGGGCTCCTACCTCGCTGAACCCCAAAACCGTCGCGTCACTGAAGTGGCCGACCAGATCATGATCGGTGCAGCTTATCTCTACCGCTTGCAAAGCCTAGGGCTACAGGGACTACAGCTCCCAGCCGCCTACCGCCAGTACCGGCCTGTCCCCCTTACCACAGGAGTAAAGTCATGAGTCCATTGGCTGTCATTCTTGTCAGTGCTTTAATCAGTCTGTTATTGATGCAGCTCCCGTTTCTAATTAACTTCATTAGAATCATCCGTCAGCACCTAGCCCAAGGCCACCCTGCACCTGAACCCAGTGACGCCCCAAAGCCAGAGTATTTGCCAAAAGCCACGGTGATCCTCTGCATGCGAGGCGCAGACCCCTTTTTACCGGACTGCCTTCAGGGCTTATTGGCCCAAGATTATCCCCACTATCAGCTACGCATTGTCATTGATAGTCCTGACGATCCAGCCTGGGAAGTCTTGGGCAATACCTTGCCCCCCGACACGACGACCCCGGTCAAAGTTAGTGCGCTTACCCAACGGCTTTCAACTTGCTGCTTGAAGTGTAGCTCCCTGATTCAAGCGGTGTCTGACCTCGAAGCGGATTCTGAAGTGGTCGCCATCCTGGATGCTGATGTGGTTCCCCATCCCACCTACCTCCGAGAATTAGTGGCACCGCTAGCCAACCCACACATTGGGGTAGCCTCCGGGAATCGCTGGTATACCCCTGGCAAAGGAGCTTGGGGGTCAGTGGTGCGCTACGTGTTCAATGTCCCTGCGGTGATGCAAATGACCGCCTATAAGATGCCGTTCGGCGGTGCCCTTGCATTTAAGGCAGATATTCTCCAGAACTCTCCCCTCTTAGAACGCTGGAGTCACTCCCTCACCGATACTCCGGTACTAGCTGGGGTATTTCGTGAACAGGGACTAGGGGTGGCTTTTGTCCCATCCCTGATGATGGCTAATCTGGAGGACTGTCAGCTCCCTAATTGCATCCGCTGGATGAAACGACAGTTGCTCATGGTGCGGCTCTATCATCCCGCCACAAAATGGTGGGCCATCATCGCTTACAGCACGATTATTTCTCTAGTTCCAGCCCTATCCATTGGGTTGCTAATCACCTCAGCTGTAACGGCTCGGTGGCAGGTATTTGGGGCGATCGCCAAAGAAGGCGGAGCTCTCCAGGAGTTTCGGGAGGTCAATGTTCAGGGTGTGGTGACTATGGCCCAGGCTGCCAAGGCTTCTGGGGTCAGGGTTTTTGTGCATCTGTCCAGCGTGATGGTCTACGGGTTTAACTATCCTGAGCAGGTTGGGGAAGCGGGGCTTTTGTGCAGCGAGGGCAACCCTTACTGTCAGACCAAAATCGAGGCTGAGCAAGCGTTATGGCAACTGCATGACCCACCTAACTTTAACGTCATTATGATCCGGGCCGGGGATGTCTACGGGCCAGGTAGTATTCCTTGGACGATCAGACCCCTGCTGTTAATGCAGCAACGTCTCTTCTTCTTGCCCAATCGGGGGCAGGGGCTCATCAATCACCTGTATATCGACAATCTAGTAGATGCAATTTTCCTGAGCCTGGAGCAAGAAACCTATGGGGAAGTTTTTAACATTACCGATGGCCAGCACACATCCTGGCACGTATTTTTTAGAAAGCTTGCGGCTGTTGCACAGCTCTCCCCGCCCCGTTCTCTCCCCGCCCATCTCCTGAAAAACTTGATTCGGCTGCGGTGTGCGTATCAACGAGCATGGGGCAAAGTGCCTGATTTACTGCCTGAATCCATTGACTTCATTACCAGAGCCCAGTCCTACTCAACTGCCAAAGCCCAGTCCCAAATTGGCTTTCAGCCACGCATCGATTTGGACACGGGCATGGAGCATATTCAGGCATGGCTCTGTCAAACAGACTTCCGCAAACTGCAATGGAAATCAGACTATGCACTATAACCGTTGTTTAAACTTGTTGGCCTTACCCGTTCAGTACCGGAGCCATGTCCGATAGGCGATTGCCAGAACAGCGGTCAATTGATACCCCCCTAGGGCAATCCGCTTGACGCAGTTTCCCAACCTCACAGATTTCGATAACGTCTGATTCCATTCCTGCCTGAGTAGCAAGTGAGTTCCCAAAACCATGACGAAACGCATTCACTTTGTCACGTTTGAAGCCGGGGGCGGGCACCGAACCGTGGTCGAAGCGATCACAGCCGCGATCGCCCAGCAATATCCATCCTGGACAGTCCGTTCCCTGAACCTGTCTCGGGTGATCTTTGACCCGATCGATCCGTTTTACCGCTTGACGGGCCTACAGGGTGAACACTTTTTCTATAACACCCTGATCATTGCCAAAGGCTGGCTCTGGATGTACCCCCTCACCATGTTTCTGGCACGGCTGAGAATTTGGGGTCTGTCCCCTTGGGCTCGGAAACGCCTCCAGCAATACTGGGCCGAACAGCAACCTGACCTGGTGGTTTCGACGCTCCCCCTCTATAACAGGTTGCTGTGGCAGAGTTTGAAGTCGGTTCAACCTGAAACACCCTTCGCCACCCTACTGTGCGACTTAGCCGATGACCCGCCCCATCACTACATTGAAGCCCTGGATCAGTCCGTCATTTGTCCCTCGGTAGCAGCCGTGAACCAAGCCAAAACGATAGGCATTCCGCCCCAAAAAATACTGCAAACATCGGGGCTACCGCTCCTGTCAAAATTTTATGCGTTGAATCCAATTGATATTGCCCAAGAGCGGCAGCGCTGGGGGCTGAAACCCAATTGCTTAACCGGCCTGGTGTTTTTCGGGAGTCAGGGATCCAATACCATGCTGTCCATTGCCCGGAAGCTGGAGTCGTTCCACGAGGAACTCCAGCTGATTTTTCTATGTGGCCACAACCATAAAGTCGCTGCCCGGCTGCAAGCGGCCCCCCATTCTCTCACGCAGCATGTCGAAGGTTTCACGCGCGAAGTCCCTTACTTTATGCGACTCGCCGACTTTTTTATCGGTAAACCGGGCTCAAATAGCGTCAGCGAGGCGATCGCCATGCACCTGCCCGTCATTTTGGAAGGCCATCACCGCACGGTTTCCCATGAGCGAGCCAACCTCAGCTGGGTGCTTCAGCATCAATTGGGGCTAGTCGTTGATTCCTTCCAGGATATTGATCAAGCCGTTGCCGAGATGCTCAAGCCAACGGTTTTTGAGACCCTCCGCGCCAATACCCAGGCCCTAGAAAATCGAGCGGCCTTTGAGATTCCCAGCCTGCTCCAGCAAATGCTTGAGTCTGCTGCCCCCGCAGTCCAGCTCGCCTCCTAACCCTTGCAGATTGTCCGTTGTTTGACCGCTGTCCCACTCTTCATTATCTTGCAGTCCTAGCCGTTAAGACCCATGAGCTATCCCACCTCAGATATCACCACTCAATCTCCCAAGACCGCTGAATCCATCCAGGACTGGCTGATTAATGCGCTGGCCACCCGCATGGAGATGGATCCCGACGATATTGACCCGGACGCCCCCTTTGAAAGCTTTGGGCTGGAGTCAGCAGATGCCCTAGTGATGCTGACGCAGCTTGAGCAGTGGCTGGGCCAGACAGTGCCGCCGGTTTTGGTGTGGAACTATCCCACCATTACCCAGCTCTCGCAGCGGTTAGCTGAACCGCCCGAGGGCGACGCGTAATTTTTCTAGAGGTGGGGTTATGCAGGAAAACATGCAAACGAATCAGATCGCAGTCATTGGTATCGGGTGCCGATTCCCAGGTGCAGACAGCCCAGACCAGTTCTGGCAGCTGATCTGCAAGGGAGTTGATGCCGTGACAGAAGTCCCAGGCGATCGCTGGGACATTGACACCTATTACGACCCTCAGCCCGGCAAACCCGGCAAGATGAATACTCGCTGGGGCGGCTTTTTACGCCAGGTCGATGAATTTGACCCCCAGTTCTTTGGCATTGCCCCCCGCGAAGCGGTGTACATGGATCCACAGCAGCGGCTGCTCTTGGAGGTGGCTTGGGAAGCCCTGGAGCAGGCTGGACTCGTCCCCGAACAGCTGGCCCGTTCCCAAACGGGAGTATTTGTGGGTCTGTCGAGCAATGACTACCAGCAGGTGTTGCAGGGCAATGGCCGCCTCTCCGATATCAATGCCTATCTCGGCACGGGCAATGCTGCCAGCATTGCCGCAAATCGGCTGTCCTATTTCTTTGACTTTCGCGGCCCTAGTTTGGCGGTTGATACAGCCTGTTCGTCCTCCTTGGTGGCTGTGCACATGGCCTGCCAGAGCTTACGCAGTGGGGAGGCAGATTTAGCCCTAGCCGGGGGGGCCAATTTGCTGCTGCGACCCGAGATGACGATGATTTTCTCCCAGGCGCAAATGATGGCCCCCGATGGTCGCTGTAAAACCTTCGATGCGCGGGCCAATGGCTATGTGCGCGGCGAAGGGTGCGGTGTGGTCGTTCTGAAACCCTTGGCAGCAGCGCTTGCCGATGGCGATCGCATTTTGGCGACGATTTGCGGCTCTGCCATTAACCAAGACGGGCGCAGCAACGGCATCACGGCCCCCAATGGCCCCGCCCAAGAAGCCGTGCTACGTCGCGCGATCGCCAGTGCCCAAGTGACGCCAGCTGATATTGGCTATGTGGAACTCCACGGCACTGGCACCTCCCTGGGTGACCCGATTGAGGCGGAAGCCCTAGGCAACGTCTTGGCCGAGGGGCGCACACCGGGCGATCGCTGTCGGGTCGGCTCCGTGAAAACCAACATCGGCCACCTCGAAGCGGCAGCAGGCATTGCGGGATTAATCAAAGTCGTGCTCATGTTGCAGCATCGGCAAATCCCGGCCAGCCTGCATTTTGAGTCCCCCAACCCCTACATTCCCCTCGATAAACTGCCCTTGCAGGTGCAAACCACCCTGAGCGATTGGCCCCCGTCAGCGCCCCCCCTCGCTGGGGTCAGCTCCTTTGGCTTTGGCGGCACCAATGCCCATGTCATCTTGGCTCCGGCAGTAGCGCCAGCCGCCGAGTCCCCAATAGTCACCCAGTCCCCCACAGTTGCCAATTCCAACTCAGCTTACCTGCTGCCCCTCTCAGCTAAAGATCCAGCAGCGCTGCCATCGCTAGCCCAAGCCTATGCCGCCGCTGTCAGCCAGACGCCAGCCCCTTCACCAGTAGATCTCTGCCACGCCGCCAGTCTACAGCGCAGCCACCACGACCACCGCTTAGCCATGGTATTCCGCACCCTGGACGAATTGACGGCACAGCTGCACAGTTTTGCGGCAGGAGAAGTTCCCGAGGGACTGATGCTGGGTCGCCGGAGACGCAATCGCCCACCGAAGTTAGCCTTCGTGTTTGCCGGTCAGGGGCCGCAGTGGTGGGGCATGGGCCGTGAACTCTGGCAGCAAGAGCCAGTCTTTCGCGGGGTGCTAGAAGCCTGCGATGCCAAACTCAAAGCCTATGCCGACTGGTCCCTGGTCACCGAACTGCTGGCGCCCGAGACCCAATCGCGCTTAGACGAAACCGAAATTGCCCAGCCCACTTTGTTTGCGCTGCAAATTGCGCTGGTTGCCCTCTGGCGGTCTTGGGGAATTCAGCCCAGTGCTGTGGTTGGCCATAGCCTCGGAGAAGTAGCCGCGGCCTATGTCGCTGGCGCGCTGAACTTAGCCCAGGCCATCCAGGTGGTGTACCACCGAGGTCGTCTGATGCAGCAGAGCACCGGGCAGGGTGCCATGGCCGCCGTTGAGCTACCGGCCATTGAAGCCGAGAAGCTCGTGCTGCCCCTGGGCGGATGGCTAACTGTGGCCGCAATCAATAGTCCCACCTCCGTTGTGCTCTCTGGCGACAGCACTGCCCTGGAAAATCTCCTGGAAACCTTGTCAGGGCTGAATATTTTCACCAAGCTGCTCCCGGTCAACTATGCCTTCCATAGCCCCCAGATGGAGCCATTTCAGGCGGAGCTAGCCCAGGTTTTACAGGGGCTACAGCCCCAGCCCGTCAACCTCCCCCTGTTCTCAACGGTGACGGGACAGGCGATCGCAGGAGAGGCACTGGATGCCCAGCATTGGGGGCGTACAATCCGGGAACCTGTCCAGTTTGCCCCCGCGATCGCCCAGCTGATTGCCGAAAAACATACCGTATTCCTCGAAATTGGCCCCCATCCGGTTCTGTCTGGCTATGTCGCCAAAAGTCTGCGAGCCGCAGGTCAAACGGGTGTGATTCTGCCCTCCTTGCGCCGACAGGCAGCGGAACGGGCCACGATGCTGGGTTCGCTGGGCGCACTTTATGCCCAGGGCTTTAGCATCGACTGGCATGCCCTCTACCCCAAGGGCCAATGGGTCACCCTGCCGACCTATCCCTGGCAGCGATCGCGCTATTGGATGGAGGCCACTGGAACCCCTGCCGGAACCCCTGTCGGGGCCACGGGGTCATCTACATCTAAGGCGATCGCATCCCAGAACGGTCAGGCACAGCAAAAGGGTCAGGCACAGCCTGGAAATACCGTCCCCACCCATCCAGCAGCAGCGACTGTAGAACCCACAACACCCACACCAGCAGAAACCCCACCAGAAACAGACCCCCCAGAAATCGACTGGGGCATCTCTCGAAAGCTTCTACTGGAAACAGTCCCGGGCGATCGCCCAGGGCTGATCCAGGCGTTTTACCAGGCATTGCTCGCCAAAGTCATGGGTGTGGCCGAGAGCCAGATTGAGACACCGCTCTTTAGCCTGGGGCTAGATTCCATCATGGGAGTCGAACTCTATCGGTACATGGAAGCCAACTTAGGGATTGCCATCCCCCTCGAAGAGTTTCCGGGGCTCTCAGCCTCACGGTTCACCACACTGGTACTGGCCGATTTAGAAGCCCGGCCCACCGCTGAAGTTCACCCCAATCTTGACCAGCCCAATTCTAGCCAGCCCAGTTCTAGCCAGCCCAGCTCAGGGCACTCCGACCGGGTGCCCCTCAAAACCGCGAACCGCCCGCATCTCCATGGGTCGCAACCGTCCAGCGCGCCCCCCGATGCTGCCACCTGGATCATCTGCCCGAAACCGCAGCCTGCGGCTGCCCTGCGCCTGCTTTGTGTTCCCTATGCTGGCGCGGGGGCCTCAATTTTTCGGAGTTGGGCCGAGGCACTCCCGCCAGAAATTGAAGTCTGCGCCATTCAGCTGCCTGGGCGTGAAGCGCGACTGGGGGAAGCCCCCTTTACCCGGATTGCGCCGCTGGTGAAGACGCTGGCCCCCATCCTGCAACCGTTCTTGGATATCCCCTATGCCCTCTTCGGCCACAGTATGGGGGCACTGGTTAGCTTTGAGCTCGCCCGTGAGCTACGCCGACAGGGTGCAGCCAGCCCCAGTCATTTGTTTGTATCCGGGCTGCGGGCGCCTCAGCTCCCGGACCTGAACCTACCCATGCATCGCCTGCCCGAACCGCAGTTTCTGGAAGCCCTGAAAAACCTCCAGGGTACGCCGGAAGCCGTGTTGCAAAATGCTGAGCTAATGAAGCTGCTGTCGCCCACCATCCGAGCCGATTTAGCGATCGCCGAAAACTATATCTATGCAGCGGCCGAAAAACTGTCCTGTCCGATTACGGCCTTTGGCGGTGCCCAAGATCCCCTCGTGAGTGCCGCAGACATTGCCGCTTGGCAGCTGCAAACCCAGAGCAACTTCACCCAGCAGATGTTTCCCAGCGATCACTTTTTCTTACACCGCGATCGCGATGCCTTACTAGAGGCGATCGCCGCCGCCCTCACCCAGCCCCTTCGCCTTAAACCCTAGATCTTTGATAGAGGAATTCACTATGGCTCACGTCGTTGCCACCGCCACCGCCTTTCCCGAGACCTACTATCCCCAGGAAGTCCTGGCGACCGTCCTGCGGAAGTACTGCATGGCCATGCTCCTAGAGTTCGATCTGGATCAGATTGACCGCTTCTTTAACAACGTTCAGATCAAAGGGCGCTACTTTGCCCTGCCCCTCGACTCCTTTTACGATCCTCCGGGCTATGGCACCACGGCTCCTCGCTCGATCAACGCCTCGGTCGATCTCTGTGAAACCGCCGTCACCACCCTCCTGGAACGCGCCCAAATTAGCCCCCAGGAAATCTCCCAAATTTTCTCCACGACCCTCACCATCGCCATCCCGTCGATTGACGTCCGCCTCATGAATCGGCTGCCCTTTCCCGAAGACCTCAAACGCTCTCCCATGGGCGCCGTCGGTTGCTTGGGTGGAGCCTTAGGGTTAGCCAAGGTCGCAGACTACCTCCAGGGACATCCCCAGGAAGCGGTGATTTTTATGGCCGTCGAACTAGCCTCGGCTCTCTGGCAAGGCTCGTTACAAAGCGATCTGCACTACATGATCAGTCGCCTCCCCGAAGAACCCGTTCTATACAGCGACGTTATTTCGAACCTGGTGACCGCTGCCCTCTTTGGGGATGGCGCGGGTGCGGTGCTGATGGCCGGTCGTGAGCATCCCCTCGCCCAGCCAGGACAGCCGCAGATTGTAGATAGTCAATCCTGTTTGATTCCCCACTCAGAACATCTGATGGGCATGGAAGTGGTCGATACCGGGATGCGCAATATCCTCAAGCCCCAGGTGGGTGAGTTCGTTAAGGTAGGCGTTCGCAAAGCCGTTGACAGCCTGCTCTCTCGCCATAATCTGGCCATCGGGGACATCGCACACTGGATCGTCCATCCCGGCGGGCCTAAGGTCATCAGCGCCATTGAAGAAGAGTTCGGCTTAGGAGAACACACACTCCAGCTCAGTCGAGACACCCTCGAGCAAGTGGGAAACCTCTCTTCCCCAACCGTGCTGTACATGCTCGATGCTTTTCTCGCACAGCATCAGCCTGAGGCAGGCACCTACGGATTGCTGATCGGCATGGGGCCTGGATTTTCGCAGGAAGCACTGCTCTTGCAGTGGTGAGGCGTAGACCCCATCGCACCCACCCTGTTTCAACCCTCTGGCTTTGAGAGGCACTGTATTTTGAAGGGCACTGTATGAGTTCTCAACTGATCTTTACCGGAATCGTCCTCGCCGTGATCCTGCAACGGCTGATGGAACTCAAGATTAGCGATCGCCATGCAAAGTACTTGCTGGCCCATCACGGCAGAAAGCACCATGAAAATGCCCTCGGTCTCGTCAAAGCGCTACAGGTTGCCTGGTTTGGCACCATGCTGGTAGAAGTATGGGGATTCCACCGTCCTTTCATCCCACCCTTAAGTGCCGTATCAGGAATTGCCTTACTCGCTGGACAATATCTCCGGTACCTGTCCATGCGGGCATTGGGAGTCCGTTGGACTCTCTCTCTCTTCAGCGTTCCCGGCAGCCCACGCATCAAGTCCGGGATTTATCGCTACCTGAAACATCCCAACTGGCTAGGGGTTGCCCTAGAAACTGGCGCATTGCCCCTCCTCCACAGTGCCTACCTAACCGCCATTGGCTTCAGCCTGATGAATGGCCTGCTCCTCATACAGCGGATCAAGGCAGAAGAAGCCGTATTGCAAGCCAGCAGCCCCTCAATGTCGTCTTTGGCTAAGCCGTCTTTGGCTGAGTCGTCTGTCACTGACTAACGGTGGGTTCTGTCTTGCCAATCCCCCCTGCACAACTGTCCCTGCTTCTAAGGATGCATCATGGATTTAAATCACAAAACCCTACTGATTACAGGCCTAGGTAACTTCATTGGCCAGCGCACTGCCGAGCTAGCGATCGCACGGGGAATGCGAGTTCGAGGTCTGGCAAACTCACCCAGCGCTGCCCAGGCAGCAGCGGAAATCGGGGCTGAGGTCAGGATCGGGGCAATCACCGAACCCCAGACCCTCGCGCAAGCTTGTCAGGGCGTGGATATCGTTTTTCATAATGAAGCTATCACGCAGCCCAGCGGCGATTTAGAGACGTTTCGCGCGGTTAACGTCACAGGCACCGTCAATGTTGCAAGGGCTGCTCAAGCAGCGGGAGTGCAAGCCTTGGTGCATCTCTCTAGCGTTCTCGTCTACGGGTTTAACTACCCGGACGGCATCACGGAAGCAGGCCCCGTCCAAGGTGAAAACAACCCCTTTTGCCAAACCAAAATTGAAAGCGAAGTCGAGGTTCTCAAGTTCAACCACCCACCCCAGCTTGGAGTTGTGGTTATCCGCGCTGGAGATATCTACGGGCCAGGAGCAGAGGCCTGGGTTTCTCGTCCGTTGGCGTTGATGCAACAGCAGTCTTTTTTCC
>CAZXWR010000017.1:0-14703 GCA_964644325.1 uncultured bacterium
GATTATACATAATCTGTGAAAGATTCAGTGCAAAAATAACCATTTCTCAGTATAAAAATAATTTTAAAAAGATAAATTTAGCAGCTTTGTCCAAGCACCTCTAATGTTACAATTTGTTTTGTTTCAATGCTTGGTTGTAATGATGGAGCATATTATTTGCAATCGCTTGCCAATCGAAGGTCTGTGCTATTTTTTGAGCTCTTTTCCCCATATAAGCACGCTGCTCATCAGTAGTTGACATTGCTCGATCTAATGCTGATGCTAAAGCTGCTATGTTACAAGGGGGGACTATCCATCCTGCCCCTTTTTCTGGTAGTTCTAGCCACGGTGTTCCATTTGTCGTAATTACTGGTAATCCTGCAGCCATAGCTTCTCCAATAGCGATCCCAAAATTTTCAAAGAGACTCGGTAGGACGAAAATATCTGCTGCTTTTAAGGCAGCAGCTTTTTTCTGTCCAGTAAGCATTCCAAGGAAGAAAACTCGATCTTCTATCCCATGTTCTCTAACATTTATTCGGATGCGTTTCTCATATTCTTTATCCTCAGATGACCCAGCTATCCACAGATCCCATTCCCTATATTTATCTGCCTGATGAGCAAATGCCCCTAATAAATCTTCAAGACGTTTTCTTGGATGAATTCTAGAGAGAAATAATATTCTCTTTTTCCCATTTGTTGCAGGTAGTTTGTACATTTCTTCCAAATCTTCAAGAACGCAATTATTCTTTAACTGAATTAAAGATATACCATTGGGTATATTGACGATTTTTACGTCCTGAAATCCTGTGTTTCTAATGGCCTCAACTTCTTTTTGCTCAGTTGCATGAACAAAAGATGCACTACGTATCATTGCATTTACAAAAAGAGTGCGCATTACTTGCTTTGCCCACCTGTTTTTCTTTAGTGAAGCAGGATAGAGATTTGATCGAATCGAAATTACATGAGGAATCTGAGCCTGTTTAGCTGCCTGCCACGCTTGCTTCGCAGGCCACCTCCACATACTATGAATATGCACTAAGTCAATGCCCTCACCAATAATTCTTTTAAGGATCCTTGGCATTGATGATGAATAATATAAATTTCGCGAAAATGTAAGTGGAACTGCAGTGACGCTTAATCCACTTGCATCAACAACTTCATTTGTGTCTTTTCGGGTGGGATCAGTTGCAACAAAAATGATGTGATTTTCTACTCCGATTTTCTCAAGATGTGATGCGAGTAAAGGAACACTTTTTGATGGTCCTCCAAAACGATCATCAAGATCAGAAACCACATGTAAAATACTTAAGTTTTTCATTATTATTTGGATAGATATACCATCAGATTACTTAATGAAATATATTCAGCTAGCAAAACTTGTGTTTATTGAGTTGATATTAATTGGTTCATGAATTCTCTTCTAAATGGTATATGTGTGCTTCTAGTCGGATTACGCATTGCCAGTCTTTCCAAGGCAAATATTTCAATTTTCTCGTACGGAATCTAATTTGGGATAGGGTGGTTATTGCTAAACTTAATTTGAACTTTTTTTTCGTAGAAATATCTGAATTTTTTAGAGTCGAACAATTCAGGTTATTCAGATAATCGCTTTAATGGGATTCGGAATTGGTAGAGACCAAATTTTCAGCTTTTTCCATGCAAAGAATACTGCAAGTAGATTCTTTGAAATTAAGGAAATAGACAATGATATGGCGGCACCCATAGATCCAAATATTGGTATTAAAAATAAAAACGCCATTATCTCGAAGGCACTAGTCGTTAAGGTTATGTTTCGCATTATGTGCTCATGTCCAGTCATACTAAGCAGAAAACCAACTGAGCCTGTTGCAATATTTACCAAGTGTGCTATTGAAATTACGCGTACAAGATTCTCTCCCCCAATGAAGTCTGTCCCAAATAAAATTAGTATCCATTGCGGCATTATCAAATATAGAAGCAGTATTGGAAATGCCATAAATAAACTTATCTTTGAGCTTTGTCGGACAAGTTTACTCAATTCCTTAAGTTTCCCTTCGTGGAATAACGATGCAAAACGAGGTGGAAATACTGAGTTTGCAACTATAAGTGTAAAACTAATTAAAATTGTACACCTTTCAGCAACCTTGAACATTCCTAGTTCACTTGTGCTTAAGAGAATACCTGCAATCATTACCACTACAAACTGCTGCACGAATTGGCCTAAGCTTAATATAAAAAAAGATTTGGATGAACTCATGAATTCAGTATGGGATGCTAGGATACTATTATTTGACTTGAATTGAGTGGCTGTATCAAGAGCCGATAATTCCCTTCTCATCCATAAGCCTATTTTGAATAAGCCTTGAATAGAGATGACCCAAGCTGCCAAGCAAAAAAACCATCCTGCTTGACTTAAACTGATGGAGGAGTTCAGATTTCCAACAAAAAGTATCAGGGCGGACGCAATTAATGATACTGAACCATTTTCCAAAGTGGTTGCTGATACAGGTTTCCGAATCCCTTTCATGAATCCTGCCAATATAAATGCTAATGTCATTGGAGTTATTGAAAGGATAAAAGGAGTTAAAACATTTTTTAATTCTGGAGAATTTAGTGCGCCAGATAGCCAGTGGCGTGCAAGATACGTTAAATAGGATATCGCCAAACTGTAGAATAATGCTCTTATGAATGCCAACCGTAAATACGTTATTGATAATCCTGACTTAAAGTCACGACCGACAAATCGCATCAGGGCATTATCCATTCCAAACCTAGCCAAAATGCAAGCCCCCAGCATAATACTCTGAGCTAATGCAAACGTGCCTACTCCATCTGACCCATATTTACGTCCTATGATAATCCCAAGGAAAATACTTCCTAAAGACACTAAACCACGTGTGAGGAAGGTACTTATTACGGCTAGTCCTAGTTCACCCTTAAATCTACTAATCATTGGCACCTTTGAAGAAGTTGGATGTTTTGCTTATGACTGGTGCTTAGTTTGATACTTTTATACTCTCAGCAAGATGAATCCTGGAGCAGATGGCACTTTCACCTATCTTTACACTTGAAACTTTCTATTTAATTCCGGGTGAACGCAGCTTTTTGCTGGAATGCTTTTAGGGCATAGGGTTTGGAAGTTTATTCAAAAAGTAGCCAATAATTTCGAAATGATGCTAGATCCTGGGGCCTTCAATATTTAGGACAGCTAGGTCGATTTACGCTTATTACTAAGAAAACTTGCTTTGCTGAAGTGAGCCTCCAAAAAATAAGGGTTTTGAGCGGCTTAATTCTTAAGAATGTTTATTTGTTGAGGTGCTCGTTAGTTTTTATGACTTCGCAATTAAATTTTCATACCAGAAAGTGCTTCAGATTTAATTATTATTTTTTCGATCCTTTAGAGGGGTTATTTGTTTAAATACTCATTGTATTTAACAAAGGATGATGTTATTCGACTTCAATGCATTAACCACCTCCTGCACGCAAATTTCTAATGCTTTGTTGCCTGTCTCCATTACTAATTCAGGATCTTTGGGTACTTCATAGGGAGAAGAAATCCCCGTGAAGTTTTTGATTTCACCTGCCCTTGCTTTCTTGTATAGCCCTTTCACGTCGCGCTCCTCACAGACTTCTAAATCGGCTTGACAGTAAATCTCAAAGAAGTCGCCATCGGCTACAATCTGCCGCACGCGATCGCGGTCAGATCGAAACGGTGAAATAAAGGCCGTCAGCGTAATTAAGCCTGCTTCAGCGAACAGCTTAGCCACCTCACCCACGCGGCGAATATTCTCAGTGCGGTCTTCAGCCGAAAACCCTAAATCGCCACAGAGTCCGTGTCGGACATTATCCCCGTCAATCACAACGGTGCGCACGCCCATTTCATGGAGCTTGGCTTCAACGGCATGGGCTAAGGTCGATTTCCCAGCACCAGACAGACCTGTAAACCATAGAATGGCGCCACGATGCTGATTAAGTGCTTCTCGATCAGCTCGGGAAACCGTAGACTGATGCCAAACGACATTTGATGATTTCATGCTTAATGACCTATTTTTTCAGGTGACAACAGTGCAACAGAACAAAGCTTATTTTCGACTTGAGGATTCAATATTCTGATCAGGCGCTAGCACATCGCCCAGTAACGTGCCGTTTTTAGCGGTGCCGTTTTGTGTATCCCCAGGTTCTGCTGCATAGTAATCCTTTGCGTAATAGTAGTAGTAGCTATCGGGCTCATTCTGCGGAATCACGCCATTGAGTACCAGCCCCAGAATGTTGCTCCGCCGAGACTCGGGATTGTTCATATTGGCCTTGGTAATCGCTGACCGTGCTGTCTCGGCGCTTTCTGAGGTCAGTACCCCAGGTCGGGCTACCATCAATGCTCCGTCCGTCATCTGAGCCAACACGAGTGCTTCTGCCGCGACCGCTAACGGTGGTGAGTCAATGAGCACAAAGTCATATGCCTCACGCCACTCTTGGATGAGTGCTGCCATGCGCTGAGAATCAACGATGCGGAGTGGGTTGGGCGGGATGACGCCCGCTGTGATGATATCCAGGTTCTCATTCTCAGATCGCACAACCCCAGACCAGCCTCCCGTATCCACTAGGATATTGCTCAGCCCTACAGCATTGGGCAGTTCCCAGATTTGATGCTGAGAGGGGCGCCGCAGGTCAGCGTCGACGACTAGCACCCGATAGCCCATCTCTGCAAAAACTAGCGCCAAGTTGGCTGCTGTCGTGGATTTACCCTCCTGGGGCACTGAGCTGGTCATGACCATAACACGGGTTGGCTGGTCTGAACTCAAAAATTTCAGGTTGGCCTGGAGCATTCGATAGGCTTCACTCACAGCGGAGCGGGGACTATCTCGTACTGGGAGCTGTGGGGTCTTCCGATCGAGGACGCGTCGGGATACCTTCTCTGAACCCTCCAGAGTGGGAATAGTGCCCAGCACGGTCAGATCAAACAGTTCCTGAGCCTCTTTCACTGTTTTAACGGAGGTATCCAGTGCCTCAAGTAACAGGGCTGTACCGACACCTAGCAGTGTGCCCATCACAACCCCGATCGCCAGGTTGAGTAAAACCTTCGGGGAAATTGGCTTCTCCGGGATGGTGGAGGGTGCAACAATTTCGGTATTACCGACATTTTGATTCTCGGCAATCCGAAATTCCTGCCAGCTTTTTAAGAGGGCTTCATAGGTGGATTGCGCCACTGTCAGCTTGCGTTCTAGCTCTCGCTGGAGCTGCTCTAGGCGAGGCATTGTAGATAACCGCTGCTGATAAGCCGATTGAGTTTGCAGGAGCTCATTGACCTGGTTGGTTAACCCTAGACGCTGGACTTCTGTTTGTACTAACGCCTCCGTGAGGGTTTGTTGAGACTGGCTGGCCTGGAGCGCCCCCAATGATGTGGGTGGGTTGGCACTGCCGATCACCTGGCCCACTTGGGAGCCGAGAAACGACCGTAATGCCGTCTCCCGTGAAGCCAAATCCAAAATGGTGGGATGATCCGGCTGAAACTGAGTTCTCGCGGTAGCGAGCGTGCGCTGCACATCCTGGAGTTCTGTGAGGGCTTTCTGGACTGCAGGGGACTGGCTAAGGGCGTTGACTGCCAGTCCTTCCTTCGGCGTCACCCCCAGCTCGTTCCGCAACGCTTGGGCCTGGGTTTGCACATCTGCTAGTTTGGCCTGCGATTCAGTCAAGAGCTTTTGCAGCTCACCCACCCCTTCTACAGCAACTCTGGCCTCCTCAGGCAATGAAACTACGTTGCTGCGTTCTTTGAATTGGCGCATGGCCAGCTCCAACCGCTGCACCTCTTGCTCGGCACTGGGCAGCTGTGATTCGACAAATTGACGCGCAGACTTGGCTTGAATGCGGTTGGACTCTAGATTTTTGGCTTGGTAAATTTCGATCAGCTTGTTCACCACCACTGCCGCTTCCTCGGGGTCAGTGCTCTGGTAGAGAATCCGCAAAATATCTGTGTCTTTGGTGTTCGTGACCGTGAGGTTTTCCAAAAAATCCTCAACTCCCAAAGGCTCACCGTCATTATCCAGAAGTCTTAACGAACCAATGACCTGCCGCACAACCGGCTCGGAGCGGATAATTTCAGCTTCGGTACTGAGGGGACTGCTTTGCTGGGTCAAGGCTTCTAGAGCTCCAAGGGCTGAATCCTCAGAAAGAGAGGAAACACCGGCCTCTTTTTTTAGGAGCACTTCCCCACTGGCCTCGTAGACTGGCTTCTGTAAAAAAGTGAGTACCGCAGTGAGCAAGGTTACGCTGCCCATTACCATGACCGCTGGCACCCAGCGTCGACGTAAAATCAGCCAGTATTGCCTGAGGTCAATGTACTCTTCTGTATATTCCATATGGCCTTTCAATAAGTTGCGATTTTTCCCTACAGCAGGTCATCACAGGCTGGCAGGTCGAAAAAATAAGAGGCTATTAATAAATTTGGGGGCGGGTGAGGGCTAAATATATAGTCTGGATAGTCTAGAGCGCTGCCAGGGGGCAGTCTGATTTAACATGACATAGGGCAGTGTTTTTGCGTAGCATGCCTTCTGTGATGAAGCAACAATACATTAACCTTGTCCGTCAAACTTTAACAAATCTACCGTACTTTGGTTAATCTGACGTTGTAACTTTTGAATGAGTCTTCATGCCTAAACGATTTTCATGGATCTTGCCTCAAAAGCTCTGTGTGGGGTCATTCCCCCAGAACACACTTTCGGTTCATAAGCTACGGCGTGAAGGGGTGACGGCGGTGCTTTGCTTGACGGAAGTACAGGAGCGGACGGTTCCCGATGATGTAACCCATAGCTTTTTGTGGGAGCGGGTGCCGATTCCCGATGGCTATACCGGGGGGATTCCAACAGAATCTCAGTTTGCTGAGGCGATCCAAGTTTTAGATCGCTGGTACCGGAAGGGACATGTGGTCTATGTGCACTGTCTGGCTGGGGTAGGACGTTCAGCGTCGGTCTGTTCCCTGTACCTAGCTCATCGTCAAAATATGCCTCTGGCAGATGCGATCGCCCATGTAAAGCAGCAGCATTCTTACGCCAACCCTGACCCCAATCAAATTGAAGTGATGCAGCGGTTTTTGACTTCGTCGTTGACGGAGTGACGCACCTCGCTGATCCGGTTGTCGGCATCGACGATGATCACGGTGGGCGAATGCTGCGTTAGCTCAGCAGGGGTGAGTTGAGCATAGGTCATGATGATAACGCGATCGCCCGGTGCCCCGAGGCGGGCCGCTGCCCCATTCAGTTCAATGGTGCCGGAATGAGCCGCAGCGGGAATGGCATAGGTGATCAAGCGCTCGCCATTGTTGATATTGACCACCTGTACCTGTTCATAGGGCAAAATATCAGCAGCGTCTAGGAGATGCTGATCAATGCTGATACTGCCGACGTAGTTCAAGTTTGCGCCGGTGAGTGTGCAGTTATGAAGCTTGGCGAGAAGGAAGGTGCGCTGCATAGTATGTATCATAACCTCAGCCGAGCTGCCCCCCATTTGCCCCGAATTGATGATCCCGCTCAAGCGAGTGTGCTGCTGGTTTGCCTATGTTCTTTGCTGCCGCCAACGGAATCGATCGCATTAGCTGGAATGCCCAAACTGAAATCCGCCGCTGGACTGAAACGGTGCAGTGGCAGCTGAGCCAGCTGTTTGCCGAATCAGAGACGGATCCCAATGGCATGGACTGGGCCTGGGTGACTCCGGTGCTGTTGTGGGTGCTGCGGGGGCTGAGCCTGGTGGTGTTGGGTCTGGGTCTATACCTGTTGGCGAAACGCCTCTGGATTTGGCTGCAACAGACTCGCGGGGCTGGGCGATCGCCCGGTCAACCCTCGGCACTGAGCAGTCCAGGGACCGTAAAACACAGCTGGTATCAGCAGGCCCAGGCAGCCCAAGCCAGACAGGACTATGCCGCTGCGATTCAAGCCATTTACATGGCCTTGCTCGAGCGTCTGCATCAGGCCCGACTGCTCCCCGAAGATGTGGCTCGCACCGATCGCGAATATGTGCAGACCCTGGATCGCCTCTGGAGCCTCAGCGATCAGCCCATCGGCGTGCGGGATGACTGGAGTCAAATCTTTCAGGTGCATGAGGCCCTTTGCTATGGCGGCCTGCCGATGGATGCCGAAGATTATCGGCGGTGTCAGGCTGCTTTTGAACAGCTGATGCCGTTTGTTAAACCTCAGTAACCGTCAACGCCATGACGCCTTCTACGACACCGTCGCGATCTTGGTTCTCTCAAATATCGGTTTGGGTCTGGGTATTCCTCGGGATTTTGACCCTGGGACTGGTGCTGCTCAATGCCGCACCGCAAACCTATCCGGGCGGTTCAACCTATGAGAAATCACTCCAGGGCTATTCCCAGTGGTATGCTGCACTGGCTGAGCGCCACTCAGTTCAACGCTGGGAGCAACCCTACGATGCGCTGACGGGGACTGGGCAAACCTTCATCCAAGTTGCCGATACCGAACCCTATGAAAATGAAAATCTGCAAAATCAACAAATTTTAGATTGGGTGGCCCAGGGAAACACGCTACTGCTACTGACCTGGGAAGGGCAGATTTCAGCGGCAAATTTTCGCAGTTCCCTCCCGAGTCCCCAAGGCCCGGTCTGGGTTGAAACCCGTCGTCGAGGCTATCAGTCCTTACTACCCTTTCCTGTAGGTTCTGATCTCGGTGAGTTCGAGGCGGGCGATATCCAGGTTGAGCTGGGCGATGCTCATGGCGCGGTTGTGTGGTCATCCCCCTATGAAAAGGGCAAGGTTATCCAGAGTGTTTACCCCTGGCTGGGGGCCAATGTCTATGCTGAGGGTACGGCTAACTTGGACTTCTTGACGAACCTCGTGACCCAGCAAGATGGAACCATCTGGGTGGATGAATGGCTCCACGGCCACCGTCAGACACTGACCGATGACGGTGCTCGTCCTGATGACGCGAGTGCTGCGGATGCCTTCGCTTATCTGCGCCAGCAGCCCATTGGGGTTGCCTTTGGTCAAGGGGTGATCCTGCTGCTGCTGTTGATTTGGGGTCTAAATCAGCGTCTGGGGGCACCTCGCTCTCTGGTGCCAGCGCCCGTGAATAACAGCGATCGCTATATCCAGTCTTTGGCGGATACACTCCAGCACAGTAATCACCAGGGCTATGTCCTGAAGTTGCTAGGGCAGGCTTTTCGACAACGGCTCGCCGCTGCTCTCGGTCTCGCCACGACCCTCATGACCGACCAGGCGATCGCCCAGCAGTGGAGTGTTGTGACTGGACGCCCCCCCCAAGACCTAATAGAGTTATTAGAGCAGACCCAGCCCCAAAAAACGCTGAGCGATCGGGCACTTTTAGACTGGGTTCGCAGCGCAGACCATATCCTACGAGGACTCTCTTGAACACAGCATTTCATCAGTTGCGCGATACGATTAGCGCCGTTATCCTCGGCCAAACGGCCATTGTCAACGGATTGTTAGTTGCGCTGCTCTCAGAGGGGCATGTCATTTTGGAAGGGGTGCCGGGAACCGCTAAAACCCTGCTGGTTAAGCTGCTAGCCACCCTGATTCAGGCCGACTTTCGCCGGGTACAGCTCACCCCTGACGTTTTGCCAGCGGATATCTTAGGCACCAGTATCTTTGACTTTAAGAGCGGCCAGTTTACCCTGCGCAAAGGCCCCATTTTTACCCAGATTTTGCTGGCCGATGAAATCAACCGCACCCCGCCGAAAACCCAAGCTGCTCTCCTTGAAGCGATGGAAGAACGGCAGGTGACCCTGGATGGCACCACCAGCCCGCTATCCCCCTTGTTTTGGACGATTGCCACCCAAAACCCCCTGGAATTTGAAGGCACCTATCCGTTGCCAGAAGCCCAGCTGGATCGGTTCTTGTTAAAGCTCGTGGTGGACTATCCGGCAGCTGAAGCCGAGAAACAAATGCTGATGAATGTGCTGTCAGGGTTTGAGTCCCATGATCTAGCAGCTTGGCAGCACCAGCCAGTGCTCGCTGAAGCGGATGTTTTGGCCGCGCGTGCCAGTGCGAAGCAGGTGCATTTAGAACCAGCGGTGGTGGACTACCTCTTAGCCCTGATTACCAACAGCCGAACGCAGCCCGAGCTGTTGCTGGGGGCTTCCCCCCGAGCCGCTGTGGGCTGGCTACGGGCGGCCCAAGCCCATGCTTGGCTAGCAGGGCAAACGTTTGTCACCCCCGACGACATTAAGGCGATCGCCCTGCCGCTGTTGCGTCACCGTCTGATTCTGAAGCCCGAAGCGCAGCTGGACGGCATCACGGTGGATCAGGTGATTCATGCACTGATGGCGCGCACGCCTGTCCCCCGATAACTTTTCCTATGACCCCGAACGCTGTAGTCGTGGCCCTGCTCCCGAAAAAGTCTGCCCCAGCCACCCAACCTGCGATCCCCTATCGATTTGTTCCCAGTGTTTTGCTGTATGGGCTGATTGCCCTAGGGCTGTTAGTCCCGCTGGGGCTAAGCTTAGTTCCGGGGCTTGGTCAGCTTGCTTGGTTGGGGGGGCTGGTACTCTATGATCTGGGGCTGGCCTGCATTACCCTCTGGGATTTCCGACGCAGCTGTCAGTGGCAGTTTGACCTGAGCCGCACCTGCGAGGCGAAATTATCTATTGGTCGCCAAAATCGGGTAGATCTGCAGGTCACGGTGCAGAATGCCCCTGCCAATGCCACCACTCGCCTGCAGCTCTGCGATCGCACCCCCGACTCGTTTGCCTGCGATCAGGACTGCCATGAGCTGGTGCTTGACCCCCCAGCCGCTGCATCCACCTACACCCTGACCTATCACGTGCTGCCTCCCCAGCGTGGCCAGTATCAATGGCGAACCCTCCAGCTCCGCTGCAAAAGTCCTTGGGGTCTGAGCTGGTGTGATGCCCAACGACCCCTAGAAACTGCGGTCGAAGTCTATCCGGATCTGATTGGGCTGCGACAGCTTTCAATTCGCCTGAGTTTGGAGTCGACAGGAACCCTACAGCGGCGTCATCGCATTGGTGGCACCGAATTCGCTGAACTCCGGGACTATGCCGTCGGTGATGATGTGCGGCTCATGGACTGGAAGGCCAGTGCCCGCCGCCAGCGCCCAGTGGTTCGACTGCTAGAGCCAGAACGCGACCAGCCCCTGATTATCTTGCTGGATCGCGGTCGCCTCATGACGGCCCAGGTTGAGGGCCTGACTCGGTTTGACTGGGCGCTCAATGCAACGTTATCCCTGGCGATGGCCGGACTGCGACGGGGCGATCGCGTTGCGGTGGCGGTCTTTGATAAAACAATCCACACTTGGATTGGCCCCCAGCCCGGTATGTCTCATCTGGCAGCCATTCTGGAAGCCCTCACCCCCATTGAACCGATTCGCGCCGAGTCTGACTATGTTGCGGTGACCAGCCAGGTGCTCAATCGCTATACTCGACGGGCGCTGGTGGTGATGATCACCGACTTCATGGATGACATTGCCTCTCACGATTTATTGGTTGCGATGAGTCGTCTGCGACCTCGATTTTTGCCCCTTTGCGTAGCCCTGCGCGATCCGAGCATTGATAAGACAGCGGCGCGAGTCCTTCTGCCCTCAGACCTAGCGGCCCAGGAGCTGATTCCAGCCTGCTATCGGCAGGCAGTAGCACTCGATCTGATGGGGCAGCGACGGCTCGTTTTTGCCAAACTGAAGCAGCAGGGGACGCTGGTCGTGGATGCCCCCGCCCATCAGGTCAGCATAGAATTGGTAGAGCGTTACCTACAGCTCAAAGGCAGAGGATTGCTGTAATGACAGCTGAGTCAACTTCAGAGGTGATGATTGCGTACCAGGCGGGGCAAGGGGCTTTCGAACGGGGTCAATATCGTGCGGCGATTGATTATCTCCAGACAGCGCGGTCTCTGGCGCCCAAACAATCGGCCCTGGAGGGTGAAATCCAGCTCTGGTTGGTCACGGCCTACGATGCTAGCGGGGAACGAGACGCTGCCCTTGGTCTTTGTCGCCAGCTGAAAACCCACGGTCATTACGAAACCCGCCAGCAAAGCAAGCGACTGCTGTATATCTTGGAAGCGCCCAAGCTGGAAACCAAGGCAGAATGGATTACCCCCATCCCAGAACTGGGTCAGCCTGACAGGCTTCCTAAAAAGCAAAGGGCTGGGGGAACGATGTCTGCGGCTGCCCCGAAGGAGCCGACCGTGTTGCCCCCTTGGCAGCAGCCCTTCGAACCCGTCGAAATTCAAGATAAGCGCTTTATGCTGCTGGCAGGCGGTTTGTGCCTATTGATTTTGTTGGGGCTGTGGCAGTTTAGCTCGGGGGGTTAGCTCGGGGGGTCGACCCATTGGGGTGGCTCAGAGGCAAAGCGCTCAGCCGCTTCTGCCATCCGTTTCTGAACGCTTGCTTCGGCAATCTGTAAGATCTGATCCATCGACTTTTCTTCGATGAACTTAGAGGCGGCGGCAACATATTCGCGATGGGGACAATCCGATCCCAGAATACAGCCCTCGACGCACTCTACGGCACAGTTAATGATTCGTTCAGTCACAGATTCTCTCCAACTTCAACAGCCAGGATGCGTTCGTCATCCTGCGCGAGGGGGCCAACGGCTGATGCCCAGGCATCTCCCGCATGGGCAGTTCAGTTCCTATTTTAGGCGATCGCTCTGCGTGCGCCGCAGGATAGAGCCCTTCCCCTGAAAGTTTAGAGTGCTGGGGATTGGTCTTGAGGACTGGTCTTGCAGATTGGCCTGTTGGATCAAGCGCTCACTGAAAGCCCGTTTACGAGGATTGATGGCGTATGGTAGGGGCCATGCCAATCCACATCATTACCCAAAACAACATTGCCCCGCAGGATGTCATACACATTGCCTGAAATCAGCGTATCTTTGACGCGACCGATAATTTCGCCCTGCTTGACCCGGTAGCCTAGATCGACACTGACGGCAAAATTCCCGGAAATCCCACCGTTTTCACCGAGAACCTGGTCGATGATCAGGCCATTGTCTAGACAGGTGACGAGATCAGCAAAGGAATGGGTGCCGGGGTCTATCATCAGATGAAATAGCCCTGGACTGGGGTAGTGGGACAGCTCTGTCCGCAGTCCATTCCCAGTGCTGCCGCTGCCGAGGCGGCGTCCCACGGTGCGATCGGCATAAAAAAGCTGGAGTTCACCCTGGTGAATAAATCTTGCCCGCCGCGTTGCCTGACCCTCATCATCAAAGGGGCAGCTATAGGGGCCTACCTGGGGATCCTGGCGCAGGGTGAGGGTCGGCGCCAGAACTGGCTGCCAAAGGCGATCGCTCCAGGGGGAGGCTCCTTCGAGGACGCGCTTGCCATTGAGGGCAATTTCGACGGTGGCCCATAGTAATTCCGCCGCTTTTCCGGTAAATAAGACCGGGCATTGTCCCACGGGGGAAGGGCTCTGGTGCATAGCCCACTGTAAGCGCTGCTGCATGGACTGGATAAAGGGCTCCAGGGTGAGATGATGCCGCTGCATCTGCTCTGCTTCAATAGTGAGCAGGTCTTCGCCCCGGGTCCATTCCACGGCCCCGTAGAGGATTAAGGTGATGTCGGTGTGGGCGCATTGTACCCCTTCAGAATTGATGAGGCTGGTTTCCATCTGCTCGCAGTCCAGCTCTAACAAGCACTTGAGCTGGGGCTGATCCTGGAGCAGCTGTTCCAAGACCTGCTTGCCTTGGTCAATCAGATGGGGGACGGTGGTTGCCGTCCCGTAGTGCTGTCCTGTGGCCACAGGATTGTGGTGCGCTAGCTCAATTTCTTCGGGCTGGTTGAGCTGGCTGAGGGCGATCGCTGTTTCCACGAGTCGAGTTGCCTCGTAGGGGCCATAGGCAACGGCTAAGCCTGGACGATTGTGGCACCAAACCCGCAGGGCAATTCCTTGGGTGTTGCGTGTTTCGAGCTGTTTTAAGCGATTGGCTTCAAACAGCACCGGACAGTTCAGCGTTGTTAAGCCAAACACCTCTGCCGCCTGTGCCCCCGCACGTAATGCCGTCTCGAGCAGTTGCTCAAATCCTTCGGCAGCAGGGCGGGAAACATTGTCCATAACACAGCAGACTGAGTCGGGCACTAGTCGATCATTAATCGAGCATGAGATCCTGGAGCAGCCAAAATCCGGCGAAGGATTCGCTGGCCGCATCCGTTTGCACCGCCAGGAAATGGATGTTCTGGGCCTGCTGTTTAGCCGTCGCGAAGGCTGCGGCCTCTGCCTGCATTGGGGCGGTAGGTAATGGGGCCAGAATCCAGCGATCGCTCAGGCCCGTTTCTAAGAGCAGCCGCGCTGTCTCAGGCTCGTAGGCAATGGCTGCAACTTCCAGGCCCGAGAGCCAGCCTGCCAAGGGCACAGCCCGCTGGGAAAAGACCAGCAGTCCCGGAATAGTCTTGTCTGGCTCCAGGTTGAGCAAACTCAGGGGAATGCCATCCCGGAACGTGACCTCCCACTCCTCTAAACTGGCAAGCTCCTGAAAGGGTAAATTAACCAGCGCCCAACCTTCTCCTAGGAGCTGTTCGGGCAAGGGGGCAGGTTGCTGGGGTTCAAACTGCGGCGGGGGTGGCATCAAGGGCTGAAAGCCGGGATGCTGCGGGTACACGGTCTGGAAACGTTCCTGGAGCCATTGGGCAATGGCATAGGTGCGGCGGCTGGCGGTTGCCGGAATGGCCAGTGCTTCACAGGCACGGGTAATGATGGCCGTCATCGGTCGTCGGAAGAAGCGCACCCGCTCAGGTTGGGCGGACTCGTCTAATCCCTGCTGCGCTCGCCATGCTGCGAT
>CAZXWR010000017.1:14713-25062 GCA_964644325.1 uncultured bacterium
CCGCCGATAACGCATCCTGTAGCCAGCGCGCATTGGCTTCCGACCCGGCACACCAGCGAGAGAACTCAAAGGTGCGCTGGTCATTGCAGATCAGAACCTCCCACAGCTTTTTCTGCTGCTCATCCAGGATAGGCCGTGAGTAAAAGTCAAGCTCCCATGTCTCTGTCATGGTCTAGCATTGTCGTAGTGAACCGTCAAATATGCATTCATACAGAGTATTTTGCGCCAATTTAAGTCAATTTAAGTTTTGTTTGCGCTTGGCAATGGGGGCTATTTCCTGCAGCCTTGCGGCAGACTATGCTTAGCGTTCCATATCATCGAGCCCCATGCAACTCTTCAAGACGCTTCAATCCCGTGGATTTTCTTATCCGGAGTATTAATGACTAACTCTATGGCAAGCGAAATTAGCAGGGCGTATCGTATCGTTGCTTCACTACGGCCCCGTCAGGTTAGTTGATGCAGGGGGTATCCACCTGCGATCGCCGCCTTGGGCATGGTACAGCGGCGGAAGCGCTGTGCAGCCTCGATATCAGCAAGCACTGCCTGGCAGCCTCAGCGGATTTGTGACGGCAGACATGGGTGAGTCGCTGGCCTGCGCGGGGCGGATTGGCGACGCCACATTCACTAAACCTCAGGCACTCTCTAGATTACGCAGGTTTGTTTCACGGTTATGGCCTGTGACCGCAGCAGACCTAAGGGCATCCGCAACGGCAAAAGTCGCTGTACAGTATGTTTAATTCATTTATAAATACAAGTACCCCAATCCGTAATCAGAATGATCTTTACGTCTTTAAGCTTACTTTTGGCGACGGTTGAGCCCAGCCCAGCCCAGCCTCCTCAGTCAGTTCATACAAGTGTTCATGGATCAACCTTAGTGGCAGCGGCAAAGGATCCGCAAACGGGGTTGCCCATTGTGGATGGCAAAAATTGGGACAGAAAAGGCCCTTGGTTTACCCCGGTTTTAGTGAGAGATGCCGCAGGCGACTATGTTGCCGTCCTCAGTAAGCAAAACCAAGGGGTCATTAAACTCCCTGAATTGACAACGGTGGATCGGATGGGGGTCATCACCAACTGGGGGCGCAATGGCATTCGCGCCCTGGCGACGGGGCAATTTCAAGTGTGCTTCTTTATCATGTGTGGCACAGAACACCCCCGCCTGGCAGTGAATAGTATTGAGGTCAAAGTCAATAATCAGGTTTTTCAGCCAACTGCCACGGGGGAGACTTTTCTCGTGACGCCAGAAATGGCCCAAGCCCTGAGTCAGGCGACCCCGAATCAAAGCTTTATTCGGCTGCACTTAACCTCAGGGGTGAGCTTAACGCGGCCTATCCCCGCCGAAACGGTGCAGTCTTGGCCGATGGTCTACGGCAATCTTGACGCTTCAGCGCCTGGGATTGGTAGGGGTACCCTCGCGGCAACGCCCAGTCGTACCGTGGTGGTGGATCCCTTGCCGACTGTGGCCCCTTCAGGTACCGCTAAACCGGAAAACCCGGTCGACCCCGATACTGGATTGCCTCTGGTGGATGGGGCAACTTGGCGCACGGATAAGGAGATTCCGCTCTCCCAACCTGTCCTCGTACGGGATGAGTTTGATGGCGAATATGAAGCTGTGTTTGACCGAGATGGCGGGTTTGTGAGTAACTGGTCGCGAAATTTTGTCGATGTTTTTGCGTCCAGGCGGTTCGTGACAGCGTTTTCCTACTACACCGTGCCTTCGATTCAAGTTAAGGTCGGGGGCCAGAGCATGACGATTGTGGGGGAAAACAATCGCTTCCCGATTAGTGATAAAGCGGCTCGGTTTCTGCGAAATGCGAGTCAGCGATCGCTCTCTCCAAAGCCCACCATTAGTTTTTGGGTTACGCCTAAAAAGCAAAGAAGCTACGACCTGGATGTCGCGACCGTGAAATACTGGTCAACTATTTATCGGGAGGATGCACCGACTGGCAGCAATTCTGCCCCCCTAGCGCCAGCACTCCCGGATCAAAATCAGGCACCCATTCAGCCGATTCCAGTGCCTTAGGTTCCCAATTACTTCTAAGCAATAGAGGGTAATGGTAGAGAGCATCGGGCAGATGCTCCCTGGGATCCGAGACTAACCGCCCTAGCGCTTCGCTAGTTTTTTGTTGAGCTTCCGGAGGCGAATGGACTCCGGCGTAATTTCCACGAGTTCATCGGGGCCAATATATTCCAACGCCCGTTCGAGGCTCATGTCAACCGGAGACTGAAGCTGCACCAGTTCATCCCCAGTGGCGCTGCGGTGGTTGGTGAGCTGCTTTGTTTTACAGATGTTCAGCTCGAGGTCTTGAGGACGGTTGTTCTCTCCGACAATCATGCCTTTATAAACCTTGGTGCCGGGTTCAATAAAGAAGACCCCGCGATCTTCAGCGTTTTTAAGGGCATAGAAGGTTGCAACCCCTTCTTCAAAGGAAATCAGAACGCCATTGCGTCGGGCATTTACGTCGCCAGCTAGGGGACGGTATTCCAAGAAGCTGTGGTTCATGATGCCTTCCCCGCGAGTGAGACGCATGAACTCTCCCCGAAAGCCGATCAGACCCCTGGCCGGAATCACAAACTCCAGCTGGGAGCGGCCATGGACTCCCATCTGCATGTCTTTCATCTCGCCCTTTCGCTGACCCAGGCGCTCAATGCAGCCACCAACCCCTTCCTCCGGCACATCTAAAACCAGGTACTCGAAGGGCTCGCAGGGCTGGCCGCTCACTTCGCGGTAAATGACCTGGGGTTGCGAAACCTGGAACTCGTAGCCTTCCCGCCGCATGGTTTCAATTAAGATGCCCAGGTGCAGTTCTCCCCGGCCCGAGACGGCAAATTTGTCGGGGGAGTCGGTTTCTTCGACCCGGAGGGCGACGTTGGTTTCCAGTTCCCGCATCAGGCGATCGCGAATTTGGCGCGAGGTGACAAACTGCCCTTCTCGGCCAGCAAAGGGAGAGTCATTGACGCAGAAGGTCATTTGCAGGGTCGGCTCGTCCACCTTAATCAGGGGCAGGGCCTGGGGTTCGTTGGGGCAGGTAATGGTTTCGCCAATATTGGCGTCGGCGAACCCAGCAACGGCCACCAGATTCCCCGCCGAAGACTCTTCCAACTCCACCCGTCTGAGGCCATCAAACCCCATCAGCTTAGAGACTTTAGCTTTCACGATCGAGCCATCTTCTTTCATGAGGGCCGCTTGCTGCCCCATCCGGATCACACCGTTATGAATTTTGCCAATCACAATGCGCCCCAGGTAGTCCGAATAGTCTAGGGTCGTAACCTGAAGCTGAAGGGGCTGAGTTGGGTCGCCAGCAGGCGGTGGAACATGGTGGAGCAGCGACTCAAACAGGGGCATCATATCGACCCCGTCTGCTTCTAGATCTTCCTTGGCAAAACCCGCGAGTCCAGAGCCAAATAGATAGGGAAAGTCGCACTGATCGTCATCGGCCCCCAGTTCTAGAAATAGGTCTAGAACCTTGTCAACCGCTGCATGGGGATCCGCCTGCGGTCGGTCAATTTTATTGACGAAGACAATCGGACGCAGCCCTTTTTCTAGGGCTTTTTTAAGCACAAAACGGGTCTGGGGCATTGGGCCTTCGTTGGCATCCACGATTAACAGGCAGCCATCCACCATCCCTAAAACGCGCTCTACCTCCCCGCCAAAGTCCGCGTGACCTGGGGTGTCAACGATATTGACCAGGGTATCTTTGTAGCGCACTGCCGTATTCTTGGACAGGATGGTGATGCCGCGCTCCCGTTCTAGATCGTTGGAGTCCATGACGCAGTCTGGCACATCTTCTCCTTCGCGGAAGGTTCCAGCCTGCTTCAGCAGGGCATCAACCAGGGTGGTTTTGCCATGGTCGACGTGGGCAATAATGGCAACATTCCGAATGGGAAGACTCATAAACGCTATGTCCAAACCTTGTTTTATCGTGCGTCGTTTATGGATAGGTGAAGCGCAGCTGAGACGCGAGCATCTCTAGCGCAAGTGTAAAACTTTCAGCGACTTCGTAAACAATGCTTAATGATCTTAGCTTAACTCTGGGCCGCTCGGTGGTTTTATGTGACATCCTCCCGCGCTGATCCCACGAATGGCAGAACGCTCTGCCTCACCGTTACTCACGTAAGCCGTTGAGCAGAAAACAATTCCCGTCACCCTGACCGCCAACGGAACGGTAGCGGCTAATCGCTCCATCAACCTGGGTTCCAATACCGCTGGTACCATCAAAACGCTATGGGTGGAGGCGGGCGATCGCGTCCAGCGGGGGCAGTTGGTAGCGGTGATGGATGACGTTGATCTGCGCGGCCAGCTCACCCAGGCGCAGGGGCAACTGACCCAGCAGGTGGATAATTCTGGTCGCAGCACAACAGGCATACGTCAGATTAGAATAGTGCCATTGCTGAGGCGACCTCATGACCAGCACCCAGGCACACGCGACGTCCCACCAGCAAATGTATGACACCGACTTTGTAGAGTGGGTAGATCAGGCTGCGGCGCTATTGAAGCAGGGTAAATTTGAAGCGCTGGATCTTGAAAACTTGATTGAAGAGGTTGAAAGCTTGGGCCGCAGTGAAAAGAACGCGCTTAAGAGTAATCTAAGTGTTCTGTTCATGCATCTGTTGAAGTGGCATTATCAAGCTGACAAGCGCAGCAGCAGCTGGATCCAGACTATTGATGAGCATCGAGAGCGAATCCGGCTGTCGTTAGAAAGCAGTCCTAGCCTGAAGACTTTCTACACAGGAGTCTTTGAGCAGCGTTATGCGGTCGCTCGGAAACAAGCCGCCCGCGAGACTCGCTTAGATCCAGATGTCTTCCCCACCCAGTGCCCCTACACAACCGAACAAGTCCTGGATGATGAGTTCCCTGTGATCGAAGACTAGTCCATACCCCGGTCTCGACTGCTTGCTGTAGCGCGATCGCTGCGAGTGTAGCTGAAAACGACGCTGTTCCACGCCTTGGCTGATCTCAAAACCTCACTTAACCAGAGGGATAACCGTCGCCTGCTGAACTGCTAATGGGTCTAGCCCGTTGGGTCAAGGGGATGAAGGAGAAGCCGATCGGCTGCAATATCTTCTAAGCGCTTTTCCCCTAGAGATGCCTTGATTTCCGTTGGAAGTTGAGCCAAGGCCTCGGCCCGCCTCAAGGTCGGACGGTTCGGGTCAACCTGATGCTGAATGACCTGGGCGATGACCACCAGGCGATCGCCCAGGTCAATTTCATGCACCACCTGGCATTCAGCCCAGCCACAGGTGTCGGGCAAGATGGGAATGCCGCTGTGGGTGGTGTGATACGCAATGTGGGCAAATTTATCGACGGTACTCATGGAGTGCAGTCCAAAGAGGGGTAGCCAGTGCGGTTGATCAGCGGCGAGCAGATTCACCACAAATCGCTGGCTTTGCTGAATCAGGGGCACCGTAAAATTCCGGGGCGACAGAATGGTGACGACCCGGAGGTGCTCTGGGATTAGGGAACCAAGGGTGACCCAGGTGGCCACTTGGCCGCTCACTTGGCCGTTGGCGGCAGCGGTAATGACGTAAATTTCGGGGTTGGTGAGGCTGAAAATAGAGCTCAAGTTGGGTTGGGACATGGTGGGTCGTTTTTCCGATAGAGCCGCTAGATTCTAGGTCAAAATGGCTCCACCCATGAGCTTTTGGTAGCGATAGTCTAGCTCTTGCCGCAGCTGGGGCCAGCGGGCGAGGGTATCATCCTGCTGGATAACCTGTTCGGCGACCTCTCGGGCTAGCGCTAAACAGTCTTGATCTTCCACCAGGCTGGCTAGGGCAAAATCCGGGAGTCCTGACTGTCGTGTGCCGAGCACCGCTCCTGGCCCGCGGAAGCGCATGTCCATCTCTGCGATAAAGAAGCCGTCTTGAGACTGTTCAAGGACTTTTAAGCGTTGCTGAGCGGTTTCGGTTTTGGAGCTGTTCATCAGGAGACAGTAGGATTGCTGGGAGCCTCGCCCAACTCGTCCCCGGAGCTGGTGGAGCTGGGCTAGTCCGAACCGTTCCGCATGTTCAATGAGCATGACGGTGGCGTTGGGAATGTCTACTCCGACTTCCACAACGGTGGTGGATACCAGCAGGTGCGTCTTGCCCTGACGAAAGGTGCTGATCACGTCATCTTTCTCGACGGCACTCATGCGCCCGTGGAGTAAGCCCACCTGGAAGTCTGGGAAAATTTTGCTTTGCAGTCGTTCATGTTCTTGAACCGCAGAGCGTAGGTCTAATTTTTCCGATTCGTCCACTAAGGGCAGCACCACATACACCTGTCGCCCCTGGGCCACTTCCCGCCGGATGAGTTCATAGGCCTGTTGGCGATCGCCCGCTGTTAAAGCTGTGGTTTGAATGGCCTGCCGACCGGGGGGTAGCTCATCGATCTGACTCACGTCCAGGTCGCCGTGGAGGGTCAGGGCCAGGGTGCGAGGAATTGGGGTTGCGGTCATGGTCAGGACATGGGGGTGCTGCCCTTTCTGCTGGAGGGTCGCCCGCTGTTCCACCCCGAAGCGATGCTGCTCGTCAATGACCGCTAGGCCCAGGCGCTGAAAGGTCACCGTCTTTTGAATGAGGGCATGGGTGCCAATGAGCAACGGCAGCTCGCCTGTCTGGAGCTGTTCGGCAATCTGCCGCCGTTTCGCGGCCTTGGTTGACCCGGTCAGCAGTTCAACGGGCACATGAATTTGGTTGAACCACTCCACAATCTTGCGGTAGTGCTGTTCCGCTAGTACCTCTGTTGGGGCCATCAGGGCCGTCTGGAATCCAGACTGAATGGCCGCCAGCAATGCAATCACCGCCACAACGGTTTTCCCAGAACCGACATCCCCCTGCACCAGGCGATTCATCGGGGTTGTTTCCTGGAGGTCGGCCAGGACATCCTGCACCACCCGTTGCTGTGCCCCCGTGAGCTGGAAGGGGAGCACCTCGTAAAATCGATCCACCAGCTCCCCCCGCGCGAGTAGGGGCGTACTGCGCTGCACCTGACGCTGCTGGGCACGGCGGCGCAAGAGCCCCAACTGTAGGTAGAAAAATTCGTCAAACACCAGCCGCCGCCGTGCCTGCCCGAGCTGCTCAGCGGATTCAGGGAAATGAATCTGGGCGATCGCCTCGGGCAGGGCAACCAGGTCATAGGTTTGGCGCAGATTCTCTGGCAGGGGATCCGGGATCTGCTGGGCTGCTGGGAGCGCGGCCACTACTGCCCGCCGTACCAGATCGGGCGGCACTCCCTCCGTGAGGGGGTAAATGGGCACCACCCGGCCAATTTTGAGGGAGTCAATGGGATCGCGGCTGTGTTCTAAGACTTCGATCTCGGGTTCATCCAGGGTGTAGCCAAACTTACTGGTTTTGACCAAGCCCGAAGCTGCGATCACGGCCCCAGCGGGATACTGCTGCTTCTGTCGTTCTTGCCAGCCCCGATTGCGGAAGCGATCTCCGGCATAGAAGCGACTCAGGCGAATTTGCCCGGAAATATCGGCCACCGTCAGTTCAAAGATGGTCAGCTTAGGGTTTTTGGGGCTGCTGAAGCAGTTACAGCGGCGTACCGTCGCTACAATCGTGACCGATTCCCCGGCCTCCAAGTCCTGGATCTTGACCTGGCGGGCATAGTCGATATGGTCGCGGGGATAGTAAAACAGGATATCCCGCACGTCGTACAGTCCCAGCTTTGCTAAACGGTCTGCACTTTTAGGGCCAATGCCCTTCAGGTACATCAAGGACTGATCCAGACTGATGTGGGCACTGGTAGAGAGGCCTGTTGAGGGCGATCGCGTTGCAGGTTGACGTATAGTCTTGGGAGTGGCTGCTGCGACCTGCTGACGATGATCTTGCTGCACCTGATAGATCAGCCGTCTGGTTTCAGCGACTACATGCTGCCGCTTGGAGAGAGGCAGTTCACCGTACTGGCGGTACTGCGTCACCAGTGACTGACAGCGAGATTGTTGGGGCGGGGAACCCAAGGTCTGGAGCACTGCGGTCAGGCTCTGAAGCAGGTATTCACTGAAGCGATACTGACGCCCCTGGATATCATCGAATCCACGCTCTGCCTCGACCGCCAGGGCCCGCTGTAGTCGTCCCCAATCGGGTGGAGAGGTCGCTATTGGTTTTGCTGCCGACTCCGTCATAGGCCATTACTCCTCCAGTCCCGGCGCATCGGCCACCCAAATCGAACGCCAAGCAGCACTGGCTTCCGCGATCAGTAAATCCTCTTGTTTCTGGGCGTAGGTTTTCTGGAGTTGAATCATCTTTTGAATCAGGGGTCGCAGATGCTGTCGCCAGTTCATTAAGGCAGGGTCGGTAAACTCCAGGTCAGCGAGCTGTAGATAAATGGCAACTACTGGCTCACCGGGGTCTAACTCATCATCCCGGCTCGGATCGACCATCGCTTTCAAAAGGTGTGGCGGGTTGGTGATGGTTCTGCCTGCGGCCTCGGCCTTCGCTGCGATGTCCAGCAGCTTATCAAGGGAGCGAAACTTCATGATGTGATGGGCTTCAAGCTGTTGGTTCAGCATACGTGCCCCCTGCCTGAGCTGCTGAATGATGCCCTGCTCCATGGCTTCCCAGGTCTCTACGAGGCGCGTTGGATTCAGGTCATCGCTTTCGATCAGGGACTTTAGGGGGTGCTGAGTTTCGGGCAGGCTCGCGACTAGCTCGCGAATCACCCCTTGAATCTCCTGCTGGAGGGACTGCCGCTCTGATACCGAAAGCTGCAAGAAGGCCGCTGGGTACATCTGGGTACAGAGGTGAAAGCTGGTCTGGGTTAACTGGGTTTGGATTGCTTTGGCCAGTGCGGTGAGGTATCCAGAAAATGCTTCACGGATTGCCTGAGCTAACTCGGCAGCAGTTTGGGTGAGGGCCGTTATTTCTTGATGCAGTTGTTCTAGGGATGCAACCATAGTCGCCGCACAAAACGTTTTTTACTGTCTACGAATTACGGTCTACGAACTTAACCAATGAACCGATGTCCCGAGAGCGAGGAAAATCCAGGCCACGATCAAGCCATTGACCGCCTATAGCCTACCGCAGGAAGTACCAGGTCAGGTGTCCCTAGGACTCAGTTCAATATCTGCAAGACATGTACAGATATAGCCTCAAGATCAAGATCGAAAACGGGCACTGATTTACATCAGTGCCCGTTGCAGCCGCTCAGGAACGGTTGGCTGATCCTAAACAGGTCTACTCGGCGGCTTCTTCTGTTTTATCGAGTCCTTCCCCGAGCACAAAGCGGCTAAAGCGACGCACCTGAATGTTCTCACCCAGTTTGGCAATGTACTGCTTGATCAAATCGTCAACCGTCATGCTTTGGTCTTTGATGAAGGGCTGATCCAATAAGCACAGCTCTCGGAGGGTTTTGTCGAGCTTACCCTGCACGATTTTTTCCTTGACCTTGTCGGGCTTACCCTTCAAGGTGTCAGACTCAAGGGCGATCGCCTTCTCGCGGTCAACAAACTCCTGGGGAATCTCGCTCACGGTCACGTAGACCACATTGGGGCAGGCTGCAATCTGTTTGGCCAGATCCTGAACCAGGGTCTTGAACTCCTCGTTGCGGGCCACGAAGTCGGTTTCACAGTTGACTTCGACCAGCACCCCAATCTGACCCCCAAAGTGGATATAGCTATCCACCAAGCCTTCTGCGGTCGCCCGCCCTGCTTTTTTCCCGGCAGAGGCCAGCCCCTTTTTACGCAGATAGTCAACGGCCTGCTCCATATCCCCGTTGGTTTCAGCGAGGGCTTTCTTACAGTCCATCATGCCTGCGCCTGTTTTATCGCGCAGCTCTTTAACACTCTTTGCGGAAATTTCTGCCATGGTGCTGCCTCTGAAATCTTTGTCCATAACCGTACTGCACTGAACCAGGGGTAGGTGTCTTGGGGCTTACCTGCAAGCCCTACCCCTGATGTCGAACCTTGTTTATTCTTCTTCGCTATCTGCGATGTCGTCATAGGCAACATCGTCATCTGCGAAATCCTCTTGGCTAACGCCCTGGCCGTGACGACCTTCATAGATGGCATCTGCCAGCTTGCCCACAATTAGTTTGATGGAACGGATTGCGTCATCGTTCGCTGGAATTGGAATATCTACCCAGTCAGGGTCACAGTTGGTATCCAGCAGCGAGACAACGGGCAAGCCCAGTTTGTGGCATTCTTGAATCGCGTTGTACTCCCGGCGCACATCGACCATGATCACGGCATCGGGGAGCTTGTGCATTTGCTTCAGACCGCCCAGGTACTTCTGCAATTTTTCCAGCTCGCGACGCAGCTTGGACGCTTCTTGCTTCGGCAACAGATCAAAAATGCCGCTCTCATAACGACGTTCTAAATCTTTCAAGCGTTCGATGCGAGTTTTGATCGTGGTCCAGTTGGTCAGCATTCCCC
>CAZXWR010000018.1:0-24929 GCA_964644325.1 uncultured bacterium
CGACCCCAAAAATCGGCGTTACCGCTACCCCTTTACCAACTGCACCCAATGCGGGCCACGGTACAGCATCCTAACCGCACTCCCCTACGATCGCCCCCACACCACAATGCAGTCCTTCCGGATGTGTGAGTCCTGCCAGCAGGAATATGATGACCCCGCCAATCGCCGCTTTCACGCCCAGCCCAATGCCTGCCCCCAATGCGGGCCGCAGCTCGAACTGTGGGATGCTCAGGGGCACCCGCTGGCGATCCCAGACACCGCAGACCTAGTGGAGTGGGTGGCCGATCGCATTCGTCAGGGTCAGATTGTGGCCCTCAAGGGGCTGGGCGGCTTTCACCTGATGGTCGATGCTCGAAACGATGCTGCCGTGCAGCGACTGCGCGATCGCAAACAGCGTCCGGCTAAACCGCTCGCGGTGATGTATCCCAGCTTGGCGGCGGTGCATCAGGACTGTCAGGTTTCTCCTGGCGAAGCCGAGCTGTTAACGGCAGCGGCAGCTCCGATTGTGCTGCTGACGCGCCAGCCCCATCACCAGCTAGCCCCCGCCGTTGCCCCCCATCTGACCACGGTGGGGGTCATGTTGCCCTATACTCCCCTCCATCATCTGCTGCTGGCCGACCTAGACTTTCCGGTGGTGGCAACCAGCGGCAACCCCGCCCAATCTCCCATCTGTGTTGATGATCACGAAGCCGTGCAGCAGCTGGGGGGAATCGCAGATCTCTTCCTGGTGCACAACCGTCCGATTGCCCGCGCCGTGGATGATTCCGTGGTGCGCCTGATTCAGGATCGCCCGCTGATGCTGCGGCGATCGCGGGGCTATGCGCCTGCGCCCTTGCCCATCCCTGAATCGCACACCCCCTTTCCCTGTGTCCTGGCTGTGGGGGGGCACCTCAAAAACACGGTGGCTCTGTCCCTCCCCGGTCAAGTGGTGATGAGCCAACATTTAGGGGATTTGGGGAACGTGCAGACGGTGGCGCGGCTGCCCCAGACCGTTGCTCAACTGCTGAACTTGTATCGGGCTCGCCCCGTAGCGATCGCCTGTGATGCCCACCCAGACTATGCTTCCACCCAGTTTGCTCAGGCGCTGAGTCGCGAACTGGCGGTACCGCTCTTCCCGATTCAGCATCACCAGGCCCACATCCTGGCTGCAATGTGCGAGCATCGTCTGGCACCGCCCGTCCTCGGGATTGCCTGGGACGGCACCGGATATGGCCTAGACGGCACCAGCTGGGGCGGTGAATTTTTCGCCGTGAACCACCCCCAGGACTTTGGGCGGGTGGCCCATTTGCGACCGTTTCCACTCCCTGGCGGCGATCGCGTGGCGCAGGAACCTTGGCGAACGGCATTGGGATTACTCTATGCTGCCTTCGGTGAACCCATCCATCTGGATCTGCCCCTCTGGCAAACCCTACCCGATCCAACCCGCAAACTGCTACAAATGATGCTGAAACGCGGCCTAAACTCGCCCTACAGTTCCAGTATCGGTCGTCTATTCGATGCGATCGCCGCGCTCATCAGCCTCTGTCAAGTCGCTAGCTTTGAAGGGGAAGCGGCCATCCATCTAGAGTCGGTTACAGCAGGTATCGACACCCTCGAACGGTATCCCTACTGCCTGGTGCAACATGCTAGCGGTTCCTGGGTTCTAGATTGGGAACCGACGCTAATCGCCATATTGGCCGACCGTCAATCCCCTGCTGGCATCATTGCCGCCAAGTTTCACAACGCCCTCATTGATGCCCTAGTCGCGATCGCCCTGCGGATTGGCATTCCCCAGGTGGTTTTGACGGGGGGCTGTTTCCAAAATCGCTATTTGCTAGAGGGAGCCATCCGGCAGCTGCGTGCTGCTGGCTTACAGCCCTACTGGCCCCAGCAGATGCCCCCCAATGATGGCGGCCTAGCCCTCGGTCAGATTTTCGGTGCGGCTGGGCAGCTGGCATACCCTGCTCAAGGAGGTTTTTCATGTGCCTAGCGGTGCCTGGCCAAATTCTGAGTATTACGGATCCTCACCCGACTCAACCCGATGGTTCTCTCTACCGCACCGGGAAAGTCCGGTTTGGTGGCATCGCCAAGGACATTAGCTTGGCCTACGTTCCAGATGCGCAGGTCGGCGATTACGTGATTGTCCATGTCGGCTTCGCCCTCACGATCCTAGATGAAGCTGAAGCCCAGCAAACCCTACAGGAATTAAACCAATTGGAGGCGATTTCACCATGAAAACCCGCCCATTTGCCACCCTTGACGGCAACGAGGCCGTCGCGCGTGTGGCCTACCGCCTCAATGAAGTGGTCGCGATTTACCCCATTACCCCCTCTTCGCCGATGGCAGAGTGGACAGATACTTGGTCTACCGCCCAGCAGCCCAACCTTTGGGGGACAATTCCCCAGGTGGTTCAGCTCCAAAGTGAAGCGGGCGTCGCCGGAGCGCTCCACGGGTCGCTCCAGGCTGGCGCGGTCACCACCACCTTTACAGCCTCCCAGGGGCTGTTGCTGATGATCCCCAATCTCTATAAACTGGCTGGCGAACTCACCGCAACGGCGATCCACATTGCGGCTCGATCATTGGCAGCCCAGGCCCTGTCGATTTTCGGCGACCATAGCGATGTGATGGCCACCCGGATGACGGGCTGTGCCCTCCTCTGTTCGGCTTCAGTGCAAGAGGCCCAGGACTTAGCGGCGATCGCCACGCGCGCGACCTTTGAATCCCGCATTCCCTTCCTGCATTTCTTTGACGGGTTTCGCACCTCCCATGAAGTGCAAAAGATTGAGCTGGTGACCGATGCCGACCTGCGATCGCTGATCGATCCCGCTCCGATTCTGGCCCACCGCCAGCGGGCACTCACCCCCGATCGCCCGGTTCTGCGCGGCACGGCCCAAAACCCGGATGTTTACTTCCAGGCCCGTGAAACGGTGAATCCGTTCTATGAAGCCTGTCCCGACATGGTGCAGCAGGCGATGGACGACTTTGCTCAGCTCACGGGCCGCGCCTACCATCTCTTTGACTACCATGGCCACCCCCAGGCTGAACGGGTGATCGTGCTGATGGGCTCTGGCTGTGAAACGGTTCACGAAACGGTGGACTATCTGGTGGCTCAGGGTGAAAAAGTTGGCGTGGTGAAGGTGCGGCTCTACCGTCCCTGGCCCCTGGCCGCCTTCCTGGCTGCCCTACCCGAGTCGGTGCAAACTTTGGCCGTCCTGGATCGCACTAAGGAACCCGGCAGTCTTGGGGAACCCCTCTACCAGGACGTGGTGCAGAGCTTGGTTGAGGGCGATCGCCTCCAAATTCGTGCCGTAGGGGGGCGCTACGGACTATCGTCCAAGGAATTTACGCCAGCCATGGTGCAGGCGGTGTTTGACAACCTGACCCAGGCCAGTCCGAAAAATCACTTTACGGTTGGCATTGTGGATGATGTGTCCCACACCTCCTTAACGGTGGGGGCCGATTTCAACATTGAACCGGACTCTGTTGTGCGGGCTATCTTTTACGGTCTGGGTTCAGATGGTACCGTGGGGGCCAATAAAAACTCGATCAAAATTATTGGCGAAGAAACCGAAAACTACGCCCAGGGCTACTTTGTCTACGACTCGAAGAAATCTGGTTCGGTCACGGTCTCCCACCTCCGGTTCGGCCCCGACCCCATTCGCTCCACCTATCTGGTGCAGCAGGCTAACTTTGTGGCCTGTCACCAGTGGGAATTTGTCGAGCAGTACGATGTGCTAGAGGAAGCAAAGTCATGCGGCATCTTCCTATTGAATAGCCCCTACAGCCCCGAGGAAACCTGGCAGCGCCTCCCAGCCCGCCTGCGAGAGGTTATCCAGACCAAACAGCTGCGCTTTTATGCCATTGATGGCTCTCGGGTGGCCCGCGATGCGGGCATGAAAGGTCGCATTAATACGGTGATGCAGGTCTGCTTCTTTGCCCTGGCTGGCGTATTGCCCCGCGATGAGGCGATCGCCCAAATCAAAAAATCCATTCGCAAAACCTACGGCAAAAAGGGCGAAGCCGTGGTGCAGATGAATCTCAATGCCGTCGATCAAACCCTGGCACACCTCTACGAGGTTCCCGTTCGGGAATTCGCAACGGTGGGCGCGCTGATGACCTCAGCCAGCTCCGCCCCGGCCCCCGTGCCCGAGACAGCGCCAGCCTTTGTCCGGGAGGTACTCGGGACAATCATGGCCCGCCACGGGGATGATTTACCCGTGAGTGCTCTACCGATTGACGGCACCTATCCCACGGGCACAACCCAATGGGAAAAACGCAACATTGCTGCCGAGATTCCGGTTTGGGACCCGGATGTTTGTGTGCAGTGTGGCAAGTGCGTTATGGTTTGCCCCCACAGCGTCATTCGGGCCAAGGTCTATGACCCCGAAGTGCTGACTCAGGCCCCGGCCACCTTCAAAAGCACCGTCGCTCGGGATCACGACTGGCGCGATCGCCAGTTTACGATTCAGGTGGCAGCCGAGGACTGCACCGGATGCGCGATCTGCGTCGAGGTTTGTCCGGCCAAAAACAAGCTTGAACCTCGCCTCAAAGCCATCAACATGGAGCCGCAGCTCCCCCTGCGGGAACAGGAGCGCGAAAACTGGGACTTTTTCTTGCAACTGCCGAATCCCGATCGCACCGCCCTGAAGCTCCATAAGATCGGCCAGCAGCAGATGCAAGAGCCGCTCTTTGAGTTTTCTGGGGCCTGTGCGGGCTGTGGTGAGACCCCCTACCTGAAGCTGGCGACCCAGCTGTTTGGCGATCGCATGCTGGTGGCTAATGCCACGGGCTGCTCCTCGATTTACGGCGGTAATTTGCCCACCACCCCCTGGAGCCAGAACGCTGAAGGGCGGGGGCCCGCCTGGTCGAATTCTCTCTTTGAAGACAACGCCGAGTTTGGCCTCGGCTTCCGGGTCGCGCTGGATCAGCATATCGACCAGGCCATTATGCTGCTGCAAGACTTAACGGCCCTGGAACATTCACCCCTCGCAGAAGCCTCGATCGCCGCGCTACTGAACGCAGCCCAAGCCGATGAAGCCGACATCGTCGAGCAGCGGCAGCGTGTGACGCAGCTCAAAGCCGCGATCGCCCGGTGGCTCCAGCAGCCTGACCTAGTGCCTGAACTCCGGGAGAAGCTGCAGCGTCTGACCTTTCTCGCCGACTATCTGGTCAAGAAAAGCGTCTGGATCATTGGCGGAGATGGCTGGGCCTATGACATTGGCTACGGGGGACTGGATCACCTGCTAGCCAGCGGGCGCAACGTGAATATCCTGGTGCTGGATACCGAGGTGTATTCCAATACCGGGGGGCAAATGTCCAAATCGACCCCCAGAGGAGCCGTCGCCAAATTTGCGGCGGGCGGCAAGCCTGCTCCCAAAAAAGACCTGGGACTCATGGCAATGACCTACGGCAACGTGTATGTGGCCAGCGTCGCCATGGGGGCTCGGGATGAGCACACCCTGCGGGCCTTTCTGGATGCTGAGTCCTACGAGGGGCCGTCGTTAATCATTGCCTATTCCCACTGCATCGCCCATGGCATTGACATGCAGAAGGGCATGCAGCAGCAAAAGATGGCGGTTGAGTCCGGGCGCTGGCTGCTCTACCGTTATGACCCGCGCCGTACGGATCGGGGAGAGAATCCGCTCCTGCTGGATTCCAGAACTCCGAAACTGCCCGTCGAAGCTGACCTGTACAGCGAAAACCGCTTTAAGATGCTGGCCCGCAGCCATCCTGAAGCCGCCAAACAGTTCCTGAAGCAAGCCCAGGCCGATGTCAACACCCGCTGGCAGATGTATCAGTACCTGGCCGCTCGTCCTGCGGTCCCTAACGCCCCACGCTAGGATCGCGATGAAGACCAGACTTTGGCCATTGGATATTTGGTCATTGGGCATTCGGCTATTGGGCAACGGATTACGTTCTTTGCCATTCTCCCCTGCTGGCTGAGTCTGGTGCCGCGTTTATGAACGGCCTCGGATAAAATGGCCTCGGATACAGCATGGCTTTGCTGCTCTCCTAGCAAAACCTTATTGACAACCAACCCAATTCGAGTTGCTGAATTTATAAATTATCTAACTACTTTATAATGAATTCTATTGTCTTGTTCTTTATTTTGAAGCATCGTTTATAGTTCCGAACTGAATGAGAACTATAAAACTGAAATTCTTGCTAGCGGACTCGACGGGCTTTGAAGGTAGATCGATCGCCGCCATGAAATTTAATCAAACCATTAGCCTGGTCTTTGTTGCTGAGCTTTAGCCATCCACTCCCGTTGGCTTCATCCATTTCGTTATTCCCGTCCCAAGTAAAGGCGAAACGTTCTTTGCTATTGATATCTTCCAGATAGCCATCTAAAGAACCTGAAACCAAACCGAATTGGAAATCACCCATATTTTCAGGGGTAATTTCAATGTAGGCTTGGATTTCCATGTTGAAGTAGTCTTCATCCCATTGCTCCATCTCGTAGATGTGCCACATCCCGATGAGAGAATGATTACTTTCGGGTCTTTTATATCGATGTAAAACTGCCATCTGTGAATACCTCTTTGTCCGCTATCAGTTTATGGGAGTGCTTTATGGGCTTCAATCAGCATCACAATATTGGATGCAGTAAGATGCAGTACATATGCAGCCAAATGCTCAGGAACATTAGTAGGTATAGAACCTTGACCGTGGCCAGAAGTCTTGTTACGTACAGTCGGCACGCCTGCTTCAAGTACTTGTCTCAATCCCGAAAAGTGATTTGCTAGGTATTGCGGTATTAGCTGATCTTTAAACATGATATTAATGAGATCTCTCACAGTTGCTTTTTCCGAATAATCCCAACCCCATAAATCTGAGGGATTGCAGTTCAATGAGTGAACATCAGTACTACGAATTTCAGTCCTTGGATCAGCCGTTAACCAGCGCTGACCAAACTTACCTGAGGGAATTATCCAGTCGGGCATCCATAAGCGCAACAAGGGCTAGCTTTGTCTACAACTATGGTGACTTTCGCGGCGACCCGAAGAAAGTTCTAGATCGTTGCTTCGATCTCATGCTTTATGTGGCCAACTTTGGCGTCCGGCAGATCATGTTTCGTTTCCCCAAGGCGCTGATTGACCCTGCTGTATTCGAGCCCTATTGCATACCCCACTGCATTTCAGTGTCCACCACGGAAAAGTCAGTCATTTTAAATATCAACCTGGTTGCAGAAGACTACTATACCTGGATTGATGATGATGAATTTTCTCTGAACGGCATGATTCCACTGCGCGAAAATCTATTGCAGGGAGATTTTCGGGCTTTATATTTGGCATGGCTGCGCCTTGGTTTTACTGAAGATATAGATGCCGATCCAGAAAATCTGATTGAACCCCCTGTCCCGCCAAATCTCAAAAAACTGTCGCCTGCTCTCAAGGCCTTCGCAGAATTTTTCAAGGTCGATGGAGACTTGATTACCGCAGCTGCCACAGAAAGTGCCAGTTCCCAAGCAAAACACGAGCCTATTGAGGAATGGCTGGCGGCGCTATCGGAAGCTGAGCGAAATCGTTATCTGCTGAGAGTCATTAACGGTGAAAGCCATGTCGGGGCAGAATTATTGCTGCACTTACGCCAGCAGTATGGCCAACAAAATACTCCGGTCGGTACGAACTCTAGACGCACCTTGGCGGTGTTAATGGCGATCGCCCAGAACAAGCAGCAAGCTAGAGAACAAAAAGAGCGTGAGGCTGCCGAGCAAGCTAGACGTAAACAGCTACAAGCGATCGCACCGCGGGTAGAAGTCCTGTGGGAAGAAGTTTTGCGGTTAGTTGAACTGAAGCAAGCCAGTCCCTACGATCAAGCCGTTGCCCATCTCAAGGATTTGCGAGATGTCGCGGTGATGCAGGGGACTACGGATGCATTTCGCGATCGCCTGCTCAAACTGCGAGAGCGATACAGTCGCCGTCCCGGATTGATCACCCGTCTGCAAAAGGCAGGACTCCTGAAACAACAACCATGATTGCGCTAGGTCTACGATGCCTGGAAATGGGCTACCGAGATCTCCGACATTTGGGGTAAAAACGCAATGGCAGATGTCCTTTTCTGCGGGGCAAAGTTAGGCAGAGAGTTGCTAAACTCTACCCCATTTGGCTAGAGCTAGGGCCAACTGATGCTGACCTTAATTTTGGGGATGATGGGTGATATCGTCCGTATGGGGGAAGATTTGGCTGTAGCGGCGGTATTCCGCTAAATACTGCTCTAGTCGCACAAACTGCGCCATGTTGAGGCTATAAAAAATCCAGCGGCCTTCATGGCGGGTATAGACTAGCTCAGCTTCCTTCAAAACCTTGAGGTGGAACGATAGCTTAGACTGACTGCTGTGGATAATATCGCACAGCTCAGCGACGCACAGTTCTTTCTGCTGGAGGTGCTCTAAGATTTGGATGCGGATGGTATCAGAAAGGGCATGGAAGCCTTGGGCAATTTCTTCGAGAGAGAGGTCGCAAGTGGTGGTCATCAGTCTTGATTGGGATCTGGCTGGCTGCTATAGTTGACGGCTACTTTTGGATTAAGCTCCTCTCCAGTTGTAGCCTGAACTTATCGATCATGGCTGATCCGTTGGAGCAGTTGCGTAATGAAGGGCTGATCTTGGGCAGCAGGAAACGCCTGCAAATAGTCTTCTAAGTCCTGGCGAGCAGCGGCCCAGCGCCCCAATTGATAGTACAGTAATCCGCGATCGCGTTGTTCGCGGGTATTCTCGGGCACAATTAGCAAAATTCGCTCAGATGCGGCCAAACTTAGGGCTAAATCACCCTGGTTGAGATAAATATGCTTGAGATTGGTTAGGAGCCGCACTAAAAACTGATGCGGCTCTACGGTCTGAAAAAAATGGGGCTGTAGGGCAACAGGCTGTTGATAGAGGGATTCTAAGCGCTGTTGGCAGTCCTGGCGGAATAAAATCTCACCGCCGTGAAACGCATCCACATAGATATCCATCCCTTCCTGCGCTGGACGAATCAGGAAATGCCCTGGAAAGTTAATGCCGACCATTGGCAGATTTAATCGACGCGCCACTTCAAGGTAGACCAGCGATAGGGTGATGGGAATGCCCGTGCGCCGATCGAGAACCTCGTTCAAAAAACTATTGCGGGGGTCGTAATACTGTGCCGTGTTGCCCGTAAACCCAAGTTTGTCATACAGGTGGTGGTTGATTACCTGAATCATCTTCAGCGGGTAGGGCTCAGCTGGCAGATGGGGGCGAATATCCGCCGCGATCGCATCGAGCTGTTTCAGGTAAGTAGCAATATGAATCTGCGGATAAGCTTCCTGCGCGATGTAGAGCGCTGCTTCAGCCAGGTTAAAAGTAGGGTCCTGTCGAGTCAGACGATAGAGCTGTTGGCGCGCCACCGGAAAATCCATAGGGCAAGAAAAGATAGAGAAATCTCGCAAAACTGACGACTGTGATACAGGTTTAGCCTGACTCGCCTTCCTAGTTTAAGGCCAAAGAACCCCGCCCCAATCCCCCCGGCTGGGTGTCGTAAAGTCGTAATCTCCGCCCTGGTTAAGACACAGCAAATGGAACCGAACGCGATATGCTGCCAAAAGAGCGCTGTTCGCCCGAGTTGTCAGCTCATTTGAGATTGGGGTTGGATAGCACTGGCCTGTTTCGGGCCTAGACAGATTGGTAACGCGACTGGCCTAAACCCAGCAACGGTTGCCAACGATCTTTACTGTTTTCATCATCTAGCAGTGGCGTTCATGACAGAGCAAGAGCTAGAGGCCGTGCTCGCCTCAATTTATCCCGATCAGCTTCAGGCTGTTGAACCTGGCGTGTGGCAAGCGGAAACCCCCACCTATCGCTTGCTCACTTTACTATCAGAGGATCGTTCGTGGCTGCGGCTGATGATTCCGATCGCCCCGATATCCGCCGCCGAACCTTTCCTGCGGGAACTGTTAGCGAATAACTTTGATGTCACCGGAGAAGTTCGCTATGCCCTGCATCAAGAAGCCCTTTGGGTGGTCTTTCAGCATAATTTCAAATCCTTGGTGGTGGATGATTGCCTGGCGGCGATCGCCCAGCTGATCTCGCTTCAAGAACGGGGCTTAAAGGATCCCTTTGACCATCACCTGGATCGTCAAGTGAGTTTGATTATCCGAGCGGCCAAAAAACAGGGGATTTCTCTAGAGATGACGCTGCAAAACCTCGATCGTTTTTATGAGGAAGGAGTCATGGGGGATCTTGATGCCGGAGTTGAGGTGCGCCAAGCCACTTTGGCTGCCTGGCGTGAACGCCTTGAACGCCTATGGCCCACCCTTGACGACGATGCATAGATTTCAGGGCTGTTGACGCCTAGGGGATTAGGGGGAATGCTGGTGGCGCTGCTCAGCAAACCAGGTTTGGAGCTGCTGCCGACAGTCCGCCTCACATATCCCGGCCAGCACCTGTAGCCGATGGAAAGAGGCAGCACTATCGGGCAGATTGAGTACCGTGCGAACGGCCCCCGATTTTGGGTCATCCGCCCCGTATACCAGTTGTTTTAAGCGAGATTGCAGAATCGCTCCGGCACACATGGGGCAAGGTTCCAGCGTCACGTATAAGGTACAGTCCGATAGCCGCCAGGTCTGCAAAACTTGGCTAGCTTGACGCAGCGCCAAGAGTTCAGCATGGCCTGTGGGGTCATGGTCTCGTTCTCTGCGGTTATGGGCTTGGGCAATACAGTGTCCCGTCCCATCCACTAGCAATGCACCCACCGGGATCTCTCCCTGCTGTCCTGCCTGTGCGGCTAAGGCGATCGCCTGCTGCATCCAGTGTCGATGTTGCTCGTAGGTCATCCCATCGGCTGCTGTTATCCTGCTGCGATCCTTACCCATAAAAATCACTCACCTTGGTGGCAGGGTTGATGACTGTCAGTCTCTTCTACTGCAGCGGTCAGATTCCTAGCCGATCGCTCAACCTTATCGGTCTTATCGGTATCCCCATTAAGATAGTCTGGCGCTTTCCCCACAGGCCATCCTAGCTCTCGGCTGCACCCTCAAAGCAACAAAGCATTTCAGCCTTTGTGCGGGGCCATCAATTTATGTATGGATGAAGATGTTAGATTGAGACCGATTCTAGTGCATCCTCTGTATAGACTTCGCCCATCACTTATCCTTTGGAGCGGGTTTCATACCCTTTGCCACCGCGTTGGTGCTGAGAGCGTAACAAATGCTTGACAGACACCCCTTGGATCGGTATAAAGAGGCTCATGCCTGGATTGGTTTCGTGAGCTGCCAAGATAAATCTCAGTTCGACTGTCATCTGCTTATATCTCTAAACTGTTGAGGAGTCCCTTGTCGTGAAACGGAAGCACCTGCTGCCCATTCTGGGGTTGGGCGTTTTAGCATTTGGACTGACACCACAAATCGGTGAAGCCCTAGATGACAATAATCAGCAAGCGGCGGTTAGCGTCTGGAATAGCGGCTCTTTCCCGGTGGAAAACTTTCAGGGCTACACCTCACCCTTTGGCTATCGCACCTCTCCCACTGGCGGATATTCGACTGAGTTCCATAGCGGCCTCGACTTTGCCGCCCCTACAGGCAGCTATATCCGCAGCTGGTGGTCGGGTCGGGTCATAGAAGTTTCTGACAATACAGCCTGTGGGACTTCAGTGCGTATTCAGTCTGGTTCATGGGTGCATGTTTACTGTCACATGCAGGGCTATGTGTCAGGCAGTGGCAGCAATGCCGTGATGGTTGACAGCTCCGGTGGCTTGCGGATCGCCCAGGGCCAAACGGTACAGGCCGGAGAACGCATTGGCCGAGTGGGTATGACAGGTCGAACAACGGGGCCACACCTTCACTGGACGCTGAAGTATGCGGGCCAGCTGGTTGACCCTGCCTTGGTTCTGCGGGCCATGTATTCCGCCCAGCGTCGTCCTGGCTATGTATCTAGTCAGCCCCAGAGCTAGACCAGAGCTAGATCAGACTCAGAGAATTCAGAACGGGCTTAGGGCATTGAACGTTTGGGATCAATGCTATGGGTCGCGTTAACCGTTATTGAACCCAGCGTTTCTTCGACCAGTTTAACGAGCCTCTGTGCTGCACCCGGCTGTCCCCGAAGGGTTGCTAAATCTCGGCGGGTTTTTGCGAGCCGTTCTGGGTCGGTCAGCAGTTCAATGATGTCCTGACAAATCATGGTGGGGTAAAGGGGTTCAACGCGCTCCGGCACTACTGCTCGGTTGGCCCAGATGTTAGGCCAAGCCCAGTACGGCTGACGATTTTGCAGCATCCACTTCGTGATGATTCGCGTCATGGGGGTGCCGATCCAGGGTAGGTTAGCCAGTAGACCCGGTATGCCATCCCAGGCCCGCATCATGTCAAGTTGCTGGGTTGGCAAAATAACAATCATCGGGACAGCCAGTGAAGTAAGCTCAGCGGTATTGGCACCAATGGTCGTGACGCAGAGCTGACATTGTGTGAGCAGGTCGTAGGCGGGGAAATTAGTCCATAACCAAACCTGAGCGCCCTGGGGGGTTAAAAAATAAGGCAGGCCGTCTCGGGGCTGCACCAGTCGGGCATTGCTGCCCTCAACGGCAGCAATGTAGGGATTTCGCTGGGGATCGGCATAGCGTGCCAGTTCAGTTAGGGTGAGGGTCGGGGCGACTGGAAAGACAAGCTGGACTTGGGGACGCTGCTGCTGCAGAAGGTCGGCGATCGCCAAACCAAAGGGTACCCCCAACCATAATTTGGTCGCCTTAGAACCCGGTAGAAAGCCAATCAGCTCTGTGTTCGCGGTGAGTGGGAGTGTCTGGGGCAGCGTTTGTGGCGCTGCGTCGAGATTTGGGATATCTGCCATGAGGTCACCGATGACCGTCACTTTTGGCCGCCACATTGGGGGAATGTTCTGGAGCTGGTGGGGATGGGCGAGGCCACAGCGATCCACCCAGGAAAGCCACCGGGCCGTAATTTCAGCGTAGGTAATGACGGGGTACCCCAGCCGCCGACCCGCGACCACGGCAAAAAACTGATCGCCCCCCAAGAAAATAACGGCACCTTGGGAATGCCAAGGCCAGTCTGCGACCGTGCGTCCCCACAGTAGAAACGGCCAAAATCCAGCGGGTTCCTGCACCCGGTCAACGCCGCTAAACTGCTGCACCAGCGCGGCCTCCTGACCGCTGGCATGGGGACAAGGCGACAGCAGTACCGAAATGCGTACCTGATTGCGATCTTCGCCAAAGTGCCATCGCAGGGCTGTGACCACAGGCCTGACCCATGTCATGACTTCCCCAGGCCCGTTGGTTAAAATCAGCAGGTCAAGCGGCATAGAAGACACAACATTCATGGGGAAAAGTTTAAGAAAATAAAATGTAGTGGCACAATAGGGATAGCACTTCAAGAAAGTTAGCAATTCCTATGGCAGCTCCTCCCGAATTGACGACGCTGCTGGTCGATGGCTACAACGTGATTGGCGCCTGGCGACCAGGCGAAATGCAGGGCCATCGTGATGGGTTGGAGGCTTTGCGGGAACTGCTGATTGGCGCTCTAGCCAATTACAGCGCGTTTCAAGGGTATCAGACCCGGATTGTTTTTGATGCCCATCAGCGCCGGGGTCTGGGAGTCGCTGAATCCTTGACCCGCACCCTAGAAATTTACTACACCGAATTTGGCGAAACGGCGGACTCTTACATCGAACTGTATTGCGCCCAAGCAAGATCGCAGCCGAAAGCCAAGCGCGATCGCCTGATTGTGGCGACCTCTGACCGGGCGCAGCAGCTTACGGTGCTCGGCTACGGGGCTGAATGGATGTCGGCTCGCCAGCTAATTAGCGATATGGAGCTAGTGTCCGAACGCATTCGCCGCAAGCAGCAGTCGGCCTCAAAGTCTCGCAAGCGACTGCTGAGTCATTCCCTGGATGCTTCAGCTCAGCAAAAATTGGAGCGCTGGCGCTACGGCCTCCAGTAGTCTTCACGACTGGCGCTGTTGCGGTAGCGACCCGGTAGCCTAGACTAGGTAACTGAACCACTTCGGGTCGGGGAATCGACGGTGAACTTTCAAGCGGTTATTGCAAAGCTAAATCAATTTTGGGGCGATCGCGGTTGTCTGATCGTGCAGCCCTACGACACAGAGAAAGGGGCAGGCACGAAAAGCCCCCATACCTTTTTGAGAGCCCTAGGCCCCGAACCCTGGTCAGTGGCCTACGTCGAACCCTGCCGTCGGCCCGCTGATGGCCGCTATGGTGAGAACCCAAACCGGGTGCAGCACTACTATCAGTACCAGGTGCTAATTAAGCCCTCTCCCGACGATATTCAAGAGGTTTACCTAGAATCGCTGCGGGTGCTGGGCATTCACCCTGAAAACCACGATGTGCGGTTTGTAGAAGATAACTGGGAAGATGCCGCCGTAGGGGCCTGGGGTGTAGGCTGGGAAGTCTGGCTGGACGGCATGGAGGTCACGCAGTTTACCTATTTTCAACAGTGTGGTGGCCTCGATTGTCGTCCCGTCTCGATTGAGATTACCTATGGTCTGGAACGGCTGACCATGTACCTCCAGGATGTTAATTCTATCTTTGATATTCGTTGGAACGACCAATTGACCTATGGGGACGTTCACCTTCAGGGAGAAGTGGAGAACTCCACCTATAACTTTGAAGCCTCCGAACCCGACGTGCTGTTTAGCCTGTTCCAAATTTACGAGCAGGAAGCAGAACGCCTGATGAAGCGAGAACTCGTATTGCCCGCCTTTGACCAAGTCTTGAAATGCTCCCACACCTTTAATTTGCTGGATGCCCGTGGCGTCATTTCCGTGACGGAGCGCACCCGCTATATTGCCCGCATTCGGGCCTTGGCCCGCCAGATTGCTCAGCTCTACTACAGCCAGAGAGAAGCCCTCGGGTTTCCGCTGCTGAAAGATCCACGGCTTGCCAAACCAATGGGTGCTCCGCTGCCCGTCTCGTAAAATGCCAGGTTTGTCCGTCGATGTTTCGCTTCTGGCTGCGGGGGAGGACAGCCCTCGCCTTAGTTGTCTTGTATCGGCTCTGGAGACTCATGGCGGCTCTGGGTGGGGGTTTAAGTTGGGTGGCGCTAAGATGGGCGAAGCCAATCTGAGTGCAGCGTTGTGCGGCCCACATTTCCCAATGTTCGAATAGATAGCTCAGCAGTCCCAGCACGACGGGGGCAGGTGCAGTCCTTGACTCTGCTCCTGTTGTTCTTGGTTCACATGAGTCTGTCGTTATTTCTGGCTGTAAAGCTCAATATATGGGTTGATGAAGCCTACTCTTTAAACACCACTGGACAGGGTGTCGGCTATGCCCTGGATCAGGCGCTTCACTTTGAAGGACAGCTGCCATTTTATTTTGTCGTCCTTGCCCTTTGGCGGCAGGTAAATGACTCAATTTTTTTTGCCCGGTTATTTTCGGTACTTTGTATCGTCCTGGCACTCTATGTTGTCCATCGACTGCAACAGGCGCTGTTCCCCAAAGTCCAAAGCAGCTGGGTCATGGCCTATCTTGCGATCAATCCCTATCTGCTTTGGGCCGCCACCGAGATTCGGGTCTATGCCCTCACGATTTTGATGACAGCCCTCCTATTGTGGTTGTTCTATGGGGGGATATGGGTGGCTGAACCCCGTCGGATAAAATTTTGGGCCTATGTTGGGGTGTCTGTTTTGGCGGCATGGACGAGCTACTTTCTGGGGTTTGTCTTAATCGCTCAGGCGATCGCTGTGCTAGCGCTACGGCAGTATCAACCCTTGCGGCGCTATCTCCTGGCAATGACCGTTACCGCTATCTGTGCTGGACCATTTCTCTGGTTCGCATTTATGGAATCCCACGCAGCGGTGTCTGCGGTGGGGGCTGCGTCTTGGTCTACAAATCTGCGGGTTTTGGTATCTGGTTTTCGATCCTACACGCTCAATGTTGAGCGAGTGCCCTATCCCTTGAGTGTGTTCCTGAGTTTTAGCTTTGTGGGCTGTTTGGTTTGGCTGGGGTTACGGTATCGTCGCAGTGCCCAGCAGGCGCATGGCATGATCTGGATGACTTATGGCTGTACGGTGCTGCTATATGGAGCGATCGCCATCGTGACTCAACTGCAGCTGTCAGTGCGGTATTTATCGGTGCTTTACCTGCTGGAGGTGCTGGCGGTCTTTGCCGTGATTAGTCTGCTGCCAAGGCGATCGCGGCGTCAATTTTTAGGGTTTGTCGTCCCGATTATCTTTGTTTTCAATTTGACCTCTTTAGGCGCCACCTATCAGCCCCTGGCCAAGCAAGGCGACTATGCGCGGGTGGCAGAGTACCTGATGGCCCATGAACAGCCAGAACAACCCATTCTAGTGTTCAACTCGGAGGCAGTACTGCCCTTGGCCCATTATTATGCCGGGGTCAATCAGCTGGTGCCCTTGCCAACGCCGCCCAGCCTCCAGCAGTTTAATCTGAATTCCTTTGTTTTGCAGGATGCGGCCCAGGTGGCAGCGGCTCTGGCGCAGGTTCCAGGAACACACCCCACGATTTGGCTGGTGAAAGCTCATACCTGTGGCTTTGGTGGGGTCGATTTTAACTGTGCAGCGCTAGAAAAATTTGCCAGTGATGCCTACGAAGTCGAGACGCAGCAAACTTTTTACATCGCAGAGGTGCGCCGCTTACGGCAAAAGCAGGCTTGACGGGGGCGATCGCTCACTGAATTCAGAGGGCGATCGCAACCCTGTCGATTCCCGATGCGCCCATTGAGCACGTGCAGGGTCAGCTCTGACGTCAATCCATTCAGGTGGGCAATGAGCCTCTTTCCCTCGCGTCAACCCTGACTTTAAATCGGCCTAAGGATTCAGAACGCCTGACGATGGGGCAGCTAGAGCCTTATAGTAACCAACAGAACGAGGTGACCGTGGAACGGTCACCCGATGATGGTGTGTTTGAGAACCGTACATTATGTTGAATCGACCGCTCAACCCAATTCTTGCCCTCGGCGTTAGCCTGTCATTATTGCTGGTGGGCTGCGGCACAGGCGAACAAACGGGAGATGGAAATTCCGCCAGCAAGACTGTCTCGGTGCTGGGTGTAGTGGTCGGCGACCAGCAGGAAAAGATGGAGCAGGCCTTAGCCCCCTTCGAAGAAAAAACGGGCATTGATGTCGTGTATGAAGGCACCGATGCGTTTGCCACCCTACTGCCAGTTCGCGTCGAGTCGGGCGATGCGCCTGATGTTGCCATGTTCCCCCAGCCTGGACTGATGGCTGATTTTGCTAGATCTAAGCAGCTGGTTCCGATTGGCTCATTTTTAGACCCAGATACCCTGGCGGCTGCCTACCCAGAAGACTGGCTGAATCTGGCTACTGTTGAGGGCGAGAGCTACGGGGTGTGGTACCGAGCCTCGGTTAAAAGCTTGGTTTGGTATGACCCCAAAGCCTTTGCTGCAAATGGCTACAGCGTGCCTAAAACCTGGGCAGAGCTCATGGCGCTAAGCGACAAAATTGTGGCCGATGGAGGTACCCCCTGGTGTTTGGGCATGGAAAGCGGCGACGCGACGGGCTGGGTGGGCACTGACTGGATTGAGGACATCATGCTCCGAACAGCGGGGCCAGAGGTCTATGACCAGTGGGTGACCCATGAAATCCCCTTTGATGCCCCCGCCGTCAAAACCGCCTTTGAAACCTTTGGCAAAGTGGCCCTGAACCCGAAGTACGTGTTAGGCGGTACTGTTGGGGTGATTAGTACTCCCTTTGGCGACTCCCCTCAGGGGCTTTTCAGCGACCCGCCCCGCTGCTATCTGCACCGTCAGGCGAATTTTATCGCCAGCTTCTTCCCTGAGGATGTGGTGCTGGGTGAGGATGTGAATGTGTTTCCCTTCCCGAGCATTGACGAGAACCTGGGGACGCCTGTGCTGGTGGCTGGGGACGTTTTTGGCATGTTTAACGATACCCCAGAGGCTCGTGCCCTCATGGAGTATTTGACAACCCCAGAGGCCCATGAAATTTGGGCTGGACTGGGAGGCTTTATTTCGCCCCATAAGGCGGTTGGCCCAGAAGCCTACCCGGATCCGGTGGCTCAGAAACAGGCGGAAATTTTGGCGAATGCTGAGACGGTGCGTTTTGATGCCTCTGATATGATGCCGGGGACGGTTGGAACAGGCACCTTTTGGACGGGGGTGGTGGACTACGTGGGGGGTAAGAAGGTGGATGAGGTTTTAACCACCGTTGAAAAAAGTTGGCCCCAGTAAGCCCCCTGCGACCGTGATGCTTAAACGGCTGACACCATGTTTGATCCTGCAAACTTAACGCGCATTCTCGGGGCGATCGCCGCAATTGTCATGGGCTCTGGCGGCATCATTGCCCTGTTTTATGGCCTCAACCTGCTGGTCGAGCGATTCTTGCCAAACCGGCGATCGCAGCTATTGCCCTGGATATACATGGGGCCAGCGGTCTTGGTCTTGGGGGCTTATTTGGTGCTCCCCACCCTGCGTACCCTGTTCATTAGCTTCTTTGACAATCGCTCTGAGAACTTTGTCGGCCTCGACAACTACATCTACGCCTTCACCGAACCGTCCATGCTGATTGCCTTCCGCAATAATCTGCTGTGGCTGGTGCTGGTGACGGGCATCAGCGTCAGTTTGGGGCTCATTATTGCCGTGCTGGTGGATCGGGTGCGGTATGAACCCTTGGCTAAAGCGCTGATCTTTTTGCCGATGGCCATTTCCTTTGTGGGGGCCAGCGTGATCTGGCGGTTTGTCTATGCCTACAATGCGCCCGGCATTGACCAAATTGGCCTGCTCAACGCCATGGTTACCAGCCTCGGTTTTGAGCCCGTCGGCTGGCTGGTGAACAAGGCCATCAATAATTTTGCCTTGATTGCAATCATGATCTGGCTGCAAACGGGCTTTTGCATGGTGCTGCTGTCCTCGGCGGTCAAGGGCATTCCCAAAGACATCATTGAGGCGGCCCGCATGGATGGGGCCAATGAACTCCAGATTTTCTGGCGGATCATTATTCCCATGATCAGTTCTACCCTCATGGTGGTGGCCACCACGATCATTGTGCTGGTGCTGAAGGTGTTCGATATTGTGTTTGTGATGACCGCAGGCAATCTAGAAACGGATGTGATTGCCAGCCGCATGATCAAGGAAATGTTCAACTATCGCAACTTTGGCCGGGGCAGCGCGATCGCCGTTATTTTGCTACTGGCGGTTATCCCGGTGATGGTGGCTAACATTCGTCGCTTTCGAGCCCAGGAGGTGAACCGATGAGTACGCTAGCCAAAAGGCGAGGTAAACGTAAGGGCCGCTGGCTGAATCGTCTGGAAACAGTCCTCACGAAAACCCCGGTGCATTTGGCCGTGGTGGGAATTGCCTTCCTGTGGACGCTGCCCACCCTGGGTCTCTTGATCAGTTCATTTCGGCAACGAGAGGATCTGATCAACAGCGGCTGGTGGACGGTATTTTTGCATCCCCTAGAGCTGACCCAGCTCCATCTGGGGAACTACGTTGAGGTGCTGACTAGTGAAGGCATGGGGCAGGCCTTCTTGAATAGCCTGATTATCTCCATCCCGGCCACGGTGATGCCGATTGCCATTGCCACCTTTGCGGCCTATGCCCTAGCCTGGATGCAGTTTCCGGGGCGGCAGCTGTTATTTATGGCCATTGTGGGTTTGCTGGTGGTGCCCCTGCAAATGACCTTGATTCCCGTGCTGCGAACTTACAACGACCTGGGGCTGTCGGGCTCGTTTTTAGGGGTGTGGCTGGCCCATGCGGGCTACGGGATGCCCCTGGGAATCTATCTGCTGCGGAACTACATTGGCTCCTTGCCCCGCGACCTGATTGAGGCGGCTGCCGTGGATGGGGCCTCACACCTGAAGATCTTTACGCGGGTGATTGTGCCCCTTTCCACCCCGGCGATCGCCTCGTTTGCGGTGTTTCAGTTCCTGTGGGTGTGGAATGACCTGCTAGTGGCCCTGGTGTACCTGGGGGGCAACCAGGATGTGGCCCCGGTGACCCTGCTGCTGCGAAACCTCGTGGGCGATCGCGGTCAGGACTGGCATCTGCTGACGGCTGGGGCCTTTATTTCGATGACGGTTCCGATGCTGGTCTTTTTTGCCTTACAGCGCTACTTTGTGCGGGGTCTACTGGCCGGATCGGTCAAGGGGTAAGCGGCCTTTGCAATGGCTTCAGAGACCGTCCCATGCGTCAATTAAGGGCCATCTGACTGGGCTGCTCCGGGAACCACTCCGCTGGGGATAGGGACATCGGTTTCCTGCATTTCCTGCATTTCCTGCATTTCCTGCACCTTGCCCCCGAGCCCTACTACGATGGTGCGGGTGTTCAAGGCCAACATTTTGGCATAGGTTTCGGCATTGCTACCCTGAGGCCCAATGGAGTCTGAGTAGAGTTTCTGGGTTGCAAGCTGAACCCCTGCTTCCTGGGCCACGGTGCGAATCAGGTCGGGGTTAATCGTGGTCTCAGCAAAGATGGTGGGCACCTGACTGCTTTTCAGGGAATTCACTAAATTTTTAACGGTTCGGGCACTGGGCTGTTCCTCCGTACTCATGCCAATCAGGGTGCCGTGGATTGTTAGGCCATAGGCTTGGGCGTAGTACTGAAAAGCATCGTGGGTGGTCACCAGCTGCCGCTGGCCTGCTGGAATCGTGGCGGTTTGCTGGCTAATCCAGCGATGCAATGCCGCGAGTTCTGTGATCGCCGCTTGGGCGTTCTGGGTCAGAATGGCTTGATCTTCAGGTACCAGCTTGATCAGGCGATCGCGAATGGCAGCCACCATCAGCGCTCCGTTTTCGGCACTTCCCCAAACATGGGGGTCGGGAACGGTGCTGCCCCCTTTTTCTAAGGCCAGGGGCGGCACGACCTCCCCCACTGCCAAGGCGCGATCGCTGGCCGTTGACTGAATCAACTTAATCAGCGCGGGCTCAAGGTTGTAGCCGTTGTACAAAACCAGGTCAGCGGTCTCCAGTCGCTGGGTATCGCGGGGTACTGGCTCATAGATGTGGGGATCTTCCCCCGGCGCTAAAATGCCCTGCACTGTGATGCGATCGCCTGCCACCTGGGCCGTTAAGTCCTGCAAAATCGTGCTGGTGGCCACCACCCTCGGCTTCCCCCCCTGCCGTGCTGTGCCCTGACCGCAGCCCCACAATACCAGCGTTAGCAATATTCCCAGACTCGCTTGGGTTGCCGCCCGGCCCATTTCCATCCCCGTTCGTTTGATCATCTAAAGAATCTATTATTTTTCATAATCCTTTCATTTTTAAGCTATCCTATTTTCATAATCGTTTCATAATTAGTTTTTGTGATGGCGCTATCCCCGCTCCATATTCAGCATCTCAGCGTTCAGTACCGCAGCGTTGAAGCCTTGCATGATATTTCCTGCACCCTTCAGCCCGGTCGGTTAACCGGCATTATTGGCCCCAACGGGGCTGGCAAAAGTACGCTGCTCAAAGCCATGCTGGGCCTCATTGATATCCAGGCTGGTAGCGTGAGCTATCAAGGGCGGCCTCTAACCGAACAGCTTGAGCAGGTGGCCTATGTGCCCCAGCGATCGCAAATTGACTGGACCTATCCGGCCACGGTGTGGGATGTGGTGATGATGGGTCGGGTACGGCGGACGGGCTGGCTGCGGCGCTATTCCACGGTTTCTCGGCGGCTGGCGGCGCATGCCCTGGAGCGGGTGGGCATGGCAGAGTACCGCGATCGCCCCATCGGTCAACTGTCTGGCGGACAGCAGCAGCGGGTGTTTTTGGCGCGGGCGCTTTCGGAAGAAGCACAGATTTTCTGTTTAGATGAGCCCTTGGCGGGCATTGATAAAAAAACGGAAGCGGTCATTTTTGGTGTGCTGCGGGAGCTGGCGGCAGCGGGGCAAATGGTGGTGGTGGTTCACCACGATTTGAGTCAGGCCATGACCTATTTTGACGATTTGGTGTTGCTGAATCGCACCTTGATTGCCACTGGCCCCCAGGAACAGGTCTTGGTGCCCACGCATCTCCAGCGAGCTTTCGGAGGCATGGTGCCCCTCACGGCCCAGCGTACGGCGGCCTAGTGATGGGGCTGGACTTCATGATTGAGCCGCTCCAGTACGGTTTCATGCAGCGATCGCTGGTGATGTCGATTCTGGTGGGCATTGTTTGTGCGGTGGTGGGCAGCTATTTGATGGTGCAGCGCCTCGCCCTACTCGGCGATGCCATCAGCCATTCTGTCTTGCCTGGGCTAGCCATTGCCTATATCTTCGAGATCAATCTGCTGGTGGGGGCTTTTGTTGCGGGCATTAGTAGCACCGTCCTGATTACCTGGATTCGGACGCGATCGCCCATCAAAGAGGATGCCGCGATGGGGATTGTCTTCTCAGCTTTCTTTGCCCTGGGGGTCACTCTGATCACCATTGTCCAGAAGGACAACAAAATTGACCTCAATCATTTTTTGTTTGGCAATTTGCTGAGCGTTTCTGGAGCCGATGTCATCACAACAGCAGGGGTTACCGCGCTCATCGTGGCGGTGATTATCCTGCTGTACAAGGAGCTATTGTTTTTTACCTTTGATCCGGTGGGAGCTAAGGCGAGTGGGTTGCCCACGCAGTGGCTCAATCTGGGACTGATGATTTTAATCGCCCTGACCATTGTGATTAGCCTGAAGGCCGTTGGCGTGATTCTAGTGTTAGCGATGCTGATTACCCCAGGCGCTACGGCCTATCTGCTCACAACCCGCCTGCACCAGATGATGCTGCTGGGGGCTGGCATTGGGGCGATCGCTAGTCTCAGCGGCCTCTACCTGAGCTACTACTACGATCTCCCTTCTGGGCCTGCAATTGTACTGGTCGCTTTTGGTTTGTTTTTGCTGGCGTTTTTATTGAGTCCTCAGCATGGCGTCTTGACGGCACCCTTGGCCCACCGTAAATCTGCGGCCCCAGCGCAGCCAGAAGAACCAACGCCCTGATGTCAATCCCAATCCTCTACCCCATTAAGGCTGCTTTGGCCTGGGCTTGAAACCAACCCACAATCTGGTCAAAAGTGACCTGTTCAATCGGAATCAAGTTGACCTGGGCAATCTTTTCCAATGGCACCATGGAAGAGACCAGCAGGGTACTAAACCAGTCCACAAATGAGGCATCGAGGTGCTCCTGGGTTTGCAGCTGCTCATCCTGACGAAGCCATGCTGTGATTTGATCCGGCGTTAGATCGGCGATCGCCACCCCCAGTCCCTCACCCACCTGCTTCAGGTAGCGCTGAGCATAGACTGCAATCCGAATTGAAAAGCGATCGCGGGTGGGCAAAAGCGTTTGGTCAATTGCCAGACATTCTGAAGTGGTCAATAGTCCGCTCAAAGACTCTGGTAACCCAGTCGTCATGCCTGCATCCTCCTCACTGAGCCTGAGACTGAATCAAGTATCCGCAACGATGTTCGCCATCCACAATCCAGTGGGTTCGCTGCACCTGGCAGTCCTGTAGCGCCAGCGCAAACATCTCTAGCTCGTGACCACAAACGCTAGGGAACGACTCCGCCACATGGGAAATGGCGCAGTTATACTCCGTCAAAATAAATTCATGGGCCTGCCTTGGGTCAGCATCTGCGGGAACCGGATAGTACTCCGCCATGTAGCCCTCAGCCTGCCGCAGTCGAGTTAAGGCTTCGACCCGCTCAACCAAAGCCCCCTGCCCAATTTGTCGCTGATACTCCAGTGCCTTACGCTGCCACTGCTGCCGCAGAATCGACTGCATCTCCTCTGGCCCCACCGTTGCCGCCAAAGTGCCGAGCAAATCGACCGCAAACTCATCGTGACGATTCGGAAAGCGATCGCGCCCCGTTCGGCTCAAGCGATAGACATGCATGGGTCGGCCCATGCCCGACTGCACCGACTGAAACTGAATCAGCTCCTCTGTTTCCAGATCTTTCAAGTGACGACGTACCGCCTGCGGACTGACAGAAAGCTGCTCTGCCAATTCCTGAGCAGTTGCCTGCCCTTGCTTGAGCAGATGCTGCAGGATGTCATCTTTTGTTGAGGATCCAAGAGTCACAATTGGCTCACCAAAATCTTTGACAACTGAAATGTTGCTAAAGTAGTCTTAGAATTAAGTTACGCAATAGCAATGTTGTTTTAATCATTATACACGTCCGGCCCGAAGGGTCACTGAGTTTGGTCGGTCTGTATCGCCGCCAACTGCGACAGCTTCAAGAGACCTTAGAGAGAGCTCAACTCCTATGACTGCAAGCGTTCAATCACTGGTTAATCAACCCTACAAGTACGGATTTGTCACCGACATTGAATCGGATCAGATCCCACCTGGGCTGAACGAAGATGTCATTCGCTTGATCTCAGCGAAGAAGAATGAACCTGACTTTTTACTTGAGTTTCGTCTGAAGGCCTATCGGCAATGGCAGCAGATGGCAGAGCCCGCTTGGGCTCACGTTCACTACCCCGCCATTAACTACCAGGATATTGTCTATTACACGGCTCCGAAGCAGCAGGAGAAGAAGAAAAGCCTAGATGAAGTAGATCCCACCCTCCTTGAAACCTTTGAGAAGCTCGGGATTCCTTTGTCCGAGCAAAAGCGTCTCAGCAATGTGGCGGTAGATGCGGTATTTGACAGTGTTTCCGTGGCAACGACCTTTCGGGAGCAGCTGGCAAAGGAAGGCGTCATTTTCTGTTCTATTTCAGAAGCCGTTCACGACTACCCGGAACTCATTGAAAAGTACCTGGGCAGCGTGGTGCCCATCGGCGACAACTTTTATGCCGCGTTGAATTCGGCAGTCTTCAGCGATGGTTCCTTCGTGTACATTCCGAAGGGGACGAAGTGCCCCATGGAGCTATCCACCTACTTCCGCATCAATACCGAGGGTTCGGGGCAGTTTGAGCGCACCCTGATCATCGCCGATGAAGGGGCGCAGGTCAGCTACCTGGAAGGCTGTACTGCACCTATGTTTGACACCAATCAGCTCCATGCGGCTGTGGTGGAACTGGTGGCCTTGGACAATGCCGATATTAAGTACTCCACCGTTCAGAACTGGTATGCCGGAGATGAAAACGGCAAGGGCGGCA
>CAZXWR010000019.1:0-24515 GCA_964644325.1 uncultured bacterium
CTCCGAGTCTTCGACGGGCTTCGCAACGTAGTCGTCGGCACCCGCCTCTAACCCCTGAACGCGATCGCGGGTGCTCGCTTGGGCGGTGAGCATCAGAATCGGCATTTGCCGCCCTTCTTGCCGGAGTGTCCGACAGATCCGCAGGCCATCAATATCCGGGAGCATCACGTCCAGCAACACTAGGTCGTAATCGTAGGCGATCGCCATTTCCAGGCCCGTCTGACCGTGATTGGTTGAGTTCACCAAGTATTGATGATGGGTCAGCACCTCCGCATAGTAATTCGTGGCATGGACATCATCTTCAACCAAGAGAATTTTCACAGACAGTACCTGTATGGAACGGCTGGAGGCGATAATATTCAGAACTTAACCCAGGTACGTTAACCCACATCTTTCCGAATAACATCAGGGGGAGTATGTTGTGGGTACAGGCATTGCCAGTCACAGGCACCGAAACAGCGTTCAGATTTCACCAGGCATCGCATCATCAGCCCAGCCTCCAAGCCTTGCTCCCGCACCAGAGTTAGAACCACCTGTCCTAAACCATCCCTGACGCTACCCTCATACGAGCAGCAATTGGCACCTAGGTCAGAAAACAGCGGACAAAAAGGATGACTTCAGTCGCCGACTTTTAGTGAAGCTTTCTGACTTACCCTTACCCCCCTTTACAGGGCAATGGTGATATATCGGCCATTGTCCACAGTCTAGCGGCAATTGAAAGGGAGTGGTGTCTAGACCCACACGAGGGCATCCACCGCAGACACCTATACTTCCCCACCCTACCCAACAATCATGGGGAAATCATGAAGGCGTTGAATCCCTGGGCGAACGGGTAAAGCGCTGATAAACCGTCGTCAACGAAGTGGGTTCCCCAACATTGCCCGGAAACAACACCACAGGGAGCTGGGGAAACTGCCCATGATTGGGCGGCGTACAAATGACCGAGCAACCTGGAATAATTTGACCCAGCAGACGCGCCGTCTTAAGTCTCAGCCCGGTGCTTACAACATCATTGGAGGTAATTCCACCCTTACTCACCAGATAACCAATATCGGCAGGTAAACCCTGAACCAGCTCCATAAGCAGCGCTGAGACCGTCACCCCAAACTGAAGGCGGGTTTCAGCATCGGCAAACCGCAGTTCTTGGCGACTGGTATACACTACGGGGGTTTTGCCACTGTAGTGGGCAGTTGTGATCGCCTCCAGGGCCACATCCCGCAAAGACCGGTAAGCCGATGCCCCGTTCTGCAATTGAGCAACGTCAATTTCAATGCCTGTAATGCCAGACTGTCGCAGCAGATCAGCCAGTTGCTCGGTTGTTTTTTGGACATGGGAACCCACAATAAAGACCCCAGGCTTTCCGCCCCGCACATAGCGCGCCATTTGTTCGGGGGCGACGGGTTGGGGGGGCAACTGCGCTAAGGCTGTGAGTAAACTGGCCGCACTCCGGAATAAAAACCGCTTCCCCTGGGCGGCGGCTGCCAGTAAATCTTGGGCAAAGTGATCTAAGTCGGACTGGAATTCAGCATCGACCACCGCACATTGGTTGTCATGCAGGGCGAGCAGACGCGCCAGACTCTCGCCCCGCACATCCGCGAGCAAGAAACGCTCTACAGCTGCGGCTGGAATTCGGCCCTGGGTCTTTTCAGCCACGTAGTCGGGTAAGTAGCTGTGGTGATAGCCAAACACGGAATCTTTGGCAAACTCAGTTTCATGGACTGGGGTCGCCGTCCCATTCACGTTCAGGTAATGGACACTATCGCGCGTAAACCGACCCCCTTCAAAAAAAGCAGGCACTAAAAAATGTGCATCAAATGGCCCCAGTTCCGCAGCAATCACGTCGGTTTCTACGGGGTAGTGACCCCGCAGCGTGGAGTCAGAACGGCTCACCACCAAAAAATCCTGGATGCCTTCAGCGGCGATCGCCTGCTTGAGGGCCTGACAAACCTCACGGGTTACCTGAGCCGCTTCCTGGGGCGTGAGGGCACGGGTATTGGTCAGCACAAAAAAGATGGGGGCGGCATCCGCTAAACCTTGCCGCAGGGTATCCACATCCCAGCGCGTGAGTAACAGACAGCTATGCACGGTTTGCGACCCGGTGGGGTCGTCATCAAGCACAATAATTTTAGGGGAGGGTGCCATACGAATTGCTGCCAACAGAAATGGGGTTCAAAATAATTGACTCAACTGATGAGTCATTCACGCGAGAGGCTGGGCCAATGAGGTGAGGTCAGCGAACTGAGGTCAGCGAACTGAGGAGCCCCAGCCTGACCTCACTCTACCGCGAATCGTCAGACCGCTACGGCCCTAGCCGCCCTGCTCACCCACTCCCAAGCAGCCAGCCCTAACCCTCTTCAGTCGCCAAGTGAGTCGGCAACCCGTCAATGCTGCGCTGATTTCTGGTTTGCCAGTACTGCGCGATGCCAGTCGGCCCTTTGGCCGCAGCCCAGTCTAGCAGCTGAGGGCGATCGCCCTGGTATTCATACAGGGGCACCCCAAAGCCACAGGAAGTCTGCACCGACTCAATGGCCAGCCTCATAATTTGCCGCACACCCGGTTTTGCCTCAAAATGGGCTAAATATTGAGACCACAGCGGATCTCGGGGCCGCATCACACAGCCTGTTCCGTAAAGGCGTAAGATGAGCGGCGACTCAGAAAAACTACAGAACATCACCGTCATACGGCCATTTTGGGCCAGATGGGCACTGGTCTCATTTCCACTCCCCGTCAAGTCCAGGTAGGCCACCTCCTTGGAACTGATACAGCAGAAGGTATCCATCCCCTTGGGGGAGAGATTAATTCGCCCATCAATGGGTGCTGTCGCCGTAAAAAAAAGCCGTTGCTCCGCGATAAACTGAAGTAATTCTGATGTTAATTCAGCATAAAACTTTGCCATAATTCTACATTTTTGATTCCTTATGGCATAATAACGGGGCCAAGTATTTCCACTTAGCAAAAATATAAAAAGTAACGTTTGTCGAAGGAATTCAATTCAAAATGATGAATCGTTTAAACACTGCAATTTCCCTAACTTTGATGGGGCTACTGACCTTGACAGCCTGTGGCGGCACTGGCAACATTGCAGACAGCGTCACTGAGACAGCGGATCAAGCCCAGGAAGTCGCAGGCGAAGTCGCAGGGGAGGCCCAAGGGGCCGCAGAAGGGGCCGTGGAAGGAGCCGGGGGCCTCGTGGATCAAGCCAAGTCAGCAGCAACCGGGCTGATGGCCATGAAAGATAGTCTGCCGGGGATGAAGGATGGCGTTACCGCTGCGATTGAAGCGGTGAAAAGCGGCGATTTTGCCACCGCTAAAACAGAGGTCACCAAACTCCAAGAAATGTGGGATACGATTAGCGGCACGGTCAAGGAACAATCGCCAGAAGCCTATGACAACATGAGTAAAAGCCTGAGTGCCGCCCATACTTCTTTGGCCGCTGATTCTCCAAACAAAGATGAAGTGATTGCCAATTTAGAGTCTATGTCGGAATCAGTAACCAGCCTGATTGGCCTCAACAAAAGCTAACTTTCTGCCTTGAATTTTGGCATTCAGGGGCTGGGTTTTCCAGTCCCTGAACAGTTTTAGCCTGCGCGGCTCCAGTAACCGTCCCTGGAACTCATATTGAGCTTAGTGTTCAACGAGTTTAATAGGGTTTCAGCTTCTACTTTGAGCGGTCTTTAGACCTGAAATGGCTGAAACAACCAATCTTCGTCAGATGCCAGGGACAGTTACCGGCTCCAGCCCAGCGAGTGGCAGTTTCAATGGTAAAAGATTCTGTTTTCTTAACCTTTAAGTGCTAGGGATAGGGCAAATATCGCAACCTAAAAACCCGCGATCGCACAGCCACTCCCGCAATTTTTCGCCCGGTGACGACGCCCGACGGCCTAGGCCGACCTCATATTCGCTAGGATTCAAGCAGCCAAGCAGGAGATGCCCATGATTCACGCCTATGCCGCTCAAGCTCCAGGCAGTACGCTGGAGCCCTTTGAGTATGATCCAGGTCTGCTCCGCGATGCTGAGGTGGAAATCACGGTTGAGTATTGCGGCATTTGCCACAGCGACCTCAGCATGATGAAGAATGACTGGGGCGTCAGTCAGTACCCGTTGGTGCCCGGTCATGAAATAGTGGGCACCGTTGCAGCCGTTGGCGATCGCGTGACGACCGTAAAAACGGGTCAGCGGGTCGGCCTGGGCTGGTTTTCCCATTCCTGCACCCATTGCGAGTGGTGCATGTCGGGGAACCACAATCTTTGTTTAACCGCAGAGCAGACGATTGTGGGGCGGTACGGTGGGTTTGCCGATAAAGTACGCGCCCATGAAGAATGGTTAACACCTTTACCTGATGACATTGATGCCGCAAAGGTTGGGCCTTTATTCTGTGGCGGCATCACGGTTTTTAACCCCATTGTGCAATTTGATGTGCAGCCCACCGACCGCGTTGCCGTCATCGGCATTGGGGGCCTGGGACACATGGCCCTACAGTTTTTACGCGCCTGGGGCTGCGATGTCACAGCATTCTCGACCAATCCAGACAAAGAAGCAGAAGCGCGGGAACTCGGCGCGGCACATTTTGTCAATTCTCGGGATGATCAGGCCCTAGAAGCCGTTGCGAACTCCTTCGATTTAATTCTCTCGACCGTCAATGCAGACCTAAACTGGGGACTCTACGTCAATGCCCTGCGGCCCAAAGGCCGACTCCACTTTGTCGGGGTGGTGCCCAATCCAATCCAGATGCAGGCGTTTCCGTTGATCTTGGGCCAAAAGTCGCTCTCTGGCAGCCCGCTCGGTAGCCCAACCACGACGGCTAAAATGCTGGACTTTGCCGCCCGCCATGATATTAAACCTATGACTGAAACCTTTACCTTCAGCCAAATCAATGAGGCGATCGCCCATCTAGAATCTGGGAAAGCGCGTTATCGCGTTGTACTGTCCCAGTAAACACCGTCCCACCGGGGGGAGTGAAAGCGAAACAGCCCCCACAATCAAGAAAGTTGACCCATCTCACCTATGAACCGTCTCAAACCCTGGATTGCGATCGCCCTATGTTTCAGCCTGGGCTTGCTGGGCTGTGGCTCCCCTGCCGTTGATGCTCAAAGCATGCCCAGCCCCGCAAGCGTTGAGGTTGGCGATGCCACCAATCTAGCGCGGGCGACCTTTGCGGGCGGCTGCTTTTGGTGTATGGAAAAACCCTTTGATGCGGTAGAAGGCGTTGTTCAAACCACCTCTGGCTACACAGGCGGCCAAAAGGCCAACCCAACATACAAAGAGGTTTCCTCAGGTCAAACGGGCCATGCAGAATCAGTTGAAGTGCTCTACGACCCGCAAAAGGTGAGCTACGAGAAACTGCTGGATGTGTTCTGGCACAACGTCGATCCCTTGGACAGCGGCGGCCAATTTTGCGATCGCGGCAATCAATATCGCACCAGCATTTTTTACCATACCGAGGCCCAAAAACAGCTCGCTGAAGCCTCAAAGCAGGCCCTGGAAGCCTCGGGGCAACTGCCTCAGCCCATCGCAACCCCCATCGTTGCCGCCAGCCCATTTTATGCCGCTGAAGACTACCATCAGAACTACTACCAAACCAACCCGGTGCGCTATAAGGTGTATCGCTTTTCCTGTGGCCGCGATCAGCGCCTGACCGAACTCTGGGGCAGTGAAGCAGATCATTAACCCAACCCCTCCAGCAGCCAGCTTCTATAGCCAGCTTCTATGACCTTGAAAGGGCGATCGCCGCCTAGCACAGTGACTGGCGATCGCCCTCAGCTCGCTGGACTTCCCAGTGCAAACAGCTGTGATTGCTGGCGCAAGAAAGTGACGACTGCCTGCGGCCGCATGGGTTTGCCAAACAAATAGCCTTGCACGTACCGACAATTCAGCGCCTGTAGCTGTTCTAGCTGTTCCACCACCTCGACCCCCTCCGCGACGACATCAATGCTGAGTTCCGCTGCCATCGTGGTAATCGCCCGCACAATTTCAGCATACTTTTTACCCTGGTGCATGCGGCTGATAAACGAGCGATCAATTTTGAGCGCCTTGATCGGAAACCGATGCAAATAGCTCAAGGAAGAATAACCCATGCCAAAATCATCCATGTATAGCTGAGTGCCCAGGGCAGTGAGCTGGGACAGGGTTTCAGTTGCCCGATGAGAATGCTCCATCAGGACGCTTTCCGTAATCTCCAAGTACAGATCAGACGGACAGAGATTATTCTCCACCAACACCTCATCAATCGTGGCGACCCAATGGGGCTGGACAAATTGCTGTACCGAACAATTGACTCCCATAACCAGCGTTGTTGCCAAGGGAACCGTAGCGCGCCATTCCTTGAGCTGACGGCAGGCTTCTTGCAAAACCCAACGTCCAATCGGCACAATCAACCCTGTCTCTTCGGCAATCGGAATAAACTCACTGGGCAAAATGGTGCCCCGCACCGGACAACGCCAGCGCAGCAGGGCTTCAAACCCCACCACACGAGGCTCAACCCTCCCGGTCACAGAAGAGTTTAGGGATGGCGGCAGATCGGTCGCCATCGCCATGATGGGCTGGTAGAGCAGGTAAAATTCCTGTCGTTTGATGGCTTGACGCAAACTGGTTTCCAGCTGCAGGAGCGTCAGCGCACGGGTATGCATGGTGCGGTCGAACACAACATAGCTCCCTTTTTGAGACGCCTTCGCCCGGTAGAGCGCAGTATCGGCATCCCGAAGGACATCGGCAGGATGACCATAGCTCTCAGAGCCCATGACAATGCCAATGCTGACATTGCAGTAAATATCTCGGTGCTCTAAGCGGAATGGCTGGGCAATCGTCTGGGCAATTCTAGCCGCCGTGGCCACAGCATCAGCTTCCGGTAGGCCATCCCCCAGCACAATGACAAACTCATCTCCGCCCAAGCGGGCCAGAGTATCGTGGCTGCGAATGCAGGTCTCAAGCCGACGCGATAGTGCGATCAACAGCTGATCACCAGCGGCATGACCCAAACTATCGTTGATCAGCTTAAAGCGGTCGAGATCCAAAAACAGCACGGCAAACTGGTGGTCAGGATTACGTTTTGCCGTCTCTAATTCCTGAGCCAATCGTTCCAGAAGCAAAGCTCGATTTGGCAAATGGGTGAGGGCATCGTGGGTGGCATGGTGCTGGAGGCGGGCCGTAACTAGATTGCGCTCCGTGACATCCCGCGAATTAATCACAACACTCTTCACCGCCGGGTCGTGGAGTAAGCTACAGCCCGTTGACTCTAGGTAGCGCCACTGCCCTTGCTGATGGCGAAAGCGGAATTCAACGGTCAAGACAGACCCAGGTTGCTGCACCACCGCTCGAAACGCCGCCTCAACCTGCTCTAAATCCGCTGGGTGAATGTAGTTAAAAATGCAGTGGTTCACTAGATCTTCTGGCTGATACCCCAGAATCTTTAAAACCGAAGGGCTTTCATAGCGAACCGTGCCATCTGCATCTAAGAGGGTAATAATATCGGAACTATTTTGAATCAGCGATCGCCATTTTGCCTCACTATCTGGCAAATCAAGGGAGGCACAAGGTTCTACGTTCGCTTGAGGAATTGGGGGGTTAGGTAACTCGGGCAAACCAATCGCTGTCGCTCCCGCCTCGACCTCAGCATGGGTCACACCATCATGGGTCAACGCATACATTTGCCCCAAGAGACTGGCAAACTGCCCCCCTGCCCCCAGCAATGGACAAAGCCAAACGGTTGATTCGAGCCATACCCCACTGTGGTTGCGAAACCGCCACTGGTACGCCTGCGGGGCACAGGACTCTTCTCGATAACAAGCCTGAACCTGCTCCATATCTGAGGGGTTCAGAATCGTCGCTAAAGGCTGGTGTAACAGCTGGGAAGGGAGATAGCCCACCCAGTTCGCAAAAATAGGATTAATGTAGGAGAAGCAAGCATTTTCATCAAGAATCCAGACGCCCCACCGTTCCGCCTGGATTTCCCGTACGTTCTCCATACATTGCCACCCTGGTTGCTCATCCAGAAGACGATCCCAACAAGACGACCCCCACAGGCGATCGCATTCTTATTCAAGTATTCTACCTATTATTTTTGTTCTGAAAATGTATAGTCAGGCATCCTGGCTAGCTCCTATGACCGCCCCCCGCAGACCTTGAGCCCCGCCTAACCTCAGCATTATCGACCGGGCTGACCGGACTATGCAGGACAGAACGCAGGAAATACCCTTAGAATTTAGAGGCAAAGGGTTAAACTTTCCTTAATGTTTCGGGATCTTTCATGGATCTGCTGATCCTCGGTGGCGCTAGCTTTATTTCTTGGTTTTTGAGTCTCTTAACGGGGGGCGGCAGCCCTTTTGTTTTGATTCCGCTGGTCTCCTTACTACTGGGGGCTGAGGCTGTCGCCCCTGTCATTACCACAGGCATGCTCGTCGGCAATATCCAGCGCGGGGTCTTATTCTGGGAAGCTGTCGATTGGTCTGTAACATTTTGGTATCTGCCCGGGGCAATCGTGGGCGCCGTTTTAGGCGCCTACGCCTTTACCCAGTTCCATGCGGAGTGGTTACAGCTCCTGCTGGGGGCCTTTTTGCTGCTGATGGTGCTGAATTCCTGGCTGCGCATTCAGCCCATTGCCATTCAGACTCAACCCTGGCACTTTCTCCCCTATGCATTTTTGAATGCCGTGGGTTCCGGACTCATCGGCAGCACGGGGCCAGTTTTGAACCCGGTCTACTTAAACTATGGCCTGGTCAAAGAAGAGCTTATTGCCACGAAGGCCCTGCATCAAATGATTCTGCATGTTGTGAAGCTAGGGGTCTACGGTTTGCTGGGGGTCTACAGTCGCGAGTTTTTGGGGTATGGGTTGCTGATTGGCCTAGCGGGTCTGCCCGCAAACTACCTGGCCAAAGGGATTCTAGAGCAGATGAGCCCACAGCATTTTCGGCAGGCGGTCTTTATTGTGGTGGGGTTAAGTGGCCTGATGATGATTTGGGGGCAGCGGGCCAGTCTACCTTTTTGATCACTCAGGTCGACGAGTTCCTCTGCCACACCTAGACCCTCACTCTCCCTTGCAGTTGGGAAGCTGAACGGTCAAGATGACAGTATCCCAAACGTTCCTCCCTTCATTGCGCGCTGATGTCAGACCTGCGGCTTTCCCTATCCCAGCACTACCACGAGCGCACCAAGTATACGCCTGAGGGTTTGGCCCAACAGCAGCGCTCCCTTGATTTTTCACAGCAGCCTGCGGCAGAAAAACATTACAAGCTGGGCACTCAGTACAGCCTCAAGCCCAAGGTAGAGACGGCAGCAGCGGCCAGTCCGGCGGAGCAATCCCTCCAGCGATTGTCCCAGCTGCTTTATGGCAGCTATGGCGTCACTGGGGTCATCCCGTTTCCGGATCACCCCATTTATTTGCGGGCCGCGCCCTCGGCGGGGGGCCTGTACCCCGCTGAGCTGTACGTGATTGTGCGCAACCACGCGGTGTTACCGCCAGGACTGTATAACTATCAGGTCAAAACCCATTCCCTCTATCATTTTTGGTCAGATCAGGTGTGGTCTGGCTTTGAAGCGGCCTGCCTATGGCATCCAGCCCTGCGGGCGGTTAATTTGGCCCTAGTGGTCACGGCGGTCTTCGAGCGCTCCGCCTGGCGCTATGAGGATCGGGCCTATCGTCGCATTTGTCTAGATAGCGGTCACCTGCTCGGCAATATTGAACTGGCGGCTTCCTTGAATGACTACCGCACGCACCTGATTGGGGGCTTTGTGGATGATGCCCTCAATCAGATCCTGTATCTGGACAGTGACCAAGAAGGCGCGATCGCCGCCATTGCCCTCGCCGATCTATTGGAGGTTGAGGAAAATCTGCCGCCCACGGCCACAGCGTTGGCTTCAGCCACCGAACGGAGCTACGAAACAATTGCCGCGGGTGAACTCCTCGCAGCCTGCCACCAGGCCAGTCAAATTCTGACCGATGGCACCATCTATGGCGATGCGGTGCTGCGCGCACCCCGCCGCGATAAGTACAATTTTCCCTTTTGCCAAAAAATCTCCACCGCCAGCGATCCGGTTTTTTGGGGCGCTGGCGCGCAGGGGCTGGCCCAAACCATCCAGCAGCGGCGCTCTACGCGACAGTATACGGGGGCCGCGATCGCCCTGAATGAACTGATTGCCCTGCTCGACTTCACCTATCAGCCCGACCACTATCAAGAGCAGGCCCTGGATCCAGAGCCTGACTTCTTTGACCTCAGTCTGGTGGAAACCTTCATTGTCGTTTCAGATGTCACCGGACTGGATGCCGGGTGCTACTACTACGCGGCCCAGGCCCAAGAGCTGCGGCAAATTCGGTTCAAGCAGTTTCGCCGCGAACTCCATCACCTCTGCCTGTTCCAGGATTTGGGCCGCGATGCCGCCGCCGTGGTCTTTCATACCGCTGACCTCCTATCCGCCGTCAAACGCTATGGCGATCGCGCCTACCGCTATCTGCACCTTGACGCGGGCCACCTGGGACAGCGCTTGAATTTGGCGGCCTTGCGCCTGAAGTTGGGGGTAAGCGGAATTGCTGGTTTCTTTGATAATCAGGTCAATGAAGTCCTAGGAATTCCCCCAGAAGAGGCGGTTTTATACATCACGACCATCGGACAGCCCCGCCCCCCAGCGCCAACGTAGCGGGTGCGATTGTTTCGGGTCTATCGTCTCTGGAGGCGGATCAGTTCTGCCTGAATGGCTTTCATGAGTTGCGGATCGGATTTGCTCCGCTGAGTCATTTCATTGAACTCATTGACCGTCAGATTGTGCCGCTGAATAATCGCGGCCGACCGATCCAAAAAGCGATCGCAAATCATAGAAACGCTGTTGGGCATGCTGCTTTGGCGACAAATATCGCTAGGAACCTTGCCTCCCATAATATTGCGGACTTCACGGAAAGAATCTTGGCGGAGGGGTTCAATTTCTAAGACAGCGCCTGCATATTCTCTCACCTTATAGGATTGAGCCATTGCAGCAGAGGACCAAGACGGCAGGAGGGACTGGGCAGAGAAACTCGGCACCACGCCCCCTAGCCATGCGCAGCTAGAGAGTAAGATAACGCCCAACCACTGAGCCTGGAAATGTCGTGCGGGAACTTGCACGTTGGATGGTGCGAGATGGGTCATAGTTGCCGATGGATCTGCCAAAGTAATGGGTTACTGTTATGTCTATTGAAGCGGGATGGTCACGGGAAGTTCCTGTTCGGTTTTTATCCGTCGGTGGGCACGGGAGGCTATAAGACCCACGCCATAATCTTTGATTTGGCGTTGGGATACATGGACATCCCGCGCTTCTCTCATCTGCATCGAGCAGATGAGAGAAGCATTTACTAGCGTTGCTGCTTCTAGTAAGCATTGCTATGGTCGAGGGATGTTGACGATGAACTATCGGTATCGGATCTATCCAGATGCCGCTCAAGCGCAGATGTTGTTTGAGTGGCAGGAGACCTGTCGCTTGGCCTATAACTATGCTTTGCGGGAGATTAAAGACTGGTGCAATAGCCGCAAATGTTTGATGGACTGCTGTTCTTTGGAGAGTGAGTACATCCTGCCAGCAGATCTGCGGTTTCCTTCTGAGGTTAGGCAGCTCAATGCTTTGCCTAAAGCGAAGAAACAGTTTGAGCGATTGGCACAGGTGCCGTCTCAAGTGCTGCAACAAGCGATTAAGCAACTGCATCGGGGCTGGGACCATTTTCAACAGTGCGGCTATGGCTTCCCCAGGTTTAAGAAGTACGGCCAGCTTAAATCGCTGTTGTTCCCCCAGTTCTCTAGCCCGCCGATAGCTGGCAATATCCTGAAACTGCCTAAGCTGGGGAAGATACCCATTAACCTGCACAGACCGATTCCAGAGGGATTTGTCATTAAGCAGGTAAGAGTCATTCGCAAGGCGAACTTGTGGTATGCCTCTGTCAACATCCAGTCTAATGTCAGTATTCCTGATGCGATGCCTCACGGCCATGCCATCGGGATTGATATCGGCCTGGAAAAGTTTCTTGCCACATCTGACGGTCAACTCATCAAGCCGCCCAAGTTTTTCAAGCAGATGCAAAGCAAGCTGAAATTGCTGCAGCGCCGTCTGTCTCGCAAACAGAAGCGGTCTAAAAACTATGAGAAGGCCCGATTGAAAGTAGCGAGGATGCATCACGACATTGATAACGCTCGTAAAAACTTCCACTACCAGACGGCTCATCGGCTTTGTGATACGGCAGGTCAGATCTTCATGGAAGATTTGGACTACCGGATCAGCGCCAAGGGCTTTCTGGGTAAGCACATGCTCGATGCTGGGTTTGGTCAATTCCGCTCTATTGTCAAGTACGTTTGCTGGAAGCGAGACAAGGTGTTTGGCGTCGTTGATGCCAAGTACACGAGCCAGGAATGTCCCCAGTGTGGTGGGATGAAGAAAAAGGACTTGAAGGAACGAGTGCATCGCTGTGAGTGTGGGTATAACACCGATAGGGATGTCGCTGCAGCTCAGGTCATTTGTACCCGTGGATTGCGGGGAATGGAAACTGCCTGAGATAGTCGGTCTGACGGGGAATAGCATTTGCTGCTGTTCTAGTTAAGTGGCGTTGATCCAGGAACTCTCAGCCGTGAGGCGGGGAAGCCACCACTGTAATCAAAGATTACAGTGGTGGGAGTAGTCACTGTGCCCTAGGCGATCGCAGGGCTGGATGTTCAGTCCAGCTCAGCTGATGAAAAGCCAGTAGAGGCATCCACGGTACTGGTACTCAAGACGCCTGATGGTTCAGAGTCGGGGGCTGGTTGTTCAGTGAAGGGTTGTTCAGTGAAGGCAATCCCCATCACGATGAGCCCTGGCCAGTACAGGTAGGTCAGTATTTCCAAGTTCTCGCCAAAGGTATAGAGGAACAAAATCATAATGATGCTGAGGCCGACCTGAGCTGTGGGGCGATTGCGGCCCATAGAACGAAGCAACAGGTCAACAAAGCTCACCAGCATCGGTACCGCCAAGGCAAAAAAGCCGACAATCCCCTTGACAAACAGCAGTCCCGCCCAGGAATGGTGTGAGCCAATGGGCATATGCTCCACGATGTGGGGGCCATTCTCCACCACGCCATGGCCCCAGAGGGGGGCTTCACGCTGCCAGCGCTCTACCGCAATGCGCTTGAGGGCCATCCGCACCCGCGTTGACCCAGCCCGCGCTGACTTGAAGTTTTCCCAGTAGTTTTGGATGGCCAACAGAATCACTGGCGAAAAAATGCCGCTCAAAAAGCTGGTAAACCCCAGCCCTACCAGCATCAGGGGGCGACTGAGGCGCGAGAGAAAAACCGTGAGCAGTGGAATCACCACAATACAGAGCTGGGCCAAACGCGATTTGCACACAAAGCACATCAAAACCGACCCCGCCATGCCGCGCCAGCGCCAAGCTTTGTTTTTTTCTTGCAGACAGAGCATAAAAAACACATTGCCCACAAAGCCTAGGGCCGGTCCCCAGGGGGTAAAGAGTCGCCAGCGGAGATCTCCCGTACTGCCATCAATCTCATAGAGGGGGACATCAAAAAATTCATTGCCTGGACCACCGACCGCCTTCAGGGGCGATACATACAGGATGGGGGGCAGGTGGAGGGACGGCGTAATTAAGAGCAGCGGGGTAATCAACAGGGTCACAAATCCCACCACGCAGGCCGCTCGATAAAGAACCTGGGGCCGGATATTTAAGCAGCCTGCCAAAGGATAGAGGGCCAGTCCCGCCCAGCCTTTGGCCCAGCCAATCGAGGACTTAATCATCTGCCCTGTGCCCAGGTTGAAGTCCATGTGGCCCAGGATCAGGGCCACCTCCATCACCAGCATGCCCAGAATCCAGATCCAGATACTGAAGGGAATCGTAATCCGTTTGGCGTCGGGGGTATCCTCATCCTGAGCCAGCCATTGAATCATCAAGAACAAAAACAGCAGCCAGCCTAACACCGACCCCACAATGTATAGCCCCCCCACGAGCCAGATGGCATAGGTAAAGACCATCGGATACCAGATACATCTCTCGGGGAGGTTTTGCAGCGGCAGCGGATCTTGGGGGGTAATTTTAGCGAACAGCTTCACAGGCGATCGCTCCTACGGAGAAATGAACTTGGAGAGTTTCTTGAGCCAGGGTTTACGAATCCAGAGCAGAGTTAACCCCAGGGTCGTGAACACCGAGCCCATGACGGATCCAGCGAGAATAATGCCCTTTTTGGGAGCTGTTGGGCTGTTGGGCAGATCAGGCTCAACCGCCATTTGCACCAGGGGGTAGGCCGAGTACACATCTCCGCGCCCGAGATCCAGCTTGGCGATCGTAGAGGCAAATAGAGCTTCGGCAATTTGAACGTCGCGATTGAGTTTATCCAGCACCGACTGGCGCTCTGCGAGGACTTTGAGCTGCCCTTCCATTTGAGCCACTTGGGTGCCCAGAGTTTTGGCTTCGGCCCCGAGGCCGCGCTGCTCGGCCTGAACCATAACGAGGGTCTGGAACAAGGTATCGCGGCCAGCTCCGTTTTCCGTGAGGGTAATTTGCCGGAGGATTTCTGGATCCAGGGCACGATTGAGTAAGAACTTACCTCGCCCATAGAGCGCTTTTTGAGCCACCTGCTGACGTTTGGTCTCTTTAATAACGGTGGGATGGTTGGGGCCAAATTTAGTCATCAAGACTTCCAGCGTTGTGCTGGCATCGCTGTAGTCCTTCAGGTTTTGCTGAAACAGCTTATCGGACTGTAACAAAAAGGCATCAGCCGCCTGCTGCGACGTTAAGCCCACATCGGCCTCAAGCTTTTGCAGACGACTGGTGGCCTCTTGCACCTTGGCGAGGGTTTCGGCCTGCTGGCGACGGAGCTGCTCGATGTTGTTGGAGAGTTCCGTGACCTGCTCAGGGGCACTCAGTCCAGACTGCACTTTGTACCGGGATACTTTGAGCTGGGCCTGCTCTAGCTTTTTTTGAGCCGTTAACAGCACCTGTTCGTTGGGATCTTGACGTTCTTTAATTTCGGCTGCCCGTAGGACATTGAGCTGCTGCATCACGGCTTCGTATAGAGCCCAAGATTTTTTCTGGGCCATTTCAGGACTCCCGCCCGTCACGGCGAATTCCATCAGGGTGGTGTTATCCAAGAGTTTGATCCGGGGCTTGCCAAACTCGTCAGGGGGAAGTTTAGCGATCGCAGCGGCAGCGGCTAAGACCGAATCGCTGGTGAAGATGTACTCGTAGTTGGCACGGGGATCGTAGGTCGAGCTGCCCATCCCTGAACCATTGGAGGCCGAAGCCTGACCGATATCGGGCAGATTAAAATTCACCCCAAAAGAAGCTCCTGGCAAAATCAGCGCCCACTGGCTGGTAAACGTAGGCTTAGTAACTTTTAGGTAGGTCAGGGATGTTGACCAGATAAAGGCGTGGGCCATACCGCTGAGGATGAGGTAGCGAGTCCAGCGGTTGGTCACGATACCCACCACATGCCTGGGTTTGGGGATAGGCAGAAAAACCCTCATCGAAACAACTGCTTAATAATATTGAAGGGGGTAAAGAATTGCCCCACCGCATCGAGAATATCCCGGACTTGAGTGGTGCGGGAGTCGTAGCAGGCAACCACATCATCGGGCATTAAAAAGGGGTTATCGGCATCGCGGGTGGATTCCTTGAGGATGTCATCCACTTTGCGCTCTAGATAAGTCGTGCGCCCCGTGAGGCGATCGGTGGTCACCAGTAAGGCACGCCGCCCAGCATTGGTGTTTTTGATGCCCCCGGCACAGTTCGCAGCCACAACTGCATGGGAAAACCTGGAGCCGTAGGCAAAAGAGGTATTGTGATTCCCCACCGCTGCGATCGCATTGCCCGCAGCAGGCACCGTCAGGTTCGAGAGCAACACTTTGATGCCGGGGGGCGTAATCTGACTGGGGCGCACCAGGTCTGGGTTCAAATGCCCTGAATCTGGAACAAAGATGCGATCGCCTGCCACCAGCGGCACATCCTGGAAAGGCTCCCCCGTAAAAATGCCGGAGATATCGGTGCGGAGGGTCTGCCCCTGTCGGGTCAGCTGAATATCGGTCAGGTTGGCATTGGGCAACACTCCCCCCGCAGCCCGGATAGCCGCAGATAAAAACCGCTGGGAGGTGTGCTGCCCGGTCAGGACGACAGGCTCCTGGGTTTCTGCTGCTGGGGAAAGTTCATTGATCAAGACGCGTCCAGGGGCAAAGGTTTCGCCGCTGACGAACACTTCAATCGGAGCCCACTGAACCACATTGGCACTCACCTGTAAAAAGGATGGCTGGAAAAAGCCCCCCTGAACCAACTCCTGACTCAGCAAAGCTTCTATCTGGTCAGATTCCAAACCCACAACCGGCATGGGGGGCACGTAGGGCAGATCGAGGTTGCCATTGAGATCCACTTCAAAAATGCCGCTGAACTCCTCCCCCTCTGGAATACTGACGCGAATGCGATCGCCTGGGGAGAGGGGAAGGGCACCTGCTGGTGCAGCGAGAGCGCAGCCCATTGTAATAGCACCCACTACGGCACTGACTGAAACACCCAAAGGCGGCATTATCCGTTTCATCCTGATGATCGTGACCTGTACACATTGATGAATCGACCTGATGTTAGAGTGCCCAGAACCCTGGGCCTTCTAACCCAGCGTTAGGGAGTGGCTGAACCGCAATAGAGCACTAAAACCGTTAAATCATCGGGCAGGTCGATTTTACTGGGGACGATATCCAGCATCTGGTGGAGCAGTTCCTTGGCGGTACGCGCCTCTGCAATATGGGGCAGCAGCAGGTCGGGCTGTTTAGCCACGGTAGGCCAATGCTCGACAAAGCCATCGCTAAACAGGAGGAGGGCATCACCAGGAGCGAACGTCAGCGTCCCAGTTTTGTACATCTGCCCCTCTAAAATACCCAGGGGGATACCCCCCTTCACCAGCGGTTCCAGCGTGCCATTCACCCGGCGGATAAAACCTAACCCGTGCCCCGCATCCACGTAGGTTAAGGTGCGATCGCTACAGTTTAGCTGCCCATGAAACAGGGTCACAAAGCTGTCTGAGCCACCCAAATCCTGCGTGAGCAGCGATTGGGCCTGCTGTATCCGGCTGACGGGGGAATGTGGTTCCCCCAAGGCCCGGAAGGTCGCCCGCACCGTCGCCATCAGCAACGCAGCGGGCATACCCTTGCCCATGACATCCCCCAGGGTGAACTGGAGCTGATCCGGTGCCAGGGACTGCCAGTCGTAAAAGTCACCGCCAACATCGCGGGCCGGGAAACAGCGGGCCACCAGCTCGAACCCCGGCAGCAGTGGGGCGATCTCGGGCAACAAATCGGCCTGAATTCGCCCCGCCTTGAGGCGTTCAGCGGCCAAGAGCTGGTTGGTGTGCTGGAGCTGCTGCTGAAGCTGGCGCAGCGCTAAGTGGGTCTTGACCCGAGCCTGCACCTCTAGAATTTGGAAAGGCTTGGTGATGTAGTCTACCCCTCCCATATCAAAGGCTTTGACCTTATCGGTGACTTCATCGAGGGCACTAATGAAAATGACGGGAATTTCGGCAGTGGCGGGCTGAGCTTTCAGGGATTGACAGACTTGATAGCCATCGAGCCCTGGCATATTGATGTCCAGCAAAATCAGGTCGGGCATCGTGTCTGCCACGGCGGCCAGTGCCATCTCGCCACTCGTGGCAGGCTGCGCCTCATACCCCAGGGAGGTCAACATCATTGAAAGCAAATGGACATTCACAGGGCCATCGTCCACGACCAGAATACGGGCGGTCGCCGCAGGTGTGGGAGTGGTCGAAAGCGCAGCAGGTTGCATTGACTCTTTGCTCAATCCAGAACGATAGCTTTTGTCTGTTATCTGTAGAGTGCCCAGCTCAATTGGAGATAGTCCAGACAGATACGGAGAATTCCAGCGAATTGGGGCGATCGCCAGTAATATCCCTCCCAGGGCTGACGGGCTGACTGTCACTCCCCAAAAAGGGGTGGGCACGCTAGAGGAAAGGGCTGCTCTGTAGCGTGCTGCTAACAACAAACTGTCACTACCACATGGATACACCTAAAGTGGGGTTGCCCATGACCGATTTGGTTCCGCATCACCTTCATCCCGCTGGGGATAACCCAAGGCACTACACCGTGGGTCTCATCAATACCTACTCCACCCTCAATATTGGCGACTCAGCCATTTACAGTGCGTTGGCAAGCCTGGCAACCAATGCCCACCTGATCGGTCAATTCCAGGATGCCGAGCCGGAATATACGCCAGGGGTTCAGATTCACAAGCAGCTGGAACCCTGTGATGCCTACATCAGTGTGGGAGGCGATATTTTCAACAATGCCCGTGAGCATCTGGTCACCCAAACATTTCTGAAAAACCTGCACCAGCTTATGCGATCGCCCCGCAACACCATGCTCTTTGGCCAGTCTATTCCCCGCTCTTGTCACGGTCTAAGCTTCCGGGCACTTGCTTTTGGGCTGCGCCGCTTGGCGGCAGTATGTGTCCGGGATGCCGAAAGCCATCAGCGCCTAAAGCAGGCAGGAGTCGAAGCGTTGCTGTCCTACGATACGGCCTTTAGCCTCACAGTCAGTGATGCAGCCCAGGCGGAGGTACGGCAAGCCTGCCAGCAATTGGACATCGCGCTAGAGCAGGCAGTGCTGATCTCCCTGCGCGGGTTTGACGGCATGTATACCCATGACAATGCTGCCTTTCAGCGCCATTTGGTTACCCTCTGTCAGCGTCTAACCCAGCGCGGCCACCAGCCCGTACTGCTGATCCAGGCGAGAGCCTACGGAGCCGACAACGATTTGAACATCGCAGACCAGATTCAGCAGCAGGCCCCCCAAGCTCGGATCTTTAACCCCTTTGCCATCCCCAGTGCCTGCGCCAACTGGGAGCTGGTGATGGCGGCCTTGGCCCTCTGCCGCACCAGCATTGCAATTCGCTACCACACAGCAGTCTTGAGTTTGGCCACGGGGCGTATGCCCTTTAACCTGTACTACTCCAACAAAGGGCAGGATCTTTCGGTGCGCTTGGGGATACCGGGCTGTAACCTGAATCAGTTTGACCCGGATACTCAGCTTGCGACCATCGAAGCAACCGCCAGTCAAACGTTTGACCACGCGACCCTGCGTCAGCAGGTGCTTCAGGATTTTCAGACCTGCTACCAGAAGGTATGCCAATGAAGCCGCGCATCTTGCACATTACCAGCGGCCACAGCATGGGCTGGACAGGGGGCATCAGCGCCACCCTACACAGCCTGAGCACCTCTCGGTTAGCCCAGCAGTTTGACTTTGCCGCAGTTCCCCTAACGGAGGCGACAGCAGCAGTCGAAACGTTCCAGCCCCAGGCAATTGTGGTTCACGCAGCCTGTTCTTGGCGCAACCTAAAGACACTGTGGACGCTGCGCCGTTTGGCACCGCTTTGGCTAAATGAACATCACTACTGTGCGAACTTTGCCGCCTATAACGTGCCCTCACGCACTCGGTTTTATGGGCTGCTGCGGCTATCCTATCGACTCACGCATGGCGTGCTGGCCGCTTCCACAGCCCAGCGCGACTGGATGGTGCAGGAACGGCTGGCTACCGCTACCAAAATTAAGGTCATTCAGTCCTCAAGGATAGTGGACGGGTTCCTAAGGCTGCCGCCGAAGGTGAGACCGTTGAACCAGCCCTTAGTGCTGGGGGCCTACGGTCGGCTCTGCCATCAGAAGGGGTTTGATGTGCTAATCGAGGCGGTAAAACAGCTCCCGGCTCACACTGTTGTCCTCTACATCGGCGGCACAGGCAGCGATGAAACGGCACTAAAGACGCTCGCTGCAAATAGTCCAAACATACAGTTCTTAGGTCGAATTGACGACGTTCCCGGCTTTTTACAGCGCTGCGACGCGATCGCCATTCCATCCCGATGGGAGCCGTGGGGCAATGTCTGTCTAGAGGCGAGGGCGGCCGGGAAGCCTGTCATTGTGGCGGCCGTAGACGGCCTCTGTGAACAGGTGCAGGAATGTGGCCTACAGGTACCCCCCGAAAATTCAGCGGCTCTGGCCCAAGCGATTCAAACCCTGGCCCAGCTAACTCCGGCTGAGCTAAGTGAGATGGGCCAGCTGGGTCGGCAATCGGCTCAAGATGCCTGGGAGATTTACCTCAATCGCTGGCAACAGGTTTTGGAGGCGATCCCATGACGACCCTTACCAGTCTGCTGTCGAGCCTCAAAGGCGATCGCTTTGTCCGCAATATCGGCTGGATGGGGGCTTCGGAGCTGGTCATTCGGGTATTCCGGCTGGCAACGACGGTGATTTTGGCCCGCTTTCTGAGTCCGGAGGACTACGGCCTGGCGGCCATCGTCTTAACGACCCATGAGTTTATTCGGGTGTTTACCCGCAACGGCATTGCCGACAAAATTGTCCAGGCAGATGCGGCTGAAGTCGAGAATCTATGCCGTACCGCCTACGGTCTGAACTGGTTGATTGCCCTGGGGCTATTCACCCTTCAGTGTTTGGCAGCCTTTGCGATCGCCGGGTTTTATGGCAACGCCAACCTGATTCTGCCCATTTGTCTGGTGGCGGGCACCTACTTGATCTATCCCCTCGCCACGGTGCAAACTGCCCTGATTCGTCGGGAAAACCGCCTAAAAATTCTGGCCCTCATCAGCTCTGTGCAGGTCTCGGTCGATAACATCCTGACCGCGATTCTAGCCTTGGCCGGTTGGGGCATGTGGGCGATCATTCTGCCCAAGTTTTTAGTGGCCCCCATTTGGATTGGGCTGTGTTTTAAGTACCATCCCTGGCGGATGACCCAGTCCTTTACCCTGGCCGGGTGGCGCAACATTACAAGCTTTGCTACCCGTATTTTGGGGGTTGAACTGTTGACCACCCTGCGGGAGAACATTGACTACTTACTGATTGGCCGACTGGTGAGTGTTCAGGCACTGGGGGTGTACTACTTTGCCTTTAATGCCGGACTGGGCATTAGCCTGAGCGTCATCAACGCCATTCGGGTCTCGCTATTTTCTGACCTGTGCGATCTAAAGTCAGACCCTGGGCAGTTTATTGAGCGCTATACCCAGAGCCTGCGCAAAATTTTCCTGTTGATTGTACCCTTGGTGATCTTGCAGTCCAGTCTGGCCCCCCTGTATGTCCCCTTGGTATTTGGCGAAAAGTGGGTGGCGCGGGGGGCAATTCCAATTTTGATCTTGATCTGCTGCTCAGCCCTCTCCCGGCCCTTTGCCGATGCCGCCTCCCTGATGTTTCGCGCCTTCGGGCGCCCCCAAATTGAGCTGCGCTGGAATCTAGTCTTTACCGTCTGCTTAACCGCAGCCATCTGGTGTGGGACACACTGGGGCATTGTGGGAGCGGCCAGTGCGGTGCTGCTCACTCACCTCATTTTGCAGCCCCTCTACACGCTCTGGGCCACCCGCCAAGTGCGACAGCCTGCCTTCCGGGAGGTCATCTCATGACCCTGCCAAAGGTTTCCATCATTATTCCGGCCTACAATGCCGCCGCCGTTCTGCCTGAGGCGATCGCCTCGGTGCAGTCCCAAACTTTCACCGATTGGGATCTGTGGATCATGGACGACGGCTCGACGGATGACACTGCGGCGGTCGTCCATCCCTTTCTGGGCGATCGCCGCATTCAGTTTTGCCAGCAGTCAAATCAAGGCGTTTCTGTCACCCGTAACCGAGGCGTGGCCCAGAGCCAGGGGGAAATCATTGCCTTTCTAGATGCCGATGATCAATGGCACCCGGACAAGCTCAAGACGCACCTCAAACACCTGGCCACCCATGCCAATGTGGGCGTTAGCTTCTCAGCGGTCGAAATATTGACCGCGGCTGGAGCAGCAACGGGGCAGACGTCTTCCGCACCGCTGACAGGCCTCCAGCCGCAGCAGCTCCTGAGTGAAAACCCCACCACCACCACATCAAGCTGGGTGCTGCGGCGCACCGTTTGGGAGCAAGTGGGCGGCTTCTGCCCCGACATGAGCTATTCCGAAGATCTGGAATGGCTATTGCGCGTGCGGTGCACCACCCGCTGGCAAGTTGCGGGCCTGCCCCAGCCCCTGACTCGCTATCGCACCAGCGGCGGTGGCCTGTCAGCCGATCTATATCGCATGGAAGCGGGCTGGCAGACGGTCGTGGAGCATGTCCAGACCTACGCGCCCAATCTGGTCGCCCAGCACTTTTCCTACGCCCAGGCCATTCACCTGCGCTACTTGGCCCGTCGAGCCTTTCGCCTCCGCGCCGCGCCCCAGATCGGCCTGGACTTTATGCAGCGGGCTCTGCAATCGGACTGGCGCATTCTGACCGCCGAACCCCGGCGATCGCTCCTGACGCTGGCAGCCGTTTACGGCGCCGCTGTCTTGAGGCACTGGGGAACTCCTGCCGCCTATTCTCGCCTTGTCACACCCAAATCACAGCCTTGACCCCCTCAATTCACCGTCCTGAGTCTTTGCTATGCCTACCTTCTCGGTCATTGTTCCGGTTTATAACGCTGCCAAAACGGTGGTTGATACCCTACAGTCGGTTCTGGCTCAGACAGACCCCGACTTTGAGCTACTGATCATTGACGATGGCAGTACAGATGGCAGCATGGCCCTCTGCCAGCAGTTCACTGACCCGCGCATCCGGATGATTCACCAGCAAAATCGGGGACTGGCAGGCGCGCGCAACACAGGCATTCGTCAGGCGCAGGGCGAGTACCTGGCCTTCCTAGACAGCGATGACCTCTGGCGACCGGAGAAATTGGCGAAGCACCGCCAGCACCTAGAGCGATCGCCTCAGGTAGGGGTCAGCTTCTGTCGATCCAGCTTTATCAACGAAGAAGGCCAGCCCCTCGGCATTTACCAAATGCCCAAACTCACGGACATCACACCGGGCTATCTGTTCTGTCGCAACCCGATCAGCAATGGCTCAGCTGTCGTCATTCGGAAAGCAGTCTTCCCAGAGATCCAGTTTCAGGCAAATCTCTACGGTACGGTCGAGAACTTTTACTTTGACGATGGCTTCCGCCAGTCGGAAGACATTGAATGCTGGCTCCGGATTGCCCTGCAAACCCAGTGGCGCATCGAAGGCATCCCCGACGACCTCACCCTCTATCGCGTGAATGCCGGGGGCCTATCTGCCAATGTGGCCAAGCAGCTCGACTACTGGGAGCAAATTATCACCAAAACCAACGCCTACAATCCAACCTTTGTGACCGAATGGGGCCACCGCGCCCGCGCCTATCAGTACCGCTACTTGGCCCGACGGGCTGCCCGACAGCGATCGCCTCACCTAGCCGTACAGCTAGCCCACAAAGCCTTGGCCACCGATCTGGGCATCCTCAGAGAAGAACCGCGTCGCACCCTGATGACCCTAGGGGCTGTCTATCTACTGTGGTGTCTCCCCCAACCCCTGTACCAAGCCCTAGAAGGTTTCATGATGCAGCTCACTGGCGCTAGCCAAAAACGCCGCATCCAAAAAGAACAGCTTCTGCACCCATCAGGCTGATTAGGGGATTTTAAGTAAAGCTGTGTCGTTATCCCGTTATATATCACTGACGCAACTATGAAAGTTTTACTGGTTTGCTCTTCCGGTGGCCACTTCAAGGCCATCCAGCAGCTTCAGCCCTTCTGGAGCGAGCACGAACGTCACTGGGTCACCTTCAAAACTGCCACCACCCAGGCCGCCCTCGCAAACGAAGCGGTGGACTGGGCCTACAGCCCCACCAATCGCAACCTGCCGAATTTGATGCGCAACCTGTTTCTGGCTTTCAGGGTACTCAACCGCGATCGCCCTGACCTAGTTCTGACAACTGGCGCTGGCGTTGCTGTGCCCTTTTTAATCTTGGGCAAGCTCCGAGGCAGTCAAACAGTCTTCATTGAGTCTGTCACCCGCGTCACTAGCCTCAGCCTCTCGGCTCGCCTTGTCCTCCCCTTTCTGAACCTGATTTACGTCCACTGGCCGCAGTTGCAGGCGAAATATCCGCAAGCGGCACTCATTATGTCCCAGGAGGCCCTATGATTCTGGTCACCGTTGGCACCGAACAATATCCCTTCAACCGTCTGATGCGCTGGATGGAGGTGCTGCTTAACCACAACCTGATCCAGGAGGAACTGGTAGTGCAGTATGGCAACTGCACCGTGCTGCCTGCTGGGGCCAAGGTCTATCAGTTTGTCAAAGAAGAGAAATTCCAGACCCTGATCCAAGAAGCCCGCCTTGTCATTGCCCACTGCGGCGAAGGCACTGTATTGCTGCTTGATTCCCTGGATAAACCCTACATTCTCGTGCCCCGCAGCCACGCCTTCAAAGAGCACGTCGATAACCACCAGGTCGAAATGGCCCTGGCCCTGCACCAGGTCAGCGTCCCGGTTGCCTGGAGTCCCGGTGACCTAGTCCGCTTCCTCGCGGCGCCGCACCGGGCCGCAATTACCGATTTGTCAGATGTTGCCGCCGCCGCCCTCTGCCAACAACTCCGTCAGCGCTTTAATGCCTTGCCCTCAGAGGTTCCGACCCTCCAGGCCCATCCTTAACGCTGCCCTGCTGAACGGCTCACCGCCAAACCATCGATCCCCTTCGCTGCCCCGCCGACACCCAACACTATGACCCAC
>CAZXWR010000020.1:0-24426 GCA_964644325.1 uncultured bacterium
GCGGTCTACTCCCAAGTTGGGAGAAGGGGAATCGGACTCTTGCTCCCTCTCCCAACTTGGGAGAGGGCTGGGGTGAGGGCGAAACAATCTTGTAATGACCGATCTTATTTAATTCACGATCCTTACTGAATGCCGAGCAGTTCCACATCGAACACTAGCGTGGCATTGGGCGGAATTACCCCGCCAGCCCCCCGGCTACCGTAGCCGAGTTCTGGCGGAATCACCAGTTCACGACGGCCGCCCACTTTCATCGAGATGACCCCTTCATCCCAACCTTTGATCACCCGGCCCATCTTAATGGGAAACGAGAAGGGCTGATTGCGATCGCGGGAGCTATCGAACTTAGAGCCATCGGTCAAGGTTCCGGTGTAATGAACCGTGACCATTTGTCCTGCCTTCGGAGACTCTCCCGTCCCTTCTACGATGTCCTTGTATTTAAGACCGGACTCAGTGATTTCATAGCCTGCTTCAGCTTCTGGCGTCATGGCAATTAGGGTTCCTTGAGGTTGAGCATTGGGTTGGGTTGGGGCAGCAGTGGCGGATGCGGATGTCGTCAGCGCGACTTCTGGCGCTGCTTCGACCGTTGGCGGCCTAGTGGTTAACTGAGCGACCACTAACATGGCCACACAGATCATGATGGCTGCTGCACTGATTAAAATGCCTCGCAAGACAATCCTCCTTTGGTTCAGTTGAAACTGGGCTAGGGCTGACATTGGCCTAGGGTTGAGGGTAACCGTCCCTGGAACTCATATTGAGCTTAGTGTTCAACGAGTTTAATAGGGTTTCAGCTTCTACTTTGAGCGGTCTTTAGACCTGAAATGGCTGAAACAACCAATCTTCGTCAGATGCCAGGGACAGTTACGGTTGAGGGGGTTGGGTGAGCGGCGGTCAATCCCGCTGCGACCGAGCCGATGTGAATGCACCTAGCGCCACAGCTTATTTTCAAGATCGCGTACCTGACGCTCCAGCCGATCGATTCTACCGCGCAATTCGTCCAGTTCCGACTGACGGGCCACGCCAACATCCTGGAGCATATTGCGAAACTGGCGCTGAAATTGAGCTTCCCAGTCCGATGGGTCGGTGCGTAGCTGCTGCATCAGATCATCGACAAAAGCCCGTGCCTGTTCCGGGTTTAACCGACCCTCCTTAACCCATTGTTCACTCACTTCACGAATGCGCTCAGCCACAAAGCTGGTGGTACCCACACCAAGCAGCAGCAGCTGTTTGAGAAAACTATTTGTATCCATAGCAAGTCAGGTTGGGCAATAATCAGGTGAACAAGCAGAGTTGGCGAATGAGCCGCCAACTGCCCCCTTATGACCGGGGCCTCAAGCACTCTCCCCCTCATTCTGCCAGACTTTCCTTGGCTTCTGACCCTGGCAGGCAGCGAACCTCTCCAGGGATGTGGTGGACAGTAGTCCTGGTACGTTCAAGAGTCCTGGCACGTTCAAGGGTTCGAGGCCAGTCTCTGCCCCTACCCTAATTCTGGTCAGCCACCTTAGGGAGATGGCAGGACCGAGGGGGGAGTTCAAGTCGGATGCCGCATCGATAAAACTGGGGATGACCGCAGATGGGTGGGTCAGGAGCCAACCCTTTTTGATAGGGTTAATAGAGCGGAAACTTTTCCATTGACCTTGAGTAAATTCATGCCTGAATCCGTAAATGCATCGGTCTCGACTGAGAGTTTCCCGATGCCTGACCTGACGACCCTCGAAACAAGCCTTGCCACGGGTTCAGATAAAGTTCAGCTTCAAGCCGCTCAAGACCTTTTTGCCCTGGGGATGCCCGGTCAGCAGCGGCTCCAGTCTTTTTTGCTGGCCCGCCAGTCTGAGGGCACAGCGGTGACTTGGGTGGAGGCCCGCTGCTATGAGCTGCTATTGGCCGCTGCGACCCCCGAGGCAAAACAATTTTTGCAGCAGTATTTCCCGACCGGGGTGGTGCCCCTAACCTCTGAAGCTGCGGTTGATTATCTGCCCTTGCAGCAACTCTTAGCGCGGCAGCAGTTTTTAGAGGCGGATCGGCTAACGTTGCAAAAGCTCTGCGAACTGGCTGGGCCAGCGGCGATGAAACGCAAATGGGTCTATTTTTCAGAGGTTGAGAGCTTCCCAACGGCGGATCTCAAAACCATTAACTACCTGTGGTTGATGCATTCAGAGGGCAAGTTTGGCTTTTCCGTGCAGCGACAGCTGTGGCTGAGCGTGAGCAAAAACTGGGATGCCCTGTGGCCGAAAATTCAGTGGAAGTCGGGCAAGGATTGGACGCGCTATCCCCAGGGATTCAAATGGGATCTGAGTGCGCCGAAGGGACACCTGCCGCTGTCTAATCAACTCAGAGGGGTGCGGATGTTAGATGCGCTGCTGTCCCATCCTGCTTGGACAACCTCTGGCTAAGGGACAGAGCCTGCGGAACCTGCTCGTCTTAACTATTCACTCCTCCCTCTGACCTTCATTGCAGCACTCAACCATGGCCACTTTTTTACTGGAAGTTGGAACTGAAGAACTCCCCGCATCGTTTGTGGCTGCTGCCCTCGACCAATGGCGATCGCAAATTGCAGCGGATCTCGCGGCACAGCAGCTCACCCCCCAGTCCGTAGAGTGCTTGGGTACGCCCAGGCGACTAGCGGTCTTAATCCATGACCTGCCCGCACACCAGCCCCAACAGGTTGAATTGGTGAAGGGTCCTCCGGCCCAGGCAGCATTCCAGGATGGCAAGCCCACCAAAGCCGCTGAGGGGTTTGCCAAGAAACAGGGTGTGGCGGTAACAGACCTGGAAATTCAACCCACCGAGAAAGGTGATTTCGTCTTTGTGCAGAAGGTGACTGAGGGCCAGCCCACGCCAGCATTGCTCACCCGTCTGGCCCCCCAGTGGATTCTCGGCCTGACGGGGAAGCGTTTCATGCGCTGGGGCAGTGGCGATCTGCGTTTTTCGCGCCCGATTCGCTGGCTGGTGAGCCTGTGGGATGATCAGGTACTGCCCATTGTCCTCGAAAATGACGGGACGGCCCTCAACAGCGATCGCCAATCCCAAGGGCACCGGGTCTTACACCCAGAGCCTGTCACCATCCCGCAGGCAACCGCTTACTGCGAAACCTTGGCCCAGGCCTTTGTCCAGGTCGATCCAGCCCAGCGTCAGCACCGTATTGTGCAGCAGGTAACGGCGATCGCCCAATCTGTGCAGGGGCAAGCAGACCTCCCGCCAGATCTCCTCCAGGAAGTGGTGTTCTTGGTGGAATGGCCCACTGCGGTCATGGGGACATTTGACGGACACTTTTTGGAGCTGCCCGCCGAAGTGGTCACGACTGAGATGGTGAGCCACCAGCGCTATTTCCCGGTGCGAGAGGGCGCGGGACGGCTGTTGCCCTACTTCATTACGATCTCCAACGGTGATCCGGCTCATTCGGCCTTGATTGCCAGCGGCAATGAGCGGGTCATCCGGGCAAGGCTCTCGGACGGCCAGTTTTTCTTCCAGGCGGATCAGGCAATCCCCTTGGTGGACTATTTGCCGAAGCTGGAAACCGTGACTTTTCAGGCTGATTTGGGATCCGTGCGGGCCAAGGTTGACCGCATAGTCCAGATTGCCCAACGCCTTGCCCAGCAGCTCAAACTAGAACCCGAAACAACGGCCTGGGTGGATCGAGCAGCACTGCTGTGTAAGGCTGACCTGGTCACCCAAATGGTCGGCGAGTTTCCAGAATTGCAGGGCATCATGGGAGAAACCTATGCTCGCACCAGTGGCGAACCCGCAGCCGTTGCTACCGCCATCCGCGAGCATTACCAGCCTCGGGGTGCGGCAGATGAGCTACCCCAGTCATTGGTGGGTCAGGTGGTGGCGATCGCCGATCGGTTAGAGACCCTCGTGAGTATTTTCGGCCTGGGCCTGATTCCGACGGGGTCTTCGGATCCCTTTGGCCTGCGGCGGGCCACGGCTGCGGTCGTCAATATTCTCTGGGCTGCAAAACTGCCCCTGGATCTAACGGTTCTGATTCAGGAAGCAACAACGGCGTTTAGCCAAGCGTATCCGCAATTAGAAAAGCCCCAGGTGTTGCAGCCCCAGCTTTATGACTTCTTTGGACAGCGCCTGCGCACCCTGCTCCAAGACGAAGACCAGATTGACTATGATCTGGTGAATGCTGTGTTGGGGGAAGCAGACAATCCTATCGAGCTGGAGCGGGCCTTAGCCGATGTACTGGATCTGCGCCTGCGGGCTCAGTTCTTGCAGCAGCTGCGTCGGGATGGCACATTGGCATCCATCTACGAAACGATTAATCGCGCGACGCGGCTAGCGGCCAAAGGAGATCTTGGCCCGGATATCCTCGACCCAGTGGGCTGCGTGGATCCGCAGTACTTTCAAGCGCCCTCAGAACCTGCATTGTATGATGCGCTCGTCCAGCTCTTACCTCAAACGCAGCAGGCCATCCAGCAGCGAAACTACCGTTTACTTGTGGCTGGCTTTCAGGCGATCGCCCCCACGGTCAGCGCCTTTTTTGACGGTGCCGATAGCGTGATGGTGATGGCTGAAGATCCGCAGCAGCGTCAAAACCGCTTGAATTTGTTGGCATTGTTGCGAAATCATAGCCAAGTGCTCGCTAATTTTGGCGAAATTGTGAAAACCTGAGAATAGACCCCGATCAGTTGACCTGCATCTTGGGGTGGTTTCACGTTGCTTAGGACGCTTTCAATGGTGCTGTCGCGGCCACAACTTCGTTTATCTCCAGACTGTCATCAGCTTGCCAATGGCGTGACGGTGGTTGTTGAGCAGATGCCTGTTGAGGCCGTTAACTTCAGCCTTTGGATCGGTGCCGGGTCGGCGGTTGAACCCGATTCCCTAAACGGCATGGCGCACTTTCTAGAGCACATGGTGTTCAAAGGAGGGGACTCCCTAGCGCCGGGGGTCTTTGAGCAGCAGGTCGAGCAATGTGGCGGCGTTACCAATGCCATGACTAGCCAGGACTACACCTGTTTTTACGTCACAACAGCCCCTCAAGATTTTGCGGCCGTTGCCCCGCTACAGCTAGAGATTGTCCTGGATGCGATGATTCCAGACGCTGAATTCGAGCGAGAGCAGCAGGTTGTTCTGGAAGAAATTCGGCGCACGGATGATAGTCCAGGCCGCCGGGTCTTTAATCAGGCCATGCAGTTAGCCTTTGATTCCTTGCCCTATCGACGACCTGTTCTGGGGCCAGCGGCGGGCGTGGCGGCACTAACGCCATCGCAAATGCGTCAGTTCCATGCCCAGTGGTATGCGCCGCAGTATCTCACGGCGGTAGTGGTTGGCAATGTACCCACCGATCAAATGATGGCAACGTTGTTGCCAAAGCTGGAGCGCTTAGTCCAGTCTGAAGCAACTGCTTTGCCCCCATCTCCTGCGCTACATCCAGAACCTTCCTTCACTGGCATCCACCGGGAAGTCTACCAAGATCAACAGCTCAAGGATGCGCGGCTGGTGCTTCTGTGGCGGGTGCCTGGATTAGCACAGGTGGAGCAAACCGATCCGCTGGATGTTGTGGCCCGAATTTTGGGCACGGGTCGAACGGCTCGGCTGGTACAGGATCTGCGAGAGACGCGGCAGTGGGTGACCCATATCAGTGCCAGTAATCTCACCTATCGCTGCCAGGGGCTTTTTTGGATTTCTGTGCAGTTGGAAACGGCGGCTATCCCAAAGGTGGAGCAGGCTATCTTAGAGCACTTGCAGCGGTTGCAAACGGATCTGGTGGAGCCTGAGGAACTAGACCAGGTGAAGCGGCAAACGGTAAATCGCCATATTTTTAGCAGTGAGACGCCCGCAAGTCGTGCCGGACTGTACGGCTATGCCCAGGCGATCGCAGGCAATGTAGACCACAGTTTGGACTATGCGCTGCGGATCCAGGCCATTGGTCGCGAAGCGGTGCGCGATGCCGCCCAGCAATTTCTGTCTGTCACTGGCTATCGAACCTTGGTACTACATCCTTAGTGGTGCATCAACCCCTGGCGCTGTTAAGTAATACCTGTTTTGCAGACCTTGCCGCTATTCTCAAAAGATTAGTGTTAGGGTCCAAAGATATCCATCCGAATCCCAGGTAGACCCAAGTTTCCCGTGCTTCGAGAAGCTCCCAATTCTTGGAACCATGGATAACTGCTACCCAACGGCGAAGAAAGCCAGCGATTGAGATCAGGCCGCCTGCTGCGGAACTTGGCTCAGGGCCTGCCGCATCTGCTGCATATTCATCGGCAGGGCTTGTACGATCGCCTGTTCTATAAAAATGTGTGGAATGGTGACCAGAGGCGTAGCTTCGACGGCATAGGTCAGAATGGTGCCAGCACCTGCATCGTCCAGGGAAAGGGTCGCCGAAAAATTGCCAAAGCTGCCGCGTTCCATGCGAAAGCGGATCTGACGCTGCATGTTTTCAAACACCCGCAGGTAAACTTCGACCTGGGCGGTAAACACAATAAAGTTTTTCTTGGCCACTTGGTAAAGCCGATAGCCCCGGTGAGGATGATGCGGATCGTGCTCTAGCACCTCACTCTGGACGATATCAGGAAAGTAGTGCACCCAGCGGGAATAGTTGGTGAGTTGCTCCCATGCCTGCGATCGCGAGATTGGCAAGTACATGGTTGCCTTGGCTGCAGCTCCCCTTCCATCCTGTGGCTGGGCCGCAGCGACGAGAACTTCACCCTGTAGCAGTCGCAGATGATCCGCGTCAGATTGCGTCAGATTGGATGCCGTGGGGAGGGAGAGAACGCCTTGAGTCATAGATTCAAACGAATAACAATTGTGAAATAAATCTAAAAAGAACTTCGCCGCTATAATACTCGCTTTTTGTAATCTTTTGTAAAGTGCGCGATGAACAGTTCCGCGCTTAATGTGCCCGCATTCCTGATATTGGGTTTCATTGAAGGTTGATATCCTGGCTGGACAAGGGTTTGAACCAATGGGCTGGGGCGTCATCGTCGCGCTACTTTTTTCTTCAACCAGAGTCACAAAACAACGGTGAAGCGATCACTGGCAGCGATCGCCCTTTTTTCTAAGCTAAACCTGTTGCATGAGACCGTGACCGTGACCCTAATCACTCAAACTTCACCCCAGCACCAGACAGCCCCGCTGCCAGACAGCCGATCCATGGGGAAAAGTATATTTATGAGCCGGACGATCTGGGGCATCGTCTTCACGACCATTTCGGCGATCGCTCCCCTCGTCGGTGAAAAGATTGACGAGAATGACTTCAAGGCCCGTGATGCAGCCCAGATCATCGTGATTCTCTGTGGTGCCGCGACCGCGATTGTCGGGCGCATGGAGGCCGGGGGACTGTACACCCCAGACCGGATGATCGGGCCAAGTCGCAAAGATTTTTCCTGAGACTTTAAAGCTGAAATTGGGGCCATACCCGACGCTGCCACTGCTGTAGGGGTTTGAACAGCGATCGCGCGAGTTGCAGATGGGGCTCATCTGGTTCGATGGGGATGATGGTGGCAGGTGCCCCCTGACCAAACTGACCGATCACGCGATTGGCCGCTTCTAGTCCTGTCACGTAGGCCTTCTCCTGGGACCAAGAGCCGTGGCGATTCACAATCCAGTCGCCACTCAGCCACAGGTTAGGAATACTGGTCTGGCCGGGCAGCAGATAGCGATAGCTACCCGGTGCAAAATGGGTGACGCCTTTGGGAATCCGCACCACGCTATAGTCCAAAACCTTGGCAGCACCAAAGGCCGGAATGCAGGTGGCTAAATCCTGCTGCACCCTAGCCACAATATCGGCATCTTCTAGGGGCAAAAACTGATTGGCATGGTAAAAATCGACTTCCACCACCGTACCCGGTTCATCGCGGTAGGCATCGTGGAGCGCATTCAGGTCGAAAAATGTCCAGCCCGTCGTGGGGTGGAAGCCAAAGCAGGCATTGGAGGGATTGGGAATCGACACCTTCCGATCGAGCCAGAGCCGCACGGCCAGAATATCGATCGCCCCCAGGTTCATCACATTGGCAAACTCGGGCCGCTGCCGCAGACTGGGGCTACTCTGGACGATTTTTTGCATCCCAGTAATGCCCACGGCAAAAATGACCGCATCTGCCGCGAAGGTTTCAGCGCCGCACACCACCGAGGTCGCCTGGCCAGTCTCGTCCACGATCACGTCGGTGACGCGGCGCTGGGTGAGAATGCGCCCGCCTGCCTGCTGAATGCGATCGCACCAGGGCTTGAAGATCATTTCGCCGACAGTGCCCCGACACCAGACCACATCAAAGTCTGGCTGATGGGCCAGGATGAAGTAGTAGAGCATGCCGAGGGCCGCCGCTGCCGAACATTGCTCACCGGGGGCAAACAGGCCCACCAGCAGCATTGGCTCAAAGGCGTCGCGGTAGAGGCGTTCAGAAACACCGTAATCCCGGAACAGCTCACGGGCCGTCATCCGGTCGTAGCGCTGCCAGGCCTCGTCGGAATTGTCGAAGTCAATGAGTGCCCCAAGTAACGGGAAGGCCGAGAGGCGATCCAGTAAGGGGAGACGGGGGAACGTCGGGTAGGCGAAGGTGCCCAGGGGCATGGGCAACCGGGGCAGGTCTTGAAAAATGGGCGAGATGGCTTCCACCCCTGCCGGAGAATACTGAGTAGACCGCGTCCAGGGGGTGAAGGGGGTTAAGCCGAGGTGCTCAACCAGGGCAAAAATATTGCGGTAAGGGTACCAGAACCCGTGGATGCCTGCCTCCACAGCACGACCCCCGGGCGTCTGCCAGCCAGCGACCAGTCCCCCCGGTTGCGCTCCTGCTTCCAGGAGGGTGACATCGTAGCCTTGCTGAGTGAGGTGAGAGGCGGCCCCTAGGCCAGCCCAACCCGCACCGACCACAATAATGCGTGGCGAACCTGTCGGATGAGCTGTGGACATGATGGACAATTACCAAGCAATGGGTCTAATTGACCAGAGCGCAATCCCGAACTTTCTGGCGACCGATGCACTCCAGTGGGTCAGCCAAAGACCAGAAAACTCCGGCATTAAACATCTCCAGGGTCTTCTTCATCCTTGGCTAGGACGGTCGCCCTGTCAATCTTGCCCTGAGCCCTAGCGTTCAGGATGGGTGGGGTGCTGCGGGCGACCGTCCGGCCAGCCGCCCAGCCGCAATAATGGCGAGGGTTGAAGCAGGGTGGCGAATTCAGGCCGTCACCTTCTGCCGTGACCACACCCCCTGTTCATCTTCCTCAAACTCGGCATGGATGGCTTGCCAAGCTGCCTGTTCCGCCGCCACTTCATCCTCGGTTTGGTCAAAGCTGGCATTGTACTGTTCAACAAAGACTTGCTGAGCCGCCTCAGACAAGTGCGATCGCACTTCGGGGGAGAGTTCTTCGACCCCTTCACAACGCCCTTTACAGGGGCGGGGTAACGCAGCGGCCACATGAATCTCTTGGCCTCCGGCACTTCCCAGCAGGAGCTGGTATTCACCCGTGTGCTCGGCGGGCACCTCGACCATCAAAATAAACTCGCCCGCCTTCAAACGGGTTTCATAGAGCGTTGCCTTCTCCTCCGGCATGCCCAGCGTCGTCAAAAACGAGGCCAGTCCCGCCCCGGCACTCCCGGCCAAGGCTCCGGTCGCCGCTCCCAGCAACACCGAGGTAATGGGGCCTGCGGCCACTACCGAGCCCACAAACGGAATGAAGAGTACCCCAACCCCAGTCAAAAGGCTGAGTAACGACCCGAACAGCGACCCAAAAATTGCACCTGTCCGGAGCCCGCCTAAGATGACATCTTTTTTGGTGATGAAGCCCGAAATCCGGGTTTGGGACTCAAAATTTTTCCCCATCACCGAAATGCCGGCCTGATCTACCTCTCGCTTCAGCAACCGCTGGATGGCCTCATTCACTTGGGCTTCCGTCTCAAAAACAGCCGTGATAGTTCGTGCTGTAGCCTTGCTCATCGCCAAATTTACCTCCGAAAGAATACAAAAAGTGCAGAGAATCTACGGAGTCGCCGTTAAGGGTTGCTCAGCACCTGAGCGTGTGCCGCTGGGTTCAATCGGCTCTCCCTCAATAAAGGAACGCAGCATCCAGGCCATTTCCTCATGGGTTTCCATTAAGCCTGTCAAGAAGTCTGCGGTTCCCTCATCATGAAATTCTTCGGAACAAGCATCAATGTGCTCCCGAAGGTTGCGAATGATCTGCTCGTGATCCGCAACGAGGCGGGCTACCATCTCATTGGCCTGGGGCAGGTCGTTCGGGTGCTCTCGGAGGGTTGCCAGCTTCAAGAAGCCTTCCGCTGTCCCCACAGGATATTCTCCCAGTGCCCGCACCCGCTCGGCATAGCTGTCGATCGCTTCCGTAAGCGCTTCGTAGTGCTCTTCCCACAGGGAATGCAGCGTTCTGAACTGGGGGCCAACCACATCCCAGTGATATTTTTTAGTTTTGATGGTCAGCAAGTAAGTATCCGACAGGTCTTGGTTCAAGAGGCTAACAACCCCTTGCCGCTGGGATTCCGTAAGTCCGATATTAGGCCTTGGCATATTGAATATCCTTGATGCTTTCTTTTCTGCTATTTGTCCGTATTAGAACGAAAAACAGCCAGCGGTTTCCTCTGCTATCCGGCAGACATTCACCTCAGACAGGCGATCGCCGCCTCTCTCCTTAGGGGGATTTGGTCTGCATGGAGCGAATCTGCCCACCCGCCTAGACTGACCCGTCTTGACCTAGCGCTGGTTTCTGGCAATAGGCAAGCCTTGTCAGCGCAGCGCCAGGATTCTCAGGCTGGGCTTAGCCTAAATTCAGGGCGATCGCAGAGGATTGGATTTATCACCGGAAGCAGGAAATTTTTGGAGAAATGGTAAATGATAGAGAAGAACAGGGTTTGTATGCGATCCCTGACTTCTGCGTTGAGTTTGAAGCGGTAGGCAAACCCCATGAATAAACGAACCTTCCTCAAAGGAATAGCTACGTGGATGGCAGGTACTGGCCTGGTCATCGTCAGTCAAAAATGGTTAAGGAGAACATCGGTCATGGCCGCACCTGAAAAACAGTTTGAAGTTACGAAAACCGAAGCCGAATGGCGGCAAGAGCTTTCGCCAGAAGCCTTCAAGGTACTGCGTCAGCACGGCACAGAGCGGGCCGGAACCAGCCCCCTCGATAAGGAATACGGCAAAGGCACCTACTACTGTGCGGGCTGTGGTCAGGCCCTGTTCTCGGCAGATACCAAGTTCAACAGCGGCACGGGCTGGCCCAGCTTCTACGCACCCCTGGAAAATGCGGTCGAAACGACTGTGGATCGCAGCCTGTTTATGACCCGCACCGAAGTCCACTGCGATCGCTGTGGGGGACATCTGGGCCATGTTTTTGACGACGGCCCAGCCCCAACGGGCAAGCGCTACTGCATGAATGGCGTCTCGCTGAAATTTGAGCCCGCACAGGATGCCTAGCCCCTCTGAACCTCTCTAAAAACGATGTCGCGATGCGTTCTGGCAGCTTTAAATCCTGGGGCAGCGTTCCCAAGACAGCTGTGAGTGCGCATCGCGGAGAATGCACAGTTGAAGCTTCACAGTTGAAACTTCACAGTATGAGAACATATAGTCCCGATGGGCAGCATCACCCCATAGCCATCCCGTTTGTCCATGTTCCCATTACCGCAATGATCCACCCATGAGCATTAAAGTTGGCGACAAAGCCCCGGACTTTACCCTATCGACCCAAACCGGAGAATCAGTCAATCTGTATAGCCTCCTGGCCCAGAAGCCGGTCGTCCTGTATTTTTACCCGAAGGACGATACGCCGGGCTGCACCCGTGAAGCCTGTGGTTTCCGCGATCGCTACAGTGTATTCCAAGAGCTAGGCGCAGCGGTATTGGGCATCAGCGGTGATACCGTCCCCTCCCACCAGAAATTTGCCGCTGCCCATCAACTCCCGTTTCAGCTCTTGAGCGACACGCAAAATAAAGTCCGCAAGCAATTTGATGTGCCTGCCACCCTGGGCTTTCTACCGGGCCGAGTCACCTATATCATCGATCAGCAGGGTATTGTGCGCCATATCTATAACTCGCAGCTCAATTTTGATGGCCACATCGAGGAAGCGATTAACGCCCTGAAGTCCTTAACGCCTCAATAAACGCCTGACCCAATCGCAATTCGAGCCAGCCCCGACCTCAGATCGAAACTAAGATTAAGATCTTGGCCTTGATCTGCTTCAGCCCTCTAGCGCTCTCCTGGACTTGATTGATCCTCCTCCTAATCTCTTCTCCAACGCCTTAGACGAGGCAACGCCAGACCCCCAAAAGTCCCTGTCTAGAGACTGGGGGTGGGGGAAACTCAACCGCAGAGGATCCGAGTGGCTGCATTCGGGCTGGATTTTGGGATGGGGCGTGATAACGGGCCTCATTTTGGCCCCCTCTCCCCTGTGGGGGTTAGCCTGGGTGGCGGTAGTTCCCCTGTGGTTAGGGGTACTCCAGAGTCCTTCTGTGAAAGTTGCCCTGCTGTACGGCGGGCTTTGGGGCTTGGGCTATCACGGGGCTGCCTTGAGTTGGCTCACGGGTCTACATCCGCTGATGTGGCTGGGAATTCCCTGGGTAGGCAGCATTGCGATCGCCGGATTGAGCTGGGGCCTGGTCACCCTTTGGGGTGCCCTGTTGACACTCCTGTGGGCAGGGGGCATGAAGCTGATCGGTTCCCGGCTGCCGCGCTTTAGCCGATTGTGGGTGGGGGCAACCCTCTGGTGTCTCCTGGAAACGCTCTGGCAGCTTTCTCCCCTCTGGTGGACTGACCTTGCCAATACTCAAAGTCCGCATAACCTCGCTATTTTGCACCTGAGTCAACTGTCCGGGCCAACGGCCATCTCCTTGGCATTGCTGCTCGTCAATGGTGGTCTGGCAGAGGCTTGGGCAAGCCGAAGTCCCAAGGTGCTGCTCGGGACAGTTTGCCTGGGGTTGAGCCTGCACCTGTGGGGGTGGGGACTCATGGCTGCGGCAGCAACAACTCCCACTACTGGCCCCGCCACCGACTCGCTGACCCTGGGTATCATCCAGGGAAATATTCCCTCCCGCGTGAAGCTATCCCCGGCTGGGCAACGGCAGTCCGTGGAGCAGTACCGCCAACGCTATGAAACCCTAGCCCAAGCAGGAGCCGACCTGGTCTTGATGCCCGAGGGCGCTCTGGCTTTTTTGTGGGGGCGATCGCCCCGGCTAGAGCAGCCCATGATGCAAGCGGTGCAAGAGACCCAAACGCCGTTATTGCTCGGCACCTTTCGGCCCGCAGGCTCGCAGTACACCCAGAGCCTGATTGCCCTCGCCCCCAGTGGCCGCATCACCAGCCAATACGACAAGGTGAAGCTGGTGCCCTTGGGGGAATATCTGCCCTTTGGCAACCTGGTGCAGCGCTTTGTGCAGCGGTTGTCTCCCATTGACATGGGGATGCAGCCAGGACGCATCGGCCAATCCTTCACAACACCCTTTGGTCAGGCGATTGTTGGCATTTGCTATGACTCTGTTTTCCCAGAACTCTTCCGCCGCCAAACGGCAGCGGGCGGTGAATTTATTTTGAGCGTCGCCAATAACGATCCCTTCAGCCCACGCATGATGGCCCAACACCATGCCCTCGATACCCTGCGTGCTATTGAAAGCGATCGCTGGCTGGCGCGGGCCACCAACACTGGGATCTCCGCCGTGATCAGTGCAACGGGGGAAACCACCTGGCGATCGCAGCCTAACCTCGCCACCACCCAGCTGGTCACCTTGGACAAGCGCACCACCCGCACCGGATTCGTCCGCTGGGGGAACTGGCTCCTGCCTGTGCTCGTCTTTCAGAGCTTGGCACTGCTGTTCATCCATCGTGAAATGCGGTTACGACACTGACCGCAAGGTCGAGGTCGTCCCTAGCACAATCTGCTAAGCTGCACATAGTTAAGGTGGTCAGCCCTTAGGCATCGTTCCTGTTTATTGACAGCATGCTTGCCTCACTAGAAACGCGTGTTTGCACATCAACGTTTTCAAACACAATGACAGGTGGTTTAGTTCGGGAACCCAGCCCTGAAGAACAGGAATTACAGCTCAAACAAGCTCAGCTCCACGAACTTGAGGCCCGTCTTGCAGAGCGGGAGCTGGAGCTTGCCACATTTCAGGCAGAACTACACAACTTTGAGCATCAATATTTGCAGGTGGTGGGTATTCGCCAGCAGGAGCTGCAGCGGATTGAGGCCCAGATCGAAGAATACACCACCTACCTTGCCAATACCTATCAGTTCAAACCCTCTGTTGAACTCAAGCAGCTTTACCGCCAGGTGGCCAAAGCCATTCATCCAGATTTAGCGACCGATCCAGAAGAACGCCAACAGCGAGAAGCGCTCATGGCAGAAGTCAACCGTGCCTACGAGGCCGGGGATGAACAAAAACTACAGGCTTTGCTGGACGGCTGGGCTAGCAGTCCCCATGCCGTTGAGGGCGATGATATTGCCGCGAGCTTAATGCGTACCCTCCGCAAAATTGCCCAAAGCCAACATCGGCTTACCTTGATTGAGCATCAGCTGACAAACCTTGAGAAAACAGACATTTTTCGGTTACAACTAAGAGCAAAGCATGCCGATGCAGGGGGAAGGGATTTACTGTCAGAAATGGCTCGTGAACTTGACAGGCAAATTCAGGCAGCTCAAGCGCAACTCCAGGAACTAAAAGCAAAAGCAGGCTAGAAATGACTCCTTCCGACGCAGCATCCAGCGGTTTCCTTACCTCTTTGTCTGGCTCACCTCGCGCCACGCTTTCCTCAGCATCTGCCCATAAAGCGGAACTCCTCAAGCAAGGACTGGTGCTGGCCCATGAGCTAGAGCGGAAGACGGTTTCCCAGTCTGTTGCACACACGGCCAGCGTTCCCCCGACGTCAGAGTCTGCGATGGGGAACGATCTCGGCCTAGCGCCCGAAGCGCCCGCCTTGCAGGATCCGCAGCCTCAAATAGCGCCACCCCCTCAGGAGGCTTGGGCTCAGGTCTGGCTACAGCGTGGTTTTGCCAAGCTCAAGGCCCGTAACTATAAAGGCGCCCGCGACAACTTCCGGCGTGCCCTTGAAAAGGATCCGCACTGTACTGAGGCGTTAAATGGCCTGGGCGTTGCGCTTTGTCGCTTGTCTCAATGGAAAGAGTCTATTCAGATATTCCGCCATGCCATTCAGCTTCGGCCCCAGCAGGCTAGCCTATATTGCAATCTGGGGACGACGCTATACTTGGCAGGCTATTTGCAAAATGCAATGGCAGCCTTTACCCAAGCAGCCAAGCTGAACCCTAAAGAAGCAGAGGCGTTCTACGGTTTGGGGATGACCCTCTTGAAGCTCAAGCAGCACCATCAGGCGATCGCCGCCTTTAAAAAAGCCTCTGCGATTGATGTCCGCCATGCCCATAGCTGCTATGGTTTGGGCTATGCCTACTACCAGCAGCAGGACTGGCCCGGGGCGATCGCGGCCCTCGGTAAAGCCAAGCAGCGCAATCCGGCCTATGCCAAGCGGTATGAGGGGTTATTGAAGCATTGCCTCCAGGGTTGAGACTACCGTTCCCCCGAGTTGAACATGGGCTGTAAAATCCGGCAATGCTGGGCAATCTTGACGGGACTGTGGAATCGGATAGGGAGATGGAATGACAGAGTTTCTCGACCAGGGTCGCCATAGCCCTATCATCGGCACGGTCAAAGGCCCAGGGGAGCATGGCAATCAGTACCTGTTTATTACGGCCCAGACCGACCACATTAAAATTGGCGAGTTTGTATACTACTGTCTGCCGGAGGCGAACCCCCCAAACGGTGCAGCCGGAACCCTCGATATTTTGGGCAAAATCTCAGCCTGTCGGTTGGTGGATCATTTGCCCGACCGGATCTTTGCTGATACTGAAATTGACCCCAGCACGATTGCAGCCCTGATTGGCTTCAAGCATGACAGTCCAGAGATCTACGAGGTGGCCGTCGATGTCGTCGGCTATTTTCACTCCAGTCTGGGGTTCATGAATCCCCGCCAGCCTCCCAACCCTGGCTCTAAGGTTTATCTCGCCAGCGATCAAACGCTGTTCCAGGTGCTCAATAAGCAGCCAGTGGGCGCTGTCGGTGCTGCCCATGTGGGCCATCTGCTGCTGCGGGAGGCGCAAGCCGTGCCCATTGCCTTAGATGTGAAGGAGCTGGTCAGTACCCACATGGCAATCTTGGCCGGGACAGGTTCGGGGAAATCCTATACGGCAGGGGTACTCATTGAAGAGCTGCTGCGCCCCAACAACCGGGCGGCGGTGCTGATCTTTGACCCCCACGGGGAATACGGCACCCTGGAAGGACTCCGGGGCCACGCTGCCTTTCAAGGCGAGGATGGCTACCAGCCCAAGGTTCAGGTGTTGCACCCCGACCAAATCCGCATTCGCTTCTCGTCCCTTGACTACTACGACATTCTGACGCTGCTGCCCGATATGAGCGATCGCCAGCAGTCGATCCTCAACAAAGCCTTTAACCAGCTGCGCAAGCAAAAGAAAGACGGCCATCGCTGGGATGTGAACGACTTAATTCACGCTGTGTTTACCGCCGATATTGTGCGGGATGAAGATGGCAATGAAAAAACGGGGTCTTCCGCCAGTGCCCTTGAGTGGAAGCTGGAAAGACTGGCCAACTCTCCCTTTTTCCACGCCTTTGAACATCTCAGCCCCACTGACCTGTTTGAGCCGGGGCAGGTCACCATCCTGCAAATGAACGAAATTAGCCAGGAGGAGCAACAGGTCATCTGTGCGGCGATTTTGCGCCAGACTAACCAGGCCCGCATGAATACTCAAAAAGAAAAGCTCTCACCCGGGGATGAAAGCTACCTCCCCTACCCGGTTTTTGTGCTGCTTGAAGAAGCCCACCGTTTCGCCCCGGCCCATGAACCCTCCCGGTGCAAGGCGGTGCTGCGTACGATCTTGAGCGAGGGCCGTAAGTTTGGGTTGGGGGTAGGGCTGATTACCCAGCGGCCTGGGAAGTTGGACTCGGATGTACTCTCCCAGTGCATGAGTCAGTTTCTGATGCGGATTGTAAACCCCGTTGACCAAGAAAGCTTGAAGTACGGGGTTGAGGCAGCCGGACGAGATCTCCTCAAGGAATTGCCGGCCCTGACCAAAGGCCAGGTCATTATCTCGGGAATGTGTGTGAATACACCCGTTTTGTGCCAGGTCCGGCAACGTCTTACCACCCACGGCGGTGAAACCCTGAATGCTCCCGACCTTTGGCAGCAGCACTTTGCAGCCCATCGGCAGCGCGATCGCGCTGCCGCCACCGCCCGCACGGCTCCCCCTCGGCGCGCCACAACGGTGCGTGGGGTGTCCATCGACTGAAGCCAGATTGATTAGGATTGATCGCGAAATCCAGCGATCGCGTTAATGTTGCCCCTCCTCTGGGGCTAGACCCTCTTTCGTGAAATGGCTCCGCAGGAGTCAAACAGGATCGCGTTATCGAAGAAACATCATACATAAGGTTCGCTTATGAAACGGATCTGCAAATTTAAGGCAACCTTTTGCCGAAAAACTGCTTATCTGCAAAATAATTTCATAAACTAAACATTATGATTCTTGATGAAAGCATAGGTTTTTGGCTATGGAACAGATTGGGTTAACTCAAAGCAGTGACCCTGATGCTAAATCCGCTACACCCAAGACACCTAAGAGTTTTGAGCAGGTGTTCCATGAGATACAGGCCTTGCCCTGTTAGCGATACACACGATAGGCATGGAGTAAAAATCATGAACAAGTTTGAACCCAAGCAGTCGCAACCCAAGCTGGATACTGGTGAGGGCTGGCTGGTGCAGGTATATGGCAGCAACCGTCGCTTGCTCTGTGTCTTAGATCCTTCTCACGGCTGGATTTTTCTAGTTGGCTGTTGCATGGGCCTGTTGCTCTCGGTCATTTGGATTAACGCAGCGCGCTTCAGCTCTCCGGCAGAACCAACCGCCCCAACTGAAACTCCGGCCTTGCAGGTCGATTAAGGCACCCTAGATCTTGCCAGCTCAATTGGGTCAAAGCTTCAAGCGGCGAAACATCCGTGATCTCTGAGTGGAACAACAGGCGTTATTCTCACGCGTACAGGTGATCAAGAGACGATACCCCTACGACAGGATTGTGACTGATTGATTGCGATCGCAGCAAAATGATGTCTTTAACGTGTTTTGCATGGCGATCGCCACAGGATTGGACTGTAAGTCCAATCACGGGAGAATGCTTATGCCATTGAAGAAAATCCAAAGCAAGGGGCAACGTATAGCCAGTTGCAGCCCTTGGTACATGACACCAGCATCGTGAGGAAAAGCAGGCGTAGGCGTAGCCTTTCCTGTGAAGAATCGCAATTAACCAAACGTATACCAAAGATCGCCAAACAAAAGAAAAACTTATGGTTACGATTTAGCATTGCGTTGTAAACTCACGCTTCGCAATGTGATTTTCGATGCATTTTAAGATAGACTTAATTTCATGAAAATTTAGGTCTTAATAGATCTCTTTCTATAGAAGGCGGAGCAGAACGGCGCTCACTTTTCAATATCGTTCAGAGAACGGCCATCTTTGAACAGTCTGTCGATAGGTTGTCGCGCAACGCCTGTGTTGTAGGGGTGAATCGCCTCACTCTTGCTATCTGCCACGCTTTAAGCTCACTTATCACATTCATCACTCCTCAACGGAGGAGGCGGAAGGAGGTACCCATAGCAAATTTCTCTGCTCTGTCTCGTCGGAACTTTCTGTCCACCGCAGGGGCTGCCGCAGTCGGGTCTATTTTTATCTCTGGTTGACCGTGTTTTCCCACAATCTGCATCTGGTTTGCGGCTTTGGGGGTGAATACGATGGCGTTTAACCTGCATGGTTTTCACTTTAATCACTTTCCCAAAGGAGGAGTTACAACGTGGATTTTTTGTCCAATTTTTTCTTCGACTTCGTTAAGCAGTTGCAGTCCCCAACACTCAGCTTTTTGATTGGGGGTATGGTCATTGCCGCTCTCGGTAGTCAATTGGTAATTCCGGAGGCGATTTGTCAGCTCATCGTCTTCATGCTGCTCCTCAAAATCGGTCTGACCGGGGGTATCGCAATCCGCAATTCCAACATAGTGGAGATGATTTTACCCGCAGCGTTTTCTGTACTGATCGGAATTCTCATTGTATTTATCGCACGCTATACATTGGCTAAGTTGCCAAAGGTTAAAACCGTGGATGCGCTTGCAACCGGAGGGTTGTTTGGTGCGGTGAGTGGCTCTACCATGGCCGCTGCCCTGACGCTACTAGAAGAACAAAACGTTCAGTACGAGGCATGGGCTGGCGCACTCTATCCCTTCATGGATATCCCAGCGCTCGTGACGGCGATTGTGGTGGCTAACATTTATCTCAACAAGAGAAAGCGTAGAGAAGAAGCCCTCTCTACCACAAGCAAGCAGACTGTTGCAGCAGGCGATTACTCTGACAAGCAAGATTATCCCAGCAGCCGTCAGGAGTATCTTAGCCAGCAGAAGGGGCCTGCGGATAATCGGGTCAAGATATGGCCGATCATCGAGGAAAGCCTCCAGGGTCCTGCCTTGTCGGCAATGTTGTTAGGCCTCGCGCTGGGCCTGCTCGCCACGCCAGAAAGTGTCTACGAAGGCTTCTTCAATCCTGCTTTTCGCGGCCTGCTTTCAATTTTGATGCTGGTCATGGGGATGGAGGCTTGGTCAAGGCTTGGGGAACTGCGCAAGGTCGCTCAGTGGTATGTCGTGTATAGCATAGTGGCACCGATAGCTCATGGGTTTATCGCCTTCGGTCTTGGTATGATTGCCCACTACGCCACGGGATTCAGCATGGGTGGGGTCGTGGTTCTGGCCGTCATCGCCGCCTCCAGTTCAGACATCTCAGGCCCACCCACATTGCGAGCTGGCATCCCGTCGGCCAATCCCTCCGCCTACATTGGTGCCTCCACAGCCGTCGGTACGCCCATTGCCATCGGCTTGTGCATACCGCTCTTTCTCGGGCTTGCCCAGGCAATTGGCGGCTAACGCCAGACAGGTCGTGGTCTGCTGGTGCTTCCTTGATCCGGCAGACCAGGTGGATCAATATACAAGGAAAATGTGTATAGGATAAGGAGGTAATCAAGATGGCCAAGCCAGCTAAAAAGCTTGTCATTGTTACGGAGAAAATTCTGCTGAAGAAGATCGCCGCGATCATCGAAGACTCTGGGGCGACCGGTTATACGGTGATGCAGACGGGTGGTAAAGGCAGTCGCAACGTCCGTTCGTCAGGACAACCCCACGTTTCCGAAACCGATGCGAATATCAAGTTCGAGGTGCTTACCCCGGATCGAGATATGGCCGAGAATATTGCGGATCAAATCGCAGTGAAGTTTTTCCTCGACTTTGCCGGCATCATCTATATCTGTGACGCGGAGGTACTCTACGCGCACAGTTTCTGTGGGCCAGAAGGCTGTTAAATTTAGACGACACAGATCTAAAAAGCCGGGGCCAATGGCCCCGGCTTTTTAGTGCCTGTATTTCCTGCCCGCGAAGAGATCATTATGCTAGACCTATACCTCAGGGCGATCGCAGGTTCCTCTGCACAGTACTTGAAGGTCTGCGAAAAAGAGTTGGAAACGACCATCCTGTCCACATGTTTTGGCCCAAAAGACACTGAAAAAAAGTGCCTAAAACTACAGCGGTCTTACATAGAAGGTACTATGTATACAGTATGCAAAAATCTTGCGTCAAATGCTTTAGAGTTCAGCGCGTCTAGATTTTGACCCCGCTGATGAACATCCCGAATTTTTGCAAGAACTGTTCCAGGTGAAATCGATATGCTCGTAACCCAACAGCCTGTTCTCCGAAGATTTTGGTACCCGGTCGTGCCTGTTGCTGCGCTGTCTGACTGCCCAGTGTCTTTTACGCTGCTGGGTGAAAAGCTAGTCTGCTGGCTCGATCTAGAAGGGCAGCCCGTTGCTGTACGCGATCGCTGCTGTCACCGCTCCGCTCAACTCTCCCTTGGGAAAGTCATTCAGGGTACAATCGCCTGTCCCTATCACGGCTGGCAGTTTGACGGTGCCGGAACATGCGTCCATGTCCCGCAGCTTTCGGCAGGGAAATCAATCTCTCCGAGTTATCAGGTTGCGGCCTATCGCTGCCAAGCCCGCTATGGCTACGTTTGGGTCTGCCTGGAGAACCCTATCGCTGATATCCCCAATATCCCGGAAGCGCTTGATCCTGAATATCGACTGATTCCTGAATTCTATGAGCCTTGGTGCTGTGCGGGTTTGCGGGTGATGGAAAACGAGTTTGATTTAGCCCATCCCACCTTTGTCCACACCGGAACCTTTGGCAGTGAAGACCACCCCACGCCAGAGAACCTAGAGCTGACCGAAACCGATTGGGGAATCCAGGTTCACGGCGTTTTGGGTGTTGAGAATCCTGAGCAACAGCAGCAGAACTTGAAGATGGCTGAATCGCAAACCTTTCGGACTTTAGATATGGACTGGTTCATGCCATTTACCGTGAAGCTGAAAATCACCTACCCCAATGGATTAGAGCACATCATCGTGAATACGATGACGCCAATTGACGATCAGACCTCACAGATGGTTCAGTTTTGCGTGCGGAACGATACTGAGGCAGATACTCCGGCGGCGGATGTGATTGCGTTTGATCGCGCCGTGACCTTGGAGGACAAGCGGATCTTGGAATCTACCGATCCTGATGTACCGCTGTCGCTGCGGCAAGAGCAACACATGCCGACCGATAAACCGGGGATTGTCATGCGTCAGAAAATGAAGGCGCTCTTGAAAACTCATGGAGAGACTGAACAAACGCAGCCTCTCGCACCTCTGTTTAGGGATCGTGCAGTGTCTACACATAGTTCTCGCACCACCGTTCCCTTGGCAGAACTGCAAGGAGTTTGAAGGGCCAGTTCACGGTAAGACTGCATCCGCACGCTTGTAGGCCAGTTTTCCCAGAATATAAGTCGCCTGGACAGTGCGATCATCGCCCATCATCATCAATGAAAAAACCTGATCTGCCAGTTCACTTAGATCTGCGGGGGTAGATGTGCCATTGCGAAAGGCCATCAGCGGCGTCGCGCCCGGATCTAGCACAATAAAGTCAGCTTCTTTCCCCAGATCAAAGCTGCCGATCTGATCCTCTAAGCAGAGTGCTCTGGCTCCCCCCAGGGTTGCTAAAAACAAACCCTTGAAGGGCGATAGCTTTTGACGCCGGAGCTGCGCCACTTTATAGGCTTCATTCGCTGTCTGCAAGATTGAAAAACTGGTGCCTGCCCCCACATCGGTTCCCAGACCCACCTTGACGGGATAATCGGTGGATTTTGCCTGCTCGATCTTAAAGAGCCCGCTGCCCAGAAATAGGTTTGAGGTAGGACAAAAGGCGATCGCACTCCCCTGTTCCGAAAGTCGCTGAAATTCGGCATCGGTCAGCTGCACCCCGTGGGCAAACACCGAACGATCGGTGACGAGTCCGGCCTGATCATAGGCATCGAGATAGCCGTCACAGTCTGGGAACAGCTCCTTCACCCAGGCCACTTCATCCACATTCTCAGACAGGTGGGTATGCAGGTACACGTCCGGGAATTCCTTGAGCAGTCGCCCTGCCTGCTGGAGTTGGGCATCGGTGGAGGTGATCGCAAATCGGGGCGTGACCGCGTAGCGCAGGCGTCCTTTCTTGTGCCATTTCTGAATCAGTACCTTGGTCTCTTGATAGGACGACTCTGCCGTATCGCAGAGAAACTCCGGGGCATTGCGATCCATCATCACTTTGCCCGCAATCATGCAGAGGTTGCGCTGCTCAGCAGCCTCAAAGAACGCATCCACAGACTGCGGAAACACGGCGGCAAAGACCAAAGCGGTCGTCGTGCCATTGCTCAAGAGCTGGTCTAAAAAAATCTCAGCGACTTCTGCCGCATGGGCTTTGTCGGCAAATTTACCCTCAGTGGGAAACGTGTATTGATTGAGCCACTCTAAAAGCTGCTCTCCATAGGCCGCAATCATCCCGGTTTGAGGATAGTGAATGTGAGTGTCAATGAATCCCGGCATGATGAGCCGTCCGGGATAGGCAGTCGTCGGAATTTCTCCATAGTCTGCCCGAAGATCGGCGTAGGCTCCAAACGCCTTGATTCTGCCATCTTCAAGAACCAGTAGCCCATCCGGCAGATAGCGGGCACTCTCTGTTTCGGGCACGTAGAACGGATCGGCCACAAAATCTAAGAAGGCCCCGCGAATGGCTTTAGATGCACCCTGACTCGATTGATTCTCTAGAGAAGACATGAGACCTCTTGTCTAAATCGGCAAACACCCCACTGTCCCGGTCAGGCAGGGAGAGAGTTCTAAAAGACTTTCTTGCTATTCATCCTTATACTGCTGACTCTGAGAAGCTTGCGTTTGCTGAGCGTATTGCTTCGTTTGGGTTTGAGCCTGATTCCCCGGCTTTTCTTGAGCTTTTGCGGTATCTGGCTGCTGATCTGAACGGCTGTAGTTCTTCTGCCGATAGGTCGACTGCGCTTCTGACGGACTGTAGGACTGGCTGACTTGCCGATTGTCTTGGCTGCTGTAGTCCTGGGATGCAGCTAATGCGGACAGCGGTGACCAGAGCCATGAAGTTAGGGCCGCGATCGCAACGACAGCAAAAAATCGACGCATTATTCTTATCATGATTTCCATTAACTGAAGTAGGTTAAACAAATGAAAACTGGATGGCCCTTTAAGGGACTAAAACTTAATCCGCTGAGGCATCAATTTCAGCTGGCTCACCTGGGGTCACAGTCTCAGCTTGCTGACGCCCCAAGCCCTGGGTGAGCTGACCCACAGCCTCCGCAATCTGCTGTCTTTGATTCACCAGATAAACACTCACTAGCGTCAGGCTAACGCCAATCCACTGGAAATTTGTCAACTGCTCCGCTAAGAAGAGACTGCTAAACAAGAGGGCAAACACTGGAGTCAAGAAGATTAGCGCACTCACGCTGGTCATATTACCGTTCGCCGCCAGATAAAAGAAGATGCCGTAGGTCAAGGCCGTCCCAAAGACCGTGGCATAGGCGAGACCGACCCAATCTCCCGGCAATAGGTTCGCGATCGGAGTGGGCTCCCAGAGCCCTGACATCACCGCCAAAGGAATCCCGCCTAAAATCATGTGCCAGCCCGTTGCCACAACCGGATCTGCATGTTGTTTCACATAGCCCACAATGATCGTGCCCACCGACATTGATAGCGCAGCCAGCAGCATGAGCAGTTCACCACTTTGCAGCAGGTTCGCCGTATCCCAAGTGCTGCCATCAAAACTCTGGAGCCACTGCCCTAGGGGGATGCCGTTCTCTAGTAGACGGTGAATCCAGGCTTCCGGTAGTCCGCACAAACTAATACCGATGATGCCAATCGTGAGACCAAGCCAGCCCCATAGACCCACGAGATTGCCAAATAGAATCCGAGCGAGCAACGCGACAACTAGCGGTTGAGCATCGATCAGCACGGCTCCTAACCCCGCACCCGTATGCACCAGTCCGATGGTCAATAGCCCCT
>CAZXWR010000021.1:0-23404 GCA_964644325.1 uncultured bacterium
CATCGGCATGTTCCATATTTTCCAGGGCCAGAATCCCGTTGGTCTGATCCAGCAGGACTTCAATATCGGCATCTGTCATGGCCTTGGCTTGCTCCACGCTGTAGCCCGGTAGGTGGGCAATATCTTCGCGGATGGTGGCCCGATAGGCTTCCCAGTTGGCGATACCTACCCCAAAGGTAATATTCACAGCATGCACTTCGGCGTAACTTTGAGCGGCCAAGGCAGCAGCAGCCGTTAGCAAACCAGGCGTTGCACCGCAGCCTGTGATGTAGGTGATGCCCGCCGCCGCCAGGGATTCCTGAAGCGCTAATAACTGCTCAACGGCGCTGGTGCGTTTCATCGCATCCACTAGCACCCCCTGCCAGCCCGAGTCAATAAACTGCTGCGCGACCGAGGCCATAAAGGTATTGGGCAGATTAGGCAGCGCCAGGAAATACCCAGACACACCGCGATCTGCTTCCTGAATGAGTTCGACAATACTGCGATCGCTCAGTAATCCATGGGGTTCGACATAGCCCACCGACCCCTGACCCTGATAGGTGGCGATCGCATCGGATACGGCAATACCCCCTGGATGATAGGCATACCCCTTATGATCTGCCACAGCGACCAGGGAGAGTTCTCGCTTCGGCGCTAGGAGCTTAGCAGCAGCCTGACCCAGTCCGCCAAACCCCAAGACACCAACCGGAATCGACTCGCTCTGCCCTTCATGTAAAACAGTTGGTTGCACGCTCACAGGCTCTCCTTATTTGCAATCCACAGTCTAAACGCTCCAGCTATTATCTCAGGCTTCTGGTGCGGCAATTCGCAGAGTTGCCCGACCGATCACCAAAATTGATCTATAAGCCTGCTAGAACCGCGCTAGACCCCATCCACGCCCGTTCTTCTCGTCAGAATCTGGGCAGGCCGATTGACCTATCAATTTGTTAAAAAGTGCTTAACTTCTTGACGGGTCTCTGTTATTACGCGAGACTAAGTCTAAACACAGCACCCACTGCACTCTCTACTAAGTTTTATATTTTTTTACGAATTAGAGTGAGCATTAGTCAAGATTAGGTCTGTGAGATGAAAGCGGCAATTTGTCCTGTTTTTCGAGGAATAAGGGAGTTGCATGGAAACGCTTGAATTTATTATTTATCCAGATGGTCGGGTTCAAGAGAAAGTGACCGGGGTCATTGGTGCGTCCTGCGCTGAGGTCACGGCAGCAATTGAAGCTCAGCTAGGAGCCGTGACCCATACTCAAGCAACCTCCGAGTATTTCGCGCAGCAGCAATCTTGCCAGACAGAGCTTTCCCATACGGTTGCAACGAGTCAGTGGTAGTTCATCGTCAATTTTTAGTCAGTACGTTTTTATAAAATTGCCATGTCACACTTCAGCCAGATCAAAACCAAGATTCGCAATCTGCCTGCCTTGCAGTCAGCCCTGACAGATTTAGGTCTGACCTGGAAACCTGGACCTGAGATGGTTCGCGGGCATCAGGGTCAAACTCAGTCTGCTGAGGTGGTGCTAGAGCAGCCCAATGGCTACGGCGTCGGCTTTGGTTGGAACGGCCAAGAATATGAGCTGGTTGCTGACCTAGACTATTGGCAGCAAGCCTGGTCCGTTGAGCGATTCTTAAGCAAGGTCACTCAGCGCTATGCCTATCACACCGTTGTGAATACGGCCCAGGGGCAAGGCTTTCAACTGACGGAAGAAGTTAAAAATCAAGATGGCAGCATTCGCCTAGTTGTGCAGCGCTGGAGTGCTTAGCCATGGGTGCTGACGACGCCCGTTCCTTTGCCATGGATGCGGGGGGTCTAACGGACAGTCCACCCGATGCAGGGTTAGGCCCAAGCGAGCGGACAGGCGCAGAACCCTTGTTGGGTGGCAGGCTCAGGAGTCAAGCCGCCCGGAGTGGCTTAGAGCCAGAACTGGGTGGTGCATTTCGACAGCGTGGCGTCTACGTGGATGAGGTGACCTGCATTGGCTGTCGCCACTGTGCCTTGGTTGCACGCAATACCTTCTACATCGAAGAGGGTTACGGGCGATCGCGGGTTTTTCGTCAGGATGGCGACTCTGAGGAAATCATCCAGGAGGCCGTGGATACCTGCCCTGTTGACTGTATTCACTGGGTTGACTATCAGGAACTTAAGCAGTTAGAGGCAGAGCGCCAACATCAAGTCATTACACTGCCCGGTTCCCCAGCTGACCCAGCCATTGCCCACCGTCAACGTCGGGCGAACCGCCGCAAGGCTGCAAGGCCCCGCTAAATCGCGTTGATTCCCCTATTAAATTGCACAGAGAGCTTCAGCGAAGAGTTCCAGGTAATTCTGGAGCTCTTTGTGCGTTTCTGGCTCCAGGTGCTGTTTGAGCCAGACTGAAACCGCTGACGCGACCCAAGGCTCACCCGAGATCATTGAGATTTGTTAAGATACAGACCGCAATGCAGGTGGGTACGAGGGTCTAAAGATGGCTGGCTTGGTTTGGTTTCGCAATGATTTGCGAGTACAGGATCATCAGCCGTTGCAGGTGGCCCGCAAGGCGCATCAGGCTCTGGTGCCGGTCTATTGCTTTGATCCGCGCCACTTTGAGCAAACGACCTTTGGCTTTCCCAAAACGGGTGCATTTCGCGCCCAGTTTCTCCACGAGAGCGTTCTAGAGTTACGGCAAGCCTTGCGATCGCTGGGCAGCGACCTGGTCATCCGCATCGGCTATCCAGAACAGGTTCTGCCTCAACTCGTCCAGTCTTGGGGCTGCGATGCCCTGTACTATCACCAGGAAGTCACCGCTGAAGAAGTCGCCGTGGAGCGATCGCTGCGGCAGGCCTTGAAGACGGCGGGGGTTACCTGTCACGGATTCTGGGGCGCGACACTCCATGACCCGGCAGCACTCCCCTTTGCGATCGCCGATATTCCCGATCTGTTTACCCAGTTTCGGAAGCGGGTGGAGGCGTCTTCCGAGATGACGCCGCCCCTGGCAGCACCCCAGTCACTGCCACCGCTGCCAGACTTGCCGAACTTACCGAACTTTTCCGAAGGAGACTGTCCTGAACTTTCCCAGTGGGGGGTAGAGGCCCCTGCACCAGATCCCCGTGGGCGAATGACTTTTACAGGGGGCGAGACGGCAGGCTTAGCCCGCCTGCACTGCTACATTTGGGAACGCGATCGCCTGCGGCTATACAAAGAAACCCGCAACGGCATGCTGCACCCCGATGATTCGACAAAACTCTCCCCTTGGCTGGCCCTGGGCTGTCTGTCGCCGAGAATGGTACAGGCTGAAATTGAACGCTACGAAGACGAGCGCATCCAGAATAATTCCACCTACTGGCTGACTTTCGAGCTGCTGTGGCGCGACTATTTCCGCTGGATTTGTGCCAAATACGGCGATCGCGTGTTTTATCCGTCGGGGCTTCAGGGGTTAAAACTGCCCTGGAAAATTAACTGGGAGCGCTTCAACCTATGGCAGCGAGGTGAAACGGGCTACCCGCTGGTAGATGCCAACATGCGCGAGCTGGCGACAACGGGGTATATGTCGAATCGAGGTCGGCAAAACGTGGCCAGCTTTCTGACCAAGAATTTAGGGATTGACTGGCGCATGGGGGCAGAGTGGTTCGAGTCACAGCTGATCGACTACGACGTGTGCAGCAACTGGGGTAACTGGAACTACACCGCTGGCGTGGGAAACGATGCGCGGGGCTTCCGGTTTTTTAACATCTTGAAGCAGTCCAAGGACTATGACCCCAAGGGCCGTTACCTGAAACACTGGCTGCCAGAACTGGCCCAGGTGCCCGTTGAAAAGATTCATGCCCCCTGGCAAATGACGCCCGCTCAGCAACGGCAAAGCGGTGTGATGCTGGGGGTTCAGTATCCTCACCCAGTGGTGGATCTGTGGAAGTCGGCTCAGCACAATGAGGCGCAATATAATGCGGCGATCGCCCGCTAAAACCAGTTCAGCAGAGAATAAACGACATCAAACATCTAGCCCGGATCCGGGACGCGCCATCGGGAGTGCCTGAGATTTATGCAGGTGCCGCAGCCACATCCCGCCAACCACAGCAATCACCAGTGAGATCCAACCCACCAAGGACTGCAACAGCAAGAAACCGCCTACGGTAAACATCGCGCCAAACAGCAAGAGTAAAGAGGCACAGACCCGCAGCAAATCCTTGCCCAAGTCCTGCACTGGCGGCAGTCCCGTCTGCTGCTGTTGGCGAATCCAGCCGGGGCCACCCGGCCGCACTTTAGTATAAAACCGGGCCAAGGTAGCGTCAGATTCGGGAGGAGTCAGCAGCATCACGCTCACCCAAATCACAGCGGTCAACAAGGTGGTAACCGTGAGCCGCACGCCAAAGTCCTCGATGGTGAGAATCGGCACCACGCTAGAAATAAAGCCAATGAAGAGGCCGCCGATCATAGCCGCCAGTTCCGCAGCAGCATTCACTCGCCACCAGTACCAGCGCAAAATAAGCACCAAACCTGGCCCGGTTCCAATGGCAATCACTAGCCGGAAAATGGTGGTGATATCCTTCGAGAAAAAGGCCGCGATCGCCCCAAAAACTGTCACCAGCGCCGAAGCCATCCGCCCCGCCAGCACCAGTTCCGACTGGGAGGCATCCGGTCGCCAGAAGCGAGCGTAGAGGTCATTCGTCAGGTAGGAGGCTCCCCAGTTAATCAGCGTGGAGACTGTACTCATAAACGCTGCCAACAGCGATGCGACCACCAGCCCCAACACCGCAGGCGGCAGGAAATCGAGCATGAGCTTCGGGTAGCCCAGTTCTCGGTCTTCCAGGTTGGGGTAAATCACCAGGGCCACCAGAGCCACCACAATCCAGGGCCAGGTCCGGATCACATAGTTCAAAATGTTAAAGAACCAGGCCGACTTTTCCGCCTCGTCCTCATCCTTCGCTGCGGCCAGTCGCTGGATAAATTCGCCGCCACCGTCGCTGCGGCGAAACGCCCACCACTGCACAAAAACTGCTGCCAAAAACGTATTCAGGGAAATTCCGGCAATTTCGCTCCACTGAAGCCAGCCACCGCCCCCAGCACCGCCAAAGGTAACGGGGACGAAGGCTAGGGCATCAAAACTGGTCTGAGTTTGCACCTGTTCAATCAGTTCTCCCATGCCGCCCACATGCTGAACCGCGATGAACGCTACCAACACGGCCCCGACCAGTGCCAGAAAAAACTGAAAGAAGTCGGTAATGACAACCCCCCACAGCCCAGAGAAACCTGCATAAATCAGCACAAAAATACTGATGCCCACTACGCTCCAGATTTTGATGTTCTCACCGGGGTCAATGCCCAAACTTTGCCAGAGCTGCAGGGCATCCACCGCTTTCACCATGGCCAGCATGGCATAGCCAATCCCGATACAGTTGATGGGCACCGCAAACAAGAACGCTTTGGTAGCCCTAAGCCAAGCTGCCGTTTTGCCGCCATAGCGCAGTTCAATGAGTTCCGCATCGGTGACAATTTCGGAGCGTCGCCAGAGTCGGGCAAAAATGTAGATCATGATCACATGGGCGATGCCGAAACTCCACCACTCCCAGTTCCCAGCAATCCCACGATTGCCCACCACCCCAGCGACGTAAAGAGGCGTGTCAATGGAAAAGGTCGTGGCCGCCATGCTGGTACCCGCGAGCCACCAGGGCAGCGATCGCCCTGAAACGAAGAAGTCCAGCAGCCCGCCCGAGGCTTTGCGCGAAAGATAAATGCCCAGCGCCATTGTAAACGCCAGGTATAGGGCCACAATTAACCAGTCAATCCACTGCATAACCTGCTCACACCAACGGATTTACAAAAATAATGGGCAGTCCCCCAAAGGCCAGCGGTTACAAACGTCTACGAACAACTGAGAAGCGACTTCCCACTGCCACTTCCTCGGGTGCCCATGTCCGATGACGTTAACTGGCCCCCTGAGTTGCACCCTGTCTTGTATCGCAAACAAAAAAACTGATCGTAATTCCGCAAAGCCTTTTTATCCCGAGACAGCGATTGCCAAACAGGCTGAGAATCGTCTAATCGCAGCGTCTCAAAACGCCACACTCACTGTACGACAAAGTGACCCAGGCACAGCTTCCGAACCATTCCAGGATCATTACAGCACGGCACAGTCTCCTGAAGCGGCTCGACCCCGATGGCAGGCCGCCACGAACTGATCGGCTAAGTCAGGGCGATCGCCCCAGTGCAAATGCACGTAGGAGGCATGCACTGACTCAACACACCACCCTTCATGAACATGCGGCAAGGGCGTACCGTCAAACGCGGCCAGCTGGAACAGCGGCTGGGCTGGCCCCTGAGCCAAAGCAGAATGGTGAAATTCATGGCCCCAAACGGTATCACCCTGGCGCACTAACGGGGTCGATCGTTGAGCCGTTGCCGCTCGATAGCCTAAGGTCAAGCGCGCCTGCATCTGCACCTGGGTCGGCAGAACGCCCACCATGGGGTAATGCTGGCCATCCCCAACGTCCATACTCTGGCATAGGTACATCAGCCCGCCACATTCCGCATAGGTGGGCAACCCAGCTGCGATCGCCCGTTGCAATGTCTGCCGCGATCGCCTGTTGTCCGCTAACTGGGCTGCAAACAATTCAGGGAACCCGCCCCCCACATAAACCCCGCCTACCCTTGGAGGTAAGGGTTCATCCTGTAGCGGGCTCCAGTCAATCAGCTCGGCTCCGGCGGCCTGGAGCTGCTCAAGGTTATCGGAGTAGTAAAAATTGAAGGCCGCATCCTGGGCGATCGCAATGGGTACCGTCGCAGCCTGAGCCGCCGCTGGCGTCACCGATGGGGACACTGGCAGGGGCTGTCGTTCCTGGGGCCGGGTTGCCAACAAGGGCAGCAGGGCTGACCAATCCAAACAGCGTTCTGACAAGGTAGCCAGCGCGTCGAACAGGTGCGATAGGTGGGCCAGCTCACCCGCTGGCACCAGCCCCAGATGCCGATCTGGAATCTGAATACTTGCCTGACGGTACAGCACCCCTAGAATCGGCAAGTCCAGGGGGGCCAACGCCGCCTCTAGCATGGCCCGATGGCGATCGCCCGCCACCCGATTCAAGATTACGCCAGCAACCTGAACCTGGGGGTCAAAACTGCGGTAGCCGTGGGCGATCGCCGCGACCGAGCGGGATAATCGACTGGCATCAATCACCAAAACCACGGGCAGCTTCAGCAACCGGGCAATGTGGGCTGTGCTGGCCATGTCTTGTCCCCCGGCCCCATCAAACAGCCCCATCACCCCTTCCACAACGCCATACTCAGCGATCGCACTGTGGGCATTGAAACAGCGGCGCACATAGGCTTCCGAAGTCAGTACCGGATCGAGGTTGCGGCAGGGTAACCCCGTCACAGCGCGGTGGAACATGGGGTCAATGTAGTCCGGCCCCACCTTAAAGGACTGCACCCGCTGGGAACGGCGGCGTAATCCGGCCAGTAATGCTAGAGTGACCGTTGTTTTGCCCACCCCGCTCCGTTCGCCCGCAATAATTAAAGACATGCACCCACCCCAACACCCCTTTGATTTTAGGAGGAGATGAGCAAGAGGCTGAAATTCTCTTGCCTGCGAGGAATTCAGGATGTTGCAGGCGTTGACCCTTGCAGTAACCCCACTCCCCCTTAGGCCGCTGGGGAAGTATCGGGGGACGGCCCGTAGGTTTCAGAGGGGAAGGCCAGGGGTTCAGACCGCAACCACTGTTTGGCCTCCACGGCATCTTGGTTCGCCACATGGCGGAGCTGCTCCCGCAAATCAGGCCGGACGGTCAAAGCCCGAGTCCAGGCCGGAATCTGTACCCCCGCCGGGTCTAGAAAATACTGATGGCCCGCTTCTAAAATGACCGTCTCAAACAGCTCGACCGCGATTTCTTCCCGATGGCGATCGTACTGAAGCTGGTTAAAGTAGGCATCGACAAAGTATTGATGGGTGTAGTCCTGGGCCCGACGGCGAAACTTCACCCGCAGGGCGTGAATATGCTCCATGGTGACCACCACCTGCTCCATCTCAGTGAGGGTGCGCAGCATGGAGCGAAAAATATCGCGGCACATCTTCTGGAGGCCCTCATCCACCGAGGTGCCAAGCTGCTGATGTTTATGCTCAAAAACACCGAGATCCACCTGGGAAATTCGCTTCCGGGCAATATTGCGGTAGACCTCCGCCAAAAAGCCAATTTCTAGCCCCCAGTTGCTCGGGATGCGAATGTTAAGGGCTAGGTCACTATTCAGGGCAAATTCACCGGAGAGGGGGTAGCGGTAAGCACTCAAGTAGCTCAGGTAGCGCTGGGTTCCGAACAAGTCCGTCAGGGTGGACAGCAGCGGCGTCACAAAAAGGCGCACAACCCGACCATAGAGGCTGCGGGGGTGGCTCCCCAGGCGGGCATAGTAGGCCTTGTTGAAGGCTAGTCCTAGCTCTTTTTCCAGCAGCGGCAGCAGCAGCTTGATGGGATAAGACCGATCGTAGGTGGTGATGTCGGCATCATGGATGGCGATCGCCTCGGCCTGGAGGGTTGCCAACCCAAGGCCCAGCCAAACGGCCCGCCCTTTGCCCCGAAAATTCAGCAGGTTCAGCCCGGATAGGTTCAGATCCTCGAGCAGCTGCGTGACCCGTGGGCCGTTTTCCCAAATAATGAATACTTCCTGGGGTAAGGGTTCAAAAAAATCAACCGCGTGGGCATACTGCTCAACCGTCTCGGCATAGAGACAAACAACGACGGATTTAATAAAGGCCCCGCAGCGGGCCAAATGATCCCGAATTTGAGCCAGGGCCGGACGCTGTAGCTCTTCATAAAGGGCTGGAATGAGAATGGCCGTCGGCGATTGCTGACTGAGCTGCACAATCCGGTGTTCAAGCAGGTCGATATCGCAGCCAAAGTCATGGATGGTTGTGATGAGCTCCTGCTTGTAGTCCATGGGAACTCCCCCCAATGCAATACCTCCTAAAGTATTAAATTTATATAAAAGCGGCGATGTAAGCATTGCTACAAAGCCTTTTTCAGCGGGCCTCTACCTTAGAGGGTCAAGGTACTGCGGCTCAGGTTGTCTGCACCCAGCCCTCGTATCCTGAAGCCACGAGCCCTGCCAATCCGCTTCGTCAATCCGATCTGGGCGATCGCCCCTGCATTGTGAGCCTTGTCGCCATGACTGCCCTACCCTTTGAAACCTTTACGCTCCGGGTCAAGCCCCTACTCGATGCACTTTACCCATCTGAGACCGTAGCGCGCTTACTGCCCCAGCTCTATGAACAGCTAGCCCCGCATTTTGCAGCAGAGAGTGAAGAAGATCTGCAAAAGTGGGATCAAGATAAGGTGCTGCTGATCACCTACGGTGATTCGCTGATATCGGATGGGGCCACCCCTCTAGAAACCCTACGGCAGTTTCTGACCACCTACCTCAAGGACACGATCACTGGGGTTCATATCCTGCCATTTTTTCCCTTCAGCTCTGATGATGGGTTTGCCGTGATTGACTACCTGAAGGTGAATCCCGAACTGGGCGACTGGGAAGATATCCGGGCGATCGCTCAGTCCTTTGACCTCATGGTGGATTTGGTGATCAACCATGTCTCCAGTCAGCATGAATGGTTCGCACAGTTTAAGCAGGGTCAGGCACCCGGCTGCGACTATTTCATCACGGTTGACCCAGAAACCGACTTATCTAACGTCGTCCGCCCACGCAGCAGCCCCCTCCTGGCAGCCGTCGAAACTCCAACGGGCACCCAGCATGTGTGGGCCACCTTCAGCCACGATCAGGTGGATTTGAACTTCGCCAACCCAGATGTCCTGCTGGAAACGGTGACGATTATCCTGCACTACGTCAAGTATGGCGCCCGTTACCTGCGGCTGGATGCCATCGGCTACCTCTGGAAACAGTTAGACACCACCTGTATCCACCTCCCCCAGACCCACACCGTCATTCGCCTGCTCCGCGAACTGCTGCAAATGCTCGACCCGAAGCTGGCCCTGATCACCGAAACCAATGTGCCCAATCGGGAAAATTTGAGCTACTTCGGCAACCGCAACGAAGCTCACATGATCTACAACTTCAGCCTGCCGCCCTTAATTTGGAACGCACTGCTGCAAGGAAAAGCCGACCACCTGAAAACCTGGATGATGAGTATGCCCCCGGCCCCCCTGGGCTGTGCCTACTTTAATTTCACCGCCTCCCACGACGGCATTGGACTCCGACCCACGGAAGGTCTCTTGGCCCAGGATGAGTACCAAACGCTGCTCAACTGTGCGCGAGACTTCGGTGGCGCGATCAGCATGCGCCGTCAAACCGACGGCAGTGAAAGTCCCTATGAGGTGAATATTTCCTTTTTTGATGCCATGAAGGGCACCGCCAAGGGGGAAGACACGTGGCAAATTGAGCGCTTCTTATGTTCCCAGACAATCATGATGTCCTTGGAAGGGGTGCCTGCGTTTTACATCCACAGTCTGCTGGCAACGCCGAATGACTGGGAGAAGGTTAAAACCACGGGCCACAACCGCTCTATTAACCGACATCAGTGGGCCATGGCAGCGTTAGATCAAGCGCTGAGCAACCCAGCATCGCCGCAGTCCATTGTCTTAAAAGAACTGTGCCGCCGCATCCAAATCCGACGGCAGCAGGGCGCGTTCCATCCCAATGCGACGCAATACACGCTGCATCCTCTAAACCGTGCCCTGTTTGCCTTCTGGCGACAGAGCATGTCCCGCGATCAGAGCATCTTCTGTGTCTTTAACCTCAGCGATCGCCCGCAGCGATTAGATCTCGCCAATCTGAACCTGGTAGTCACTGACCCCTGGTGCGATCTATTGAGCGGGCAATGTATCACCGATATCTACGATTCCTATATCTTGCAGCCCTATCAGTGCGCCTGGATTACCAACAAATTTAGCGAGGATTAGTTGAACACCCCAACAAGCCCAGAGGCTCAAGGCGCCCAGAGGCTCAAGGCGATCACCCCATCGTGCAGTTGATTCAGGGGAGAGCATCCGTTAAATCGCGGTAGGCCCAGACTTCCCTGGCACTTCGCTGCACGGTGAACCCTAGCTTCTGACACAGGTGCTGCATACCTTTATTTTCCGGCAGGATATCTGCCGAAATTCTGTCCAGTCCTTCAGCTTGGCCAATCACCAAGAGCGATCGCAACAGTTCTGTCCCGATGCCGCGTCCCTGATAGCGGTCGTTGATCAACATGCCAAATTCCGCTTCGTTTTTGCCATGGAGCCGACTCAGGCGGGCAACCCCCAGGATTGAGGGCGCTCCGGTTTCGGCATCCAAATGCTCAGCGACGAGGGCCATTTCCTGGTCGTAATCGATAAAACAGATGCGGGTGAGCCGCTCATGGGCAATCCTGGCCTGGAACTTAATCAGATGAAAGTAGCGCAGGTAGATACTTTCTTCAGAAACGGTTTGGTGGAACGTCACAATCAGCGGTTCATCTTCGGGCCGAATCGGGCGAATGGTGACGGCTAAACCATCGGGGAGCTGCCAAGGTTTGACATATTGATGGGGGTAGGGGCGGATCGCTGACTTCGGTAGGCGATCGCCCGTCACGGTTGGCTCGTGGAGCACGACCCGCGCATCCAGCGCCAGCAGCCCCTGGGCCGAAGCCAACAGGGGATTAATTTCAATCTCCTTGATCTCTGGGTATTCCACCACCAGCTGACTGAATCGCACCAGCAGCTGTTCCAGAGCCACGAGGTCAACGCTGGCCTGACCGCGTACCCCCTGCAACGCTTCATAAATCTGGGTGCGCTCCATCAATCGCCGCGCCAAGGTGGTATTCAGGGGCGGCAGCCCCAGGGCGCGATCGCGATAGACCTCCACCAGTTGCCCGCCGCTCCCAAAGAGCAGCACGGGGCCAAACTGAACATCAATACTGCTGCCCACGATCAGCTCAAATCCCGTCTGTGCCATCATCGGCTGCACCGTCACCCCCAGGCAATCCCCCGGTTGACCAATGGCGGAAATAGCGGCAAAGGCAGCGCGCACCGCCGCCTCGTCAGCCAAGTTTAACTTGACGCCCCCGACATCTGTTTTATGGGTGATGGTGTGGGAATGCAGCTTGAGTACCACCGGATAGCCCAGATCTTGGGCGATCGCCACCGCTTCATCCGCAGAAGTGGCTAGTTCCGTCTGCACTGTGGGAATGCCGTAGGCGTTGAGCAACTGCTTCGATTCCCACTCGCTCAACAGCAGCCGATGGGCCGCCCGCGCTTGACTCAACAACTCAGCAATCGATTCAGTCACCAGACTAGAGGGGGTAGCCAAGGCCGGAGTCTCATAGAGCGCCCGGAGATTATCGCTGTACTGGGCCATCAGGGTAAACACCTGGGCGGCGGCATCGGGGAAGGGCAAGGTAAAAATATTGCTCTGGTTGAGCTGCGCCTCCCCCTCGGCGACAGCCTCCATCCCCATCCAGCTTGCGAGCAGCGGCTTATCCTGCCAGTGCTGGGCCCTAGCCTGCAGCTGCGCCGCGGTTGCGGTTGGCTCGGTCATCGCCTGGGGGGTCAAAATGACCAGCAAACCATCGCTGTTGGCATCTTGACTCAACACATCTAAAACAGCGCCATAGCTTTCAGGGGTGGCATCCCCCAAAATATCAATCGGATTGTGCCGACTCCAATGGGGGGGCAATAGGGCATCTAGGGCATCTACCGTCTCGGGACTCAGGGTCGCCAACTGTCCGCCGCTGCGCAGTAGGGCATCCGTTGCCAAAACCCCTGGCCCCCCCGCATTGGTCAAAATCGTCAGACGTTTCCCACGGGGCCGTGGCTGCTTCGCCAGCACCTCAGCCATGTTAAACAGCTCATCAATGGTGTTGACCCGCAAGACACCGCAGCGCCGAAAGGCAGCATCCAACACCTCGTCACTCCCCGTCAAAGCTCCGGTATGGGAGGCAGCAGCCTGGGCAGCACCTTGAGTGCGACCCGCCTTGATCACAATGATCGGCTTACTGAGGGCCACTTCACGGGCCGCAGAAAGGAATGAGCGGGCATCCCCAATTGATTCCATGTAAATGACAATGCTGTGGGTCGCCGGATCATCCCCCAAGTAGTAGATTAAATCGCCCCAGTCCACATCCAGCATCGACCCAATGGAGACAAAGGCGCTAAACCCGACGTTCTCCCGCAGGCTCCAGTCCAGGATTGAGGTACAGAGGGCGCCACTCTGACTGATAAACCCGACATTTCCAGGCCGGGCCATGGTGCCCGCGAAGGTCGCATTCAGGCCACTGGTGGGGCACATCAACCCTAGACAATTCGGCCCCAACACCCGAATCTGATGCCGTTGAGCCGCAGCCAAAATAGCCTGCTCCAACAGAATCCCCTCGGGGCCAATTTCACGAAACCCTGCCGACAGGATAATGACGCATTTCACCCCGGCAACCCCACATTGCTCCATGATCTGGGGCACCTGCTGCGCAGGGACTGCAATGATGGCGAGGTCAACGGGCTCCGGCACCTCGGTCACCGTGGCGTAGGCTTTGACCCCTAACACATGCGCCCGAGTAGGGTGCACCGGAAAGATCGTGCCGCCAAAGGAGCTGCTCAGCAAATTCCAGAGCAGGGTGCGCCCCACACTCCCCGGACGCTCTGTTGCACCAATGACCGCCAGAGTTTTAGGGCTAAAAAAGGCAGCAAGGGGTTGGCGATCGCATTCCAGCAGTGCATAGTTTGCATCCGTCCAACGGGTCGGCCTCACCTGCCGAGAGCCAGAGGCTTGTGCGCTAATGTTCAACATAATTTTGACAGAACACCCAAAGGTTTAATGATGCACAAATAATTCTCAATGCAAATATTGCGTAAGTATTGCGTAAATATTGCGATCGCAAAACAGCGTCAAACTGGAGCAAAAACTTTTATATCCGATTCATATCTGATCAAGTTATACCTAAAAAACTTTAAATCGGTGTCATCCCCGATCATCTTTACTTTTAAATAACAAACAGCCCAGGCCAAATGTATAGAATCACACAAACGAAACCCAGCGCCTAACCCACAGTAAACTGAAAGGCACTCTCGCAAGAAAATGTCGCCTAGACAACATCACGACGAGAAGCTCAAGACATAAACATCTAGCTCAGTAAAAGCGATTGACTTTTCAAAAAAATGAGTTGTTTATTTATAAATCTTTCGAAAAGTCACAAACTTGTTTGAGAATATCTCGGAGTCTATCTGGGATCGCCTAGCATACGGAGAGCCTTATAAGATAAGGGTAAGCAGAATTCGAGAGGTGCCAGGAAATCCTGGTTTTCTAGCTCACGCTCTGAGAAACTCCTGTCTTTACGTTGCTATCAATCATTGAAGCAACAAGATGCTTATCATAGAGCACAATCCAGAGGATAGCCAGAACCACGGTAGCGGTCAATACATTTTAATTCGGTCATTTTTCCATGTTCTGATATCAGAGATAAGGTGAACAGGATCCTAATCTCAGGAAACATCTTTCACTTGAAGAGCATCTGAAGAGATCAACGGAAAACGTTTCTTTGAATAGCGGATTCATCGTGATTTGCACAGGCAAAGTTGCTCAATATTCTGCGAAATCCTGACATGAATTATTTGGTAACAGAGTTTACAGAGAGGTCAGCATGATGACGAATAGCGGTCAAGTTCAGGCCTGGATTGAGTATGTTCCCGGCCCCTGGATGAATGACATCAACGTGCGGGATTTTATCCAAAAAAACTATCGCCCGCATCTGGGGAATGGTGAGTTTTTGATGGGGATCAGCGATCGCACTCGGCAGCTGTGGGAGAAGGTTTGCGTCCTCATGCAGGTGGAGCGAGAGCACGGCATTTTGGAAGCCGATAGCCAGCTGCCCACCGGGATCACCGCCCATGCCCCAGGCTACATTGCCCAAGAGCTAGAACAAATTGTCGGACTACAAACCGATAAACCCCTCAAACGGGCCATCATGCCCCTAGGCGGGATACGAGTGGTCAAAAAGTCTCTGGAAGCCTACGGCTACCAGATTGATCCCGGCACCTTTGAAATTTTCACAAAGTATCGCAAGACCCACAACGATGGCGTCTTCGATGCCTACACGGACGAGATGCGGCGGGCGCGCCACGCCGGGATCATCACCGGATTGCCGGATGCCTACGGGCGCGGGCGGATCATCGGCGACTATCGCCGAGTGGCCCTATATGGCTGCGATCGCCTCATCTCCGATAAGCAACAGCAGCTCAAGTCTTTAGAGCTAGACACCCTAGATGAAGCCGTGATTCGCCAGCGGGAAGAGATTTCTGAGCAAATCCGCGCCCTCAAAGAACTCAAGCAAATGGCCGAAGCCTATGGCTCTGACATCGGCCAGCCCGCAGCCACCGCGCAGGAGGCCGTCCAGTGGACTTATTTTGGCTATCTGGGGGCCATCAAGGAGCAAAACGGTGCCGCCATGTCCCTCGGACGGGTCTCCACCTTCCTGGATATTTATATCCAGCGGGATCTGGAGCATGGCCGCATAACGGAAGCGGAAGCTCAAGAGCTGATCGATCAGTTTGTGATGAAGCTGCGCATGGTGCGGTTCCTGCGCACGCCAGACTACAACCAGCTCTTTTCCGGCGATCCGGTATGGGTGACCGAATCGATTGGGGGCATCGGGCTGGATGGTCGGCCCTTGGTCACCAAGACCAGCTTCCGGTTTTTGCAGACCCTTTACACCCTCGGCCCCGCCCCGGAACCCAACTTAACGGTGCTCTGGTCTGAACAGCTCCCCGTCGGATTCAAACAGTTCTGTGCCCAGGTTTCCAAGGACACCAGCTCAATACAGTATGAAAACGATGATCTGATGCGGCCCGAATACGGCGATGACTACGGGATCGCCTGCTGTGTGTCAGCCATGCCCATTGGTAAGCAGATGCAGTTCTTCGGGGCCCGCGTCAACCTTGCGAAAGCCCTCCTCTATGCCATTAACGGCGGCAAGGATGAAAAGGCCGGGGAACAGGTGGCTCCGGTCTTTGAACCCATCACAGGGGAGGTGCTGGACTACGACGAAGTGATGGCAAAGTTTGATGCGTTGATGGCTTGGCTAGCGCAGCTCTACGTCAACACCCTGAACGTGATTCACTTCATGCATGACAAGTACTGCTACGAGCGGCTCGAAATGGCCCTCCACGATCGGGATGTCTACCGCACCATGGCCTGCGGCATTGCCGGACTGTCGGTGGTGGCCGATTCGCTATCGGCGATCAAGCATACCCAGGTGAAGGCGATCCGCAATGAGGATGGGTTAGCCGTGGACTATGAGGTGCAGGGCAACTATCCCGCCTTTGGTAATAACGATGCGCGCGTTGATGGGATTGCCCGCGACATCGTGCAGCGGTTCATGGATCACATCCGCCAGCACAAAACCTACCGCGATGCCGTCCCCACCCAGTCCATCCTGACCATTACCTCCAACGTGGTCTACGGCAAGAAGACCGGCAGCACCCCCGATGGCCGCAAGGCTGGGGAACCCTTTGCCCCAGGGGCAAACCCCATGCATGGCCGGGATACAAAAGGGGCGATCGCCGCCTGTGAGTCAGTTGCCCAGTTGCCCTATGCCCATGCCCAGGACGGCATCTCCTACACCTTCTCCATCGTGCCCCAGGCCTTGGGACACAGTACGGAGGATCAGGTGAATAACCTCGTGGGACTGCTGGACGGCTACTTCCACAACACGGGTCAGCACATCAATATCAACGTGCTGAACCGCGAGACGTTACTGGACGCGATGGATCACCCTGAAAAGTATCCCCAGCTCACGATTCGGGTATCGGGCTATGCCGTCAACTTCATCAAGCTCACCCGCGAACAGCAGTTAGATGTCGTGAATCGCACCTTCCACAGTCAGTTTTGAGGGTTACCTGCACACTTCTGCGTCCTTCCGGTTCACCCTTCGCCCCGTGCTGCACCCATGCTGATCTCGCCCCTCACGCCCCTCACCCCCTCCACCACTGGACGGATTCATTCCGTCGAGACCTGTGGCACCGTAGACGGCCCAGGCATCCGGTTTGTAGTGTTTACCCAGGGCTGTCCCCTGCGGTGCCTGTACTGCCACAATCCTGACTGTCGGGCCGTGGAAGGGGGCCGCACGGTCACCGTAGATGAATTGGTGTCCGAGATTTTGCGCTACCGCGCTTACCTCACCGCCTCAGGGGGGGGTGTCACGGTCACCGGGGGCGAACCGCTGCTCCAGCCGGAGTTTGTGGCTGAGCTGTTGCGGCGTTGTCAGGCGGAGGGACTGCACACGGTCCTGGATACCTCCGGCTTCTCCGATGTCGCCGCAGCACAGCGGGTGCTGCACCATACCGACTTGGTGCTCTTAGACATTAAGTCCTTCAAGCCCGATCTATACCATCAAGTCACCCAGGTGTCCCTGGAACCCACCCTCCGCTTAGCTCGCTATCTCCAGGAGATCCACAAGCCCACCTGGGTACGGTTTGTTTTGGTTCCTGGCATTACCGATCCCCCGGCCAACGTTGCAGGGTTGGCCCAATTCGTCTCTACCCTGACCAATATCGAGCGCGTTGAAATTTTACCCTTTCACCAAATGGGAGCTTACAAGTGGGAAGCCCTGGGCTACGACTATACTCTGCAAGAAATCCAGCCCCCCAGCCCCAGTCAAGTTGCACAAGTTAAAGCCCAGTTTCAACACTACGGCTTGAGCGTTTATTAGCGTCTACCCCATCTACTAAAGGATAGATACACCATGACTTCACTTTCTTCTCCCATTGATGCTCAGGTCGACACCCGTGAGAGCTTAGAAGCCTTAATCCTGCGGGTTAAAGCAGCACAGGAACGCTATGCCAGCTTTAGTCAGGCCCAGGTGGATGCCATCTTCAAGCAGGCGGCGATCGCCGCTAACAATGCCCGCTTACCCCTGGCCAAACAGGCGGTGGCTGAAACCGGGATGGGCGTCATTGAGGATAAGGTGATCAAAAATCACTTTGCCTCAGAATTTATCTACAACAAGTACAAAAACGAAAAGACCTGTGGCGTCATCTTCTCAGATGCCCACTATGGCATCCAAAAATACGCGGAACCCATTGGGCTCATCGCGGGGATTGTCCCGACGACCAACCCCACCGCCACCGCTATCTTTAAAGCCTTGCTCGCCCTGAAAACCCGCAACGCCATTATTTTTTCACCCCACCCACGGGCCAAGGCCTGCACCATCGCTGCGGCCAAGGTTGTCCGGGACGCTGCGGAACAGGCCGGGGCACCTGCCGACCTAATCGGCTGGATCGATGTGCCAACCATGGAGCTATCCCAGGCGTTGATGCAGCACGCCGAGATCAAGCTCATCTTGGCCACAGGTGGGCCAGGGATGGTGAAAGCCGCCTATTCCTCTGGACATCCCTCCTTGGGCGTCGGGGCGGGCAATACCCCGGCAGTGCTGGACGAAACCGCCGATCTCCAGATGGCCGTCAGCTCCATTCTCTTAAGCAAGACCTTTGACAACGGCATGATCTGTGCCTCAGAACAGTCTGCCATTGTCCATGAAGATGTGTACGATGCCGTTAAGGAAGAGTTCGTCAAGCGCGGCGCTTATTTCCTAGAGGGCGAAGAGCACGATCGCGTTGCACAGCTGATCCTCAAAGACGGTCACCTGAATGCAGCCATCGTGGGTCAGTCGGTCACCCAGCTCGCCCAGATGGCCCAGCTGAACATCCCACCAGACACCAAGCTCCTGATCGGGGAAGCCAGCAAGATTGGCCCTGAAGAACCCTTCTCCTTTGAAAAACTCTCGCCGATATTGGCCCTCTACCGGGCACCTGATTTTCTGGCTGCCGTGGAGCAGGCTAAACAGCTGGTGAACTTCGCCGGACGGGGCCATACCTCTGTGCTCTACACCAACCCCGACAACCGCGATCGCATTGCCCACTTTGAAGGGGAAGTGGCCACGGCTCGGGTCTTGATCAATACCCCTTCTTCCCAGGGTGCCATCGGCGACCTGTACAATTTCAAGCTTGATCCATCCTTAACCCTAGGCTGCGGCACTTGGGGTGGCAACTCCGTCTCTGAGAATGTGGGCGTGCAGCATTTACTCAACCTGAAAACCGTCACCGAACGACGGGAGAACATGCTATGGTTTCGCGTCCCCCCCAAGATCTACTTCAAGGCAGGCTGTATTCCAGTAGCTCTGGGAGATTTAGCCCGGAAGAAACGCGCCTTTATTGTCACCGATCGCCCCCTCTTTGACCTCGGATTTACCAAAGAAATCACCGATACCCTCGATACCCTAGGGATTGAGCACCACATTTTCTTTGACGTGGAGCCAGACCCCTGTTTATCTACAGTACAGCGGGGCTTGGCGATCATGAACACCTTCGACCCCGACGTGATTATTGCCCTTGGGGGTGGATCCCCGATGGATGCCGCCAAGGTAATGTGGTTGATGTATGAACACCCCGAAGTCGAGTTTGAAGGGCTGGCCATGCGGTTCATGGATATCCGCAAGCGGGTCTATGAGCTGCCGCCCCTGGGTGAAAAGGCCATCCTCGTGGCCATCCCCACTACCTCTGGTACTGGGTCTGAAGTTACCCCCTTTGCCGTAGTCACCGATGACCGGGTGGGCATTAAGTACCCACTGGCCGACTACGCCCTCACGCCCACCATCGCCATCATTGACCCTGAGCTGGTGCGCTACATGCCCAAAACTCTCACCGCCTATGGCGGTGTTGATGCCCTGACCCATGCGCTAGAAGCCTATGTCTCCGTCTTTGCCACTAAATTTACCGATGGACTGGCGTTAGAGGCGATCGGGTTATTGATGCAGTATCTTCCCCGTGCCTACCAGGATGGCCCCAATGATCACGAGGCGCGGGAAAAGGTGCATTATGCAGCCACCTTAGCGGGTATGGCGTTCGCCAATGCGTTCCTCGGGATCTGCCATTCCCTGGCCCATAAACTCGGGTCGACCTTCCATGTACCCCATGGTCTGGCCAATGCCCTGATGATCCCCCATGTGATTCGCTACAACGCCACCGATGCGCCCTTCAAGCAGGCTATTCTACCCCAGTATGAATATCCCCAGGCGAAAACGCGGTACGCAGAAATTGCCGATTCTTTGAAGTTGGGCGGGGCCACGGAAAGTGAGAAAGTGGATCGCTTGATCGCGGCAATCGAAACCCTTAAACGACAGGTGGATATCCCGAGCACGATTCGCGAGGTGCTTCAGGAAGACGAACACACCTTCTTTGCACATCTGGATCTGATGGCGGAACAGGCCTTTGACGATCAGTGCACAGGGGCCAACCCCCGCTATCCACTGATTCAGGATTTGAAGGCGCTGTACATTGATGCCTATCAAACCAGTCCCCAAACAGCCCTCGGTACAGACCCATTAGGCACAGCTTCGCTAGAGAAGCTCGTCGAACCCGTTCGGTAAGTTGGCCGAAAGAGCCAACCTACTGAGCCGCAGTAAAAATAAGCCCATAATGGCCAAAGAAAGAATCTTTCCAGGCCCTGTCATACTTGAGCCAGCACCGAGATATGAAGACATTGGAGGCTAGGCCACCATGGGAACTGTGTCTGATTCGCGTCGGCTCATTTTTACTGACCTTGACGGCACGCTTTTAAATGTTGACGATTACCGCTGCGATGCTGCCTTACCGTTGCTAAGACAGCTACAGGCCCAGGCAGTCCCTATCATCCCTGTAACCAGCAAGACCCGCCGCGAGGTTGAGCACCTACGCCAAGTGCTTGACCTCACGGCCCCCTTTATTGTGGAGAACGGCAGCGCTTTTTTTATACAGCGCGCAGATGATTGCTTCCGACCTTTGTCTGAGACTGAGGGGTTATGGCAAGAGACGGACACCTACCGCTTACTCCAGCTGGGCTGTAGCTACGTCGAAGCCCGCCAAGGGTTGAGGCAGGTGGCCCAAATAATCGGCAGTCCCCTCCTTGGCTTTGGCGATCTGAGCTTGGAGCAGATTCAGCAGCATACCGGGCTGAGTCGTGACGCGGCAGAACGGGCTAAACAGCGCGAATTTACAGAACCCTTCATAACGCCAGAGGGCATGCCGCGATCGCAGTTAATTGAGGCCGTCAAAACTGCTGGATTTCGGACGGTGGTAGGCGATCGCTTTTGTCACTTGATTGGGCCTAAAGCCGGGAAAGGCCGAGCCGCACAATTACTGAGCGCCGTTTACCAGGCTCATTTTCCCCAGAACCCCATCTACACCATTGGCCTCGGCAATAGCCCCAATGATTTGGACTTACTCGAAGCCGTGGATTGCGCCATTGTCATCCCCGGCGCTAATGGCCCCCACCCTGCACTAACCCAGCAAGGCTGGACGGTAGCGCCTGCACCTGGAGCCCAGGGCTGGGCAGCGGCGCTCGCACCGCTGCTATAGCTTTTGCAAGATCGATACTTCAAACGATTGCAACATCTCCGGCAGGGAAATCACCTTGCTCGCTTCATGGTCGGTTGAAAGGAGCACCTGCCAATCATCGCGGTCAATGGGCACATCCCAGGTGAAGGGTTGCTCATAGGTAAAGTTGATGGCAACCAGCACCGTTTCGGTGTCTGTTTCGCGCAGGTAGGCTAGGTGTTCGTTCGGGTAATAGATTAGCGATCGCCAACGACCTTCCCGCAGGGCTTTGCACTGTTTTCGCACCCGGATCAGCTCACGGTAAAAGTTGAGAATCGAGTCTGGCTGTTGCAGCGCGGTCGCGACATTCACCTCGGGATAGTTGGCATGAACCGGGAGCCAGGGTTCTACATCCTCACCAAAACTAAACCCAGCCTGGGCCGACCCATCCCACTGCATCGGTGTACGCGCCCCATCCCGAGACTCCGGAGCATCATTGGTTTCACTCAGCACCGCCACATTGTCCCGCTGCTGCTCCGGGGGGATATCGGTGTTATCCACCATCCCCAGCTCTTGACCGTAGTAGAGAATCGGCGTACCGCGGATCGTCAGCAGCAAAGCCGCTGCGGCCTTGGCGATCGCCTGGGAGTCCACACACAAACTACAGTCAATCCAGCGGGAGAGGTGGCGGGGGATATCGTGATTATCGAGGAAATAGGTCGGCCAGGCACCTGGGGGCGTTAGCTTTTCCTGACGCTGAATTTCCCGCTGCAGGTAGCCCGGATACCAGGGACTAAAGGGAAACTCAAAGGTGAAAGGCAGGTGCAGCTCGTCGTTATGCACCCCATAAAAACTAATCGAGTCCAAGAGCTGATTGTCAATGAAGGTCTCGCCAATTAACAGGCGATCGCCGTACTCATCCAGGATGGCGCGAATTTCGGCCATAATCTGATGATTTTCCGGTCGATTCTTTTCATAGAGGTGATGGTAATTGCTGTATTTAGATTGATCAGTTGCCCCATACTTCAGGGGATTATCCCGAAAATACTGATCCTTGCTGTAGGAACTCGACGCATCCAGCCGAAACCCATCCACCCCCTTATCCAGCCAGAAGCGAATCACCTCGTAGATTGCCGCCTTCACCTCAGGATTGCGCCAATTTAAGTCTGGCTGATTTTTGTTGAAGGTGTGGTAATAAAACTGATCGCGCTCGGGACAGTGAGTCCAACCCGTGCCCCCAAAATAAGAGAGCCAATTATTCGGGTACTCCCGCCCCTCTAGCGGTTCCTGCCACAGATACCAGTCCGCCTTGGGATTGTCGCGACTGGTCGCAGACTCGACAAACCAAGGGTGCTGACTGGACGTGTGGTTAATCACCAGGTCCAGAATCACCCGAATGCCACGCTGATGAGCCTGGGCCAATAGCGCCTCGAAATCAGCTAGGGTGCCAAAGGTTGGGCAGATGTCGGTGTAGTCACTGACGTCATAGCCATTGTCGTGCATCGGCGACACATTAATCGGCGAGAGCCAAATGGCATCCACACCGAGTGCTGTTTGACTATCAGGATTACCGTCGTTCAGATAATCGAGCCGCTGCATAATCCCCTGAAGATCCCCTGTGCCATCCCCATTGCCATCGGCAAAGGTCAGGGGATAAATCTGGTAGATCACGCCATCCTGCCACCAGCATCTGGATGAAACCGAATCTGTCATGATTGGCCTTTAAGTACAACGCACAAAACAACCCGCCAGGAACCCCCAACCACCTCAGGCAAGAGGCAAACGCTGATGTGGGCTAGCCACTTTCCCTAAAGCCGCTTCTTTATCGTAGTCCTTTCGCCATCCTGAATCCAGACCAGGCCCCGCCACCCAATGCGATCTCCACCCGCAACAGCCACCCCATGTCAACCTCCTCCAGGCCAAGCTGTCGCGACAGAAAAATATATCAGAACAATGACATTATCTAATTTTTGTATTATTCAATACAGACATTAGTTTTGTGGTGCAACAATAGACCCTGTAGGAACCTGTCTTTGGAGGAAAATCCATGACCCGCATGCAGGTGCAGCCCGTTGTCAGTCAAGACTATCCAGCGCTGGGAATGTGCCACTACGTTTACAGTAAAGCGGCTGTTCCCTTAGCTTCAGGCA
>CAZXWR010000022.1:0-23002 GCA_964644325.1 uncultured bacterium
ACACAACTTCAGGGGTGCGTCGAAGTCTTACCCGGTGCCCCAGCTGGCTGCGAATATAGCCCGTTGCCGACTGTAGCCCCTCCATCGTTTGGGCTTTAGCCGTTTCTGGGCCATAGATGCTGACAAAAATTTTGGCATGTTGCAGGTCGCCTGACACCACAACATCGGTGACGCTGACCATGCCGCCGCCAACTCGTTCATCTTTGATACCGCTGACTAGCATTTGGCTCACTTCACGCTTAATCAATTCGGCAACGCGGGAAACTCGTCGTCCGGTAGCCATGATGCTTACTCCCTCACCCCGTTGGGTTCTATTGCTTTCGGGTCGCTGTGCCTTCCCCCACCAACTTAACCGATGTGCCGCCTATACTGACAGCCCTAGCATGGCTTGCAGCGTCAAGCTCAAGAATATGAAGCTGCTCACCAAGATACCAATCAGGGCGATCGCCGTAGTGGGGCGCCGCAACATGGGCAGCAGCGGCTCAAAAAAGTTCCAGAAGACGCCCACAATCAACGCGATCAGATAGCGGGGGTAGCGAAAGACATTTTCAAAAAAGTCTTGCATGGGTTTACCGATACCGTAATCACAACACGCAGCTCTTTCCGGTTTGATTCTAACCTAAGGCCGGAGGGTATCTGTCGAGATTGGCCGGATTTATTTCAAGATTGCGACAACAGCGTCCCTGGCGTAACTCGCGGCTTCAGCCCCCTAAAAAGCAGAGTAAAAAGAGGACTAAAGAGCGCATCGCTTGCCTGCACCACCGCTGCCCGAACTTTAGAATAGGAATCAGGACAGTCTGTAAAGGAGTCTCACAGCTGTGATGTCTATGATGTCTATTCTGGTGGTGGTGGTGAGTCTGGCCGCTGCTTCTTATCTGAGCACCCTGCTCATTGACAAGATTGCGGCAGGTAGGAGATCACGACTAACAGAGCCACCTTTAGTCTCTAGAGAACCTGACGGAACTGGCATGATGACCGCAGCGCTTTCTCTCCTAGAAGGTGGCGGCACAATCCAGGATGGAATTGCCGCACCGCTCTTTGAAGGTGAGCTATCTCATGCGGTTGAGCCAGCAACAGCACCTATCCCAGACATTGAGGGTTTGCCAGACATTGAGGATTTGACTGAAGTACCAAGCAGCGCACTTAGCGAGGCTTTGGGTGAATGGGCGGCTCACCTCTTACCCGACAATTGATAAACGCCTTGGAAACAGATTTGGACGATATCCGCTCGAAATCGCATCAAAGGCTGTGATGTTCCTCTCGATGATCTAGGGCAACTAGCTCACGAGCATCACTAACGTTTGCACCCCGTTCATCATCGAGTTAAGCATTGCCCCCTCCCCGAGGAATTCGACAACATCGGCCAAGTCATCGAGCCCAGCAGTATTCAGCATCACCTCTGCGGCCACCCACACCGAAACCTTAAAGAGTCGGTCTTTCCAGCCTTTACCCTGCCCCATACGCTTTACCCACCTTCAACAAACCTATTTCTTGTGCAGGGGACTCTTTACGGAGATTGATCCTGCACTGTGTAAATAAATATTAACTTATATTGCAATAAATTCACAATGGATGTCGATTGTTGATCGCCCACGGCATTACTTTTGCTGCCGTCTAGGGACAGTTGTCCCAGCGGTATCCTGGGAAATCCTAGAGCATTACCCAATTGAATCGAGCAAAATGTCAAATCTATGTTAGAAAAAGGTGGCAATATCCCAACAATGTGCCAGCCTTATTGCAGATGAGATGAGGCTTAAGGGCGATCGCTCTTTTTCTGACTCCGGCGTCAATATGGAATGGGGCCAGTGTGTTGTCAAGAAATCCATCAATCCCCATCGGGTTTGTCATGATGGAGTTAGACGTCGGACAGCGGGAGGGGGACTCGGCACTTCAGGGGAGTCAAAACGGTCAAATCCTATGATCTGGGTCACAATTCCAGCCTTGTTTTTGTGACATTGTAATTTTGCGAGCAATTTAATTTTGTGCGCAAAGTGTTGCTAGGGTTCGAACAAAAAAGGTTTTAGTCGTGGAAGGCAAAGAGGTCAGAATGAAACGTCAAGGTATTGCATCAGTATCAGCGCTTGCGATGTTTGCTGGGGTCGCTGCACTGTTCGTGACCAGCCCAGCACGGGCAGAAAACCCTAAGTTTTCCTGCGCTGAGAGCCAGGGTGTTCCAGCGACCGTTGCCACGACCTCTCGGGGTAACATTCCGGTCATTCGCTGGGTTTCGAGCCACTTTGGCGATTCTGGATATTCCCCTCAGTATCGCTGTCAGGTGGTGTCTCCAAAATTTCAGCAGTATTTGGATAACGGTACTCTGAACTATCTAACCACCGGTTACCACAACAGTCAGCCCATCGTCTGTGTGGCAAAGGAGAAGGGTGGCCCCTGCACGGGCGTGCTCTTTACCTTGAAGCCCGGTAGCGATCCTTGGAAAACCCTAACCCGCTTGATGGATGTCCGCGTTCAAGCTGGCCCGCCCCTCAACGAAAGTACAGGGGGCGCATCAGCTGATACAAGCCGATACATTGATATGAATGAATTTTTGAATAACGCCCCGGTTGAGAATGCTGCGGCGCCTGCCGTCACGCCAGGGCAAGCTGCTCCGGGCAATGCCACGGGGCTCTGGTAAGCAGCGTTCACTGAATCATTTGAGGTTCAGCCGTCTGGTTGAGATTAAGCCCGAAGAAAAGCGATCCCTTGCGCTGAAGGGATCGCTTTTTCATGGAAATCGGCCCTGTTTGGGGGGGCAAGGCTAGCGACGAATTAAATGACGGCGGGGGCCAACACCGGGATTCCAAATAGCGGCGATCGCCTCTGTGGACAGTCGGGCCACTTCTGCTTCAAGATTATGCGGCGTAATCTGATGACCTTGCTCAGCGGCCAAACGCATGAATGTGCTGGGATCTTTTAGCGCCCGCTGCCGCAGCTGTCGATCCTGAGCGTTTTCTAGGGAGTGAAAAAGTCGGGCTGCATTGTCTCGAATAATCATGATGCTCTCCTGTAGACACGAACCCTTAGTTCTGAGACCGAGCGATGAGACATCAGAATGCCCTTACACCAAGGATTCGCTACACCCGTCTTTCACCTGCATCCGCTGACTCATTTGTATACCGCTCAAGTTTGCCATCGGCCAAGAACTAGGGGAATACATTTCGATCTTGACCGATTTTGCAAGCGGGGATCGTTAATTTTCATGAATCCCTGACAAAGCAAGCCGAGAGCAGGGGCTGGGATCTAAGTCAGCGCGATCGCTATAACAGTGGATTGCATCCCCGGATCGCATCCTCAGGGGATCTGTATTCTATCCCCCGACCGTGGAGGATCCCGAAGACGCAAAATTAGTCGAGATGCAGCGTTGATACAGCGGGGGTAGATAAGCTGGGTTGACTCAACTGTGCTTCAGGGATATGCATCAGTGGATGTCGAAATTCTGAGGTTGTTGAACCTGGCACATGACACAAGAGGCCTGCTACCACAACCAGGGAAAATACACAGCCATTCATTGAGCCTCCTCTCTCTGCAACCGCAGAGCTTATCGGGATCACAGTCATCAATCGGGGAAGTCGCAAGCCGAGGGCGATCGCCTTGGGAGTAGTCTAGTCAGATTTCAGGGTCTGTCAACCCTCAGGTTGACAGCACTGAGCCGAAAGCCCTTTTCAGACTGTCGGTGCAGGCCATTGCACAGGATATTAAAATATGGCACTCACGGGCTAGACATTGGCGGCAGTGGGCTCGGATTCTCGCAGCTTTTGCGAGTAGAAGGAGGCGGATTCGGCACCCACAGAGCATTCTTGGGCAAACTTAATCAGATGGTAGGTGGTCATGCCAGTTGCAATCACATCATCAACTTTTAGCGCCTTGAGTCCAGGCCCAGCTAAGTTCCAGAAAGTTTTGCGATAGGGACTCAAGAGTCCTTGGCGGATCAGAATATTGGAGAGCATGGTCAGTCCCCGCCGAATATTGGGCCAGTTCACACGAGCGGCGCTATTGGGGGGGGTGATGCGATTCTTGTAGGTAAAGTCCATGTGGTAAGCGTAGCGCTCAAACAAAAAATCTGGATTGTAGGCCGTGGTAATCACCTTGCGCCACATCTCTACCACTTTGTCGTAGGGCATCAGAAAATCAACGTTGGATTCCCGCGTCTCATCGTCTAGCACCAGACGTCCTTCTTGCTCTAAACGATGCCAGAGGGCCGTTTTGGGCAGAGCATACAGGAGGTTGATGGTCAGAACCGGAATTTGGGAGGCCCGGATGAACTCAATGATGCGATCGCCTGTTTCTTCGGTATCGGTATCAAACCCAATGATGATGCCGGAGACAACTTCTAGGCCGTAGCTGTTCATGATCTTGACGGCTTCCAAGATCGGCATACTCAGGTTGTGATCCTTGGAAATAGCGTGTAGGGCATTGGGTTCTGGGGTTTCAATGCCGCAGAATACGGTGGTGAAGTAGGCTTCACGCATCAGCTCCAGCAGTTTAGGGCTCTGGGCAATGTTGAGGGTGGCTTCACAGGAAAATTGCAGCGGGTAACCGCGTTCCTTTTGCCACGCAATCAGGCGTGGTAAGAGCTCCATCACGGCACGGCGGTTGCCGATAAAGTTATCGTCAACAAAGTAAACCATGCCCGGATTACCCGATTCCAGCATCGCGTCCAGTTCCCGCAGGACTTGGTCAGGGGTTTTCAGGCGCGGGTTATGGCCGTAAAGGGCCGGAATATCGCAGAACTCACAGTTGAAGGGGCAGCCGCTGGAGAACTGAATGCTGCCTAGAAAGTAGCGACCCAGATCAATTTGATGGTAGGCAGGGGTCGGGAATTCACTCAGGGGGAGTCGTTCCTGGGTCGTAAACCGGAGTTGGGTGGTCGGGCGATCGGGGTGTTGATCGAGATATTCGATGAGCGCTTCATCTGCATCGCCGAGTTCGCCGATGCGGAGACAATCGAAGTCCGGGTAATATTCAGGGCACCCAGACACCGAAGGGCCACCTACCACGGTAATTTTGCCGTGACGGTGGGCAATCTCGTTGATTTCGTTGATCTGCGGTCGCTGAATGTGCATGCCGCTGGTGATCACCACATCGGCCCACCGATAGTCCGCTTCCGTAGCCTGACGGAAGTTTTCGTCAATCAGGCGCACCTCCCATTCTTTGGGCAAGTAGGAAGAGACGAGTAGCAGCCCCTGGGGTGGCATAAAGGCGCGCACCTTACCCCCCGTGAGGCGGTAAGAATGGTGAAATGTGCCAAAGGAGCGACTGTATCTGGGAAAAATGCAGAGAATACGCCGATGATTCACCGGAACATAGCGTTTTTTCCCAGGAAGGCTTTCAGGCACCAAAGTTCTGGTTTCTTTCAGGCTGGCCGTCATTCCAATTCTTCCTCAGCACCGAGTTCGATTGTTTCTTACTTTAACCAATGTTTTCACGCATTTGCGGGTTTACAGAGTCTTTTAGGCTTTTTGAGGTGATTTCTGGCGACTCGATATGGTTAAAGCAAGCTGCCCATTGCCTGAACAAGGGGGGCAGAGCGGGGATGGGCTGGAGATGGCCTGGAGATGGCCTGGAGATGTCTTGGGCAAAGGTCAGAAACGGTTATGATAAGCAAGTCTAAGGCTCAGTCGCGTGCTTATTGCCAGCTTTATCCGTCGCATCCCATGATTTCTGTCGGTGTTTTTATAGATTTGAAATGGCAAGCCTCTGCTGGGGGCCATGTCAAATGCTGGGAGCATTTTGCCCAAGCCGCAACTGAATTTGCCGATCAGATTGACCTGACGCTGCATTTTCTGGGCGATCGCCCGAGGGTCATTGACCTTGCCGACAATGTCCGCTACGTGATTCATCCGTTTCGCTTTAGTACCGAGCGCATCTTCTTCTTAAAGGATGTGCCGGATCACACCGATCTAGCCTCTTTTAATCCGTCCCTGTTGCCCTATCTGGATCAGCACGATGTGGTGCATACCACCCACCCACTGTTTACCTTTGGCAAAACGGCGCTGCACTACTGTCAGCGCACCGGGAGACCTCTGGTGACCTCCATTCACACCGACACGCCGCAGTATGCCCGTATTTACATTGAACAAAAGATTCAGGGGGCCTTTGGTGATGGCTGGATCAGCAAATTTTTGCAGCACACTCTGCAAATTCCGCGGCGCTACCAGCAGTTTTTAGAACGGAAACTCCAGCGCTACTGGCAAGACTGCGATCGCGTCTTTGCGTCTCAGCCCAAGGATTGGGAGCAGGTGGCCAGGGTGCTGCCCCAGTCTAAGCTCGCCTATCTCCGGCGAGGGATTGACTTTGAAAAATTTAGCCCCCAGCGCCGCGATCGAGCGGCACTCTCGATAGCCTACGGGATTCCGGGCGATCGCTTCTGGCTGCTGTACGTGGGGCGGCTGGATGAGTGTAAGAATGTGATGACCTTTGTTGCTGCCGTGCAGCAGCTGCTGGCCCAGAATTTACCTGTGCATGCTGTCGTTGTCGGGAAGGGCAGCAGCGCTGCGGACATTGCCCAGGGGCTGGCAGAGCATGTCTCGATGATTGGAACCGTAGACTATGCCGATCTGGGGGCTATTTATGCCAGTGCCGATCTGTTTGTGTTCCCCTCTGAGACCGAAACGGTGGGGAATGTTGTTCTCGAAGCCAAGGCATCGGGGCTACCCGTCCTCATTGCTGGGAAGGGAGGCACCCACCAGCTGGTTCGCACTTCAGGGGTAGATGGGCAGGTGATCTACGATCCGAGGCCAGCGGCTTGGGCCCAGGCCATTGCCGAATTCTACGGTGCCCCTGGGCGATTGGCGCAGATGGGGCTCGAAAGCCGACGCTCAATTGTCGAAACCTGGCCGTCCTGGTCGGCAGTGCTTGCCGAAGATCTGCTCCCAATTTGGCAGGGGTTGGGGCAAACCTCTGGGGGCGCTTCGCTGCCTTCCCATACTTCTCCCCAAATCGCATGAAGCAATTTTGGCGATCTCTGAAAAAATTGGGTCTGGCCTATCAGTCCTGGCTGAACTTTTTGATCATCGGGGTGACGCTGTTTTTCTTGGCCCTGACGTTCTACAAAAACTGGCAGGCTGTCCGTGAAATTCAGATTACAGGCCGTGGCTGGGCTTTGATTGCGATCGCCACGGGTTTAATTCAGGTGGCCTATCTGGTGACCAGCTGGGTTTGGGCCAAACTCCTCAAAGATCTCGGCCAGTCGGTCAGTCGCGCTTGGGCCATCCAGATTTACCTGACGACCAACATTGCCAAGTATCTGCCCAGTAACCTGCTGCATCTCTATGGCCGAACCTTAGCGGCAACAGATATCGGTATTCCGGTTGGGGTTGCGTCCTTAAGTGTCCTGCTGGACTCGCTCTTGATGGTGGCCTCTGGACTGCTTGTAGGGCTGTTTAGTTTGCCGAATAGTCAAGGGTTAGCCGCTGGCCTCTGTCTGATTGCGATTCTCTCCCTCATTCATCCCTGGTCACTCAAAACGGTGATGCGGCAGCTCCTGCATCGGATGGGGCGATCGCCCGAGGTTATTCATCGATCGGTGGGCAAAATTCAGTCCTACCCCGTCATCCCACTCCTGGGTGAACTGCTGTATGTTGTGCTGCGCGGCAGTGGCTTTGTTGTGACCCTGGCCGCCGTCACCGATGTTCCCCTGACCCTAGTGCCCAGCCTGGTGAGTGCGGCCAGCGTGGCCTGGTTACTGGGCTTCATCACACCGGGGTTGCCCGCAGGCATTGGGGTGTTTGAACTCACGCTGATTACGCTGTTGAATGTGAATCCAGCGGTTCAGTCTCAATCGACGCTGTCGATTGGTGCTGTTTTGAGTTCGGTGGCCATTTATCGACTGGTGATTACCCTGGCCGAGGGGCTAAATGCAGCACTGGCTTGGCTAGACCAGCGCCGCTCTGTGCCATTAAAACGCGCTGCAACTGCCGCTTCCAAGCGCGCTAGTGCCCAATCTCGGGGTTCCCAGCACCCTGCATCGCCCCTGTCTTCCCGTGAGCCGTAAAGGGAACCCCAGACAATCGCAGGCCAAGGATGCGTCTCTAGCCTGAAGCAGACAGCCTGAGAAAAGGCGATCGCCTGCCAGTGAGAGCGACCATTTGCGATCGCTTTCGCTCCCCCGTACAATAAAGCCTGCAATTTAAGGCACCGATATGACCTACTGTCTGGGAATTTTGACACGCTCCGGGCTGATTATGGCTGCTGATTCTCGGACGAATGCCGGGGTAGATTATGTATCGATGGCCCAAAAACTCTTTGATTTTTCATTGCCCGGTGAGCGCATCATCCTAATCTGCACCGCCGGGAATTTGTCGATGACCCAGACCGTTTTGACCCGACTGCGTCGCGATCTAAAGCACCCTGATCGCAGCAGCATCAACACCCAAACAACCATGTTTGATGTCGCGGACTATCTGGGTAACTTAACGCGGCAGGTGGTCAGTGAACACCGCGATCGCCTGAAGCAGGATGGCATTGACCCCAACTGCACCTTTCTGGTGGGTGGGCAGATCGGCGCTGAAGCGCCAGAGCTCTACATGATCTACAGCCAGGGCAATTTTCTGCGGGCCACCAAAGAAACCCCCTATCTGCAAATCGGCGAAATTAAGTATGGCAAGCCCATTCTAGATCGGGTGATCCACTTTGAAACGACAGACTTAGACGAAGCCGCTAAATGTGCGCTGCTCTCCTTTGACTCCACCATGAAGTCCAATATTTCCGTCGGTCCGCCCCTCAACCTGGTGATGTATAAAGCCGACTCCCTGCACATTGAGTATCGACGCAAATTTCTGCGGGGCGATCGCTATCTCGAAAAAATTCGCAAATCTTGGGAGAACTCAGTCAAAAAGGCATTTAAAAACCTACCCAGTCTGGATTGGGATGAAGCGGAAGTGCAGCCCGAGGATGAAAACTGGCTCGACCCCAGCAATATTTACACCACCTGAATGCAAACCTTGGAGTCAAGGGAGGTCTGGCCTTGCCCACCTCGCTGGCGACTGCCAGAAACAGGGGCCGCTTTCCGGGGCCAGCCACTCGCGGCGATCGCCACGTGGCGGTTATTCACCACCAGACCCAGGGTTGGATCATAGCCCCGCCAGCCCGCACCCGGCAGATAAACCTCTGCCCAGGCATGCAGGGTTTGTTCATAGGCTGGATCCCCCTCTTCATACCCACTCACAAACCGGGCCGCCAAGCCCACCGAACGACACACCGCCATAAACAAAACCACAAAATCCCGGCAGGTTCCCTTCTGATAACGCCAGGTCAAACTGGGGGGGAGCGGATCCCCTTCCTCTCTCACCTCATACTGGCAATGCTGGTGGATGTGTTGGTTAAGAGCATCCAAGAAGAGGACAGTGTTCCAGTTCACTTCGTGGGCCAATTCCTGGGCCAGCTGCATGGCCGTGGGGTCAAGGGGCAGCAGGGGACTAGGGGCGAGGTACCCCTCAAGCTGATGCAGCAGCGAAGCAGGGTAATCCATGGGTAAATGGGTGGCCCAAGGTTCCAGCAGATAGCCAAAGGGGTTTTCGCAGAGGGTTTCAACCTGGGCCGTGCTCACAATATGGAGGCTTTCCAGCCACTGATCGGCCCACCAGCAGCGGGTCACCGTATTCCCTTCTACATCTAAGGCATGGGTCACGCCGATCGGTTCGGGCGTGATCTGCACGCTGTACTGCTGCAAGTTTTGATAACCGTCACTGCGGGGCCGAAAGCGCAGCACATGGGGCGTGAGCAGGGCGGGCTCCTCATACCGATAGGTGGTTGTGTGGGTGATGTGGTAGCGCAAGAGCTTCTCCGAAGATTGAGTACGGGCACGCTTACCGCTGAATTTGCGTTTGAGACTGCGTTTGAGATTGCGTTTGCACTGGCATTTTAGTCTCGGTGGGCGGCATACAGAAGAAGGTGGCAAACAACTCTTGGTCGAGCTGGTTCATTTTTTGCTGAAGTCGATCCAGAAAGTCATGCACCCCACCCATAATCACCTCCTCAATGGTGACGTATTCCAACTCAGACCGAATCCGACCCAGGGTGCGTTCAACGGGGCTGCGCCACAGGCCTGCCGGGGTGCCCGTAATGTTGTGGAGCGATCGCTCCACCTGATAAAGACAAAAGCGAATGGAGCGCGGAAACTGGGGATCTAGCATCAAAAACTGCACCACGCCTGCTGGGGTAATGCGGTGCTGGGTACTCCACTTCCGGTACATCTCATAGGCGCTAGCAGATTTCAACAGGGCCATCCAGCCCAACTCATCGGCAGGTGTGCCGACATCTTCGGGTGAGGGCAGCAGGATGTAGTATTTAACATCGAGGATCCGCGAGGTTTTATCGGCGCGTTCTAGGAACCGTCCCATCTGACCGATATTCCAGCCTTCCCCCCGCGACATCGTGGCATCCATCAGTCCGGCAAACAGATGGGAAATTTTTTTGATTTCAGCCAGCAAAGAAATGAGATCCGCCAGCGCGAGTTCCTGGGATGCTCCCATGATCATCATGTAGGCGGCGTTAACATGCTCCCACATTTCTGAGGAGATGATTTCTCGAACCGAGCGAGCGTTTTCACGGGCCGCGTACAAGCAAGAGCGGACAGAGTTGGGGTAGTTTTTATCAAAAACCAGGAACTGAGTCACAGACTCTGCGGTGGCTTCGCCGTAATGTTCCTTGAAGAAGGCCAGATCGCCCGTGGTGACGACCAGCGGCTCCCACTGTTGCTGTACACCGCTCGGCAAGTCTAGCAGCAGGTTCAAGTTGACATCTAGGAAGCGGGCGACATTTTCAGCCCGCTCGACATAGCGATTTAGCCAGTAGATAGAGTCTGCGACGCGGCTCAGCATAAATGAAGGGTCTCAGTAAGAATCCAGATGACAGATCAGGTTCATGATTGATGTTAGCGTTTACGCCGCTGTTTTTCTGGTGTTTTTCTGGCTCTGGGCCCGGAGATTTCCACACAGCCGACTTGAATCTAACGGCAGATTTCAAGCGGGCGGGATGTTTGGAGGCCCCATCGTTCCACCTGAGAGTTCTCGGGAGAAGCATTGAGGGCACAGGAATGGTGCAGAAAAAGCCTCCTCAGGATTAGCGTAGGGGACGCCGAACCCGTTGTGGCTTCAGGGGGCTGAGGATTTGGTGCATTTGCTGGAGCTGATCGGCAGTGCCCATGCAAATCAGGGTATCTTGAGCCATGAGTTGCGTGTCTGCGGTTGGCCCAGCAATGAAGTCACCCCTGAGGCGGCGGATGGCTAAGACCAACACCCCACTTTGGGAGCGGAGCCGCGATTCCCGCAGCGTATGGCCGATGGCCGGACAAACGGCTTCATCTAGGCGGAATTCCTCAATGTAATAGGTGCGATCGCCCCCCGAGATCACCCCGTCCATAAAATCGAGTACCTGAGGGCGTAGGGCTGCTGAGGCCATGCGCTTACCCCCCGTTATATAGGGGGAGACGACAGCATCTGCTCCTACCCGCTGGAGTTTTTGAATCGCTTCTTCGTTGCTGGCCCGGGCAATAATCCGCACCTGGGGATTCAGGGTTTTGGCAGAAAGCACGGTATAGAGATTTTCGGCATCTGAAGGGAGTGCCGAGACTAAGCAGGTTGCTTGCTCTAACCTCACAAGCAGCAAGGTTTGATCTAGAGTGGCATCTCCCTGCACCGCGAAATAGCCCAGCTCTTGAGCCTGCTGTACCGACTCTAGGTTGGAATCGATGACCACGAACGGGATTTGCTGTTCGGCAAACTCTTGGGCAATTTGGCGCCCGGTGCGCCCAAACCCACAAACGATATAGTGCTGGGTCAAGCTTTCCATCAGTTGCCGCCGTTGTCGTACCCGCAATCTTTCTTGAAAGTATCCCTGAACCAGGGCTTCGGTAAATCGATTGACGATAAAGCCAATGGCCACCACACCCATGAAAATGAGAGAAACCGTGAATAACCGACCGCGATCGCCCAGGGGATGAACCTCAGCGAACCCCACGGTAGCCAGGGTAATCACGGTCATATAGAGGGCATCGGCCAGTCGCCAACCTTCAATGAAGTGGTACCACAGGGTACCCACCCCAATCACCCCGACCAGCATGCTGAGGCCCAGGATGAGATCACGCTGAGTTTGTCGATATTGCCGCCCGAGGGCTGCGGATAAGCGCTCACTTGATGCCGTCTGACGCGTCGGCCGACGCCGCAAGAATCTCACCGATGATCACTCATGCTCCGACGCAATTGGGCGCACCGAGTCTGCCTAGCTCTACTCTAGGCGATGTCTGACTTCGCGTTCGATGGAATGCTATCTATCGCAGAGTGTATTATCGCAGGTTTTGAGTTGCTCAGGACGGCTGATAGACACTACCAACCCCACTGATATCTAAAGCGGCTCACGGATCGTTTGGGCGTTCAGACCATATGATGTTGGCGAAAGGGGGGAGCGAAAGCCCAGCGGCAGGTGTACCTGAAAACAGCTTCCTTTGCCCACTTCACTTTTAATCACGATTTTGCCCCGATGCTGCTTCACGATGGATTGGGCGATCGCCAGTCCCAGCCCCATGCCACTTTCGCGGCGAGAACGGGCCCGATCCGCACGCCAAAAGCGGTTGAAGATCAGCGGGATTTGATCCCGCGCAATGCCAATCCCAGTATCTTCGACGCTAACGACGGCCACCTGATATTGTTTGGTGACTGCCAGGGAAATAGTGCCGCCTGGAGGCGTATACTGCACAGCATTCCGGAGCAGGTTAGAAAACAACCGCGTCAGCAAAACGGTATTGCCCTGAATCCACAAGGGCTGAATGGCCTGGGTATTGAGGGTGATGCCACGGCTCTGGGCCGTATCCGCCAGCATCTCAATCAGATCAGCCAGCACCTGATCCACCGCCACAATCGTCCATTCTCGTTTAGGGACTGGATTCGCCGCATCCGCTCGCGCGAGAAACAGCAGGTCTTCCACCAAGACACTCATCTGTCTCGCGGCACTGGCGATCGCCGTTAGCTTTTTGGCATCTTTGGGATGCACCCGCTCCGGGTGATTGAGCATCACACCCGCCGAAGTGGAAATTACCGTCAGGGGACTGCGCAGTTCATGGGATGCATCCGCTGTAAACTGCTTCAGGCGCTGAAAACTTTCCTCAATGGGTACCAGCGCTCGTTGGGTCAGCCACAGGCCACCCACCGCGACCAAACCCAGGGCGATGGTGCCCCCCATGGCCACCCCCCACAAAAGCTGGGACTGCACCAGACGAATCTCATTGAGGGATTGACTGGCCCGCAGGTAGCCCTGTAAAACCAGCATGCCACCCTCAGGCGTACCGCTGTGCACCGAAATTGTGAAGGTTCTGACCTCCCCAGGCTTCGATTTCCAGCGCACCGTTTGGGCTCCGAGCCTCGGGTCGTATTCTAAGTACAAAGATCCCTTAGTGGCGAGACGATTCCCCTCGGCATCAAACCACTCCAAGCTTTGTAGATTGCGATTGAAAATATCTCGCCAGGGAAACTCGCTCACCTGGTCTAACGATTTTGGCCCCAACTTTTTAACATCGGTGAGGGAAGGGGCCGCTGATTGGGCCAGCGTTTGGAGCTTAGCGTCAAGCTGACGATACAGACTGCGGGTAAAAAAGGCAAAAACCCCCAAGCCAAAAATGCTGATAATCGCGGCCATCACCAGCAGATAGGACAGCAGCAACTGCCAGCGTAACCCCCGAAACATGGGTGAAGACTTGGGTAACATAGCCCGTCCCGAAAAGCGAAGTGCAAAAACCGACACATCTCAGCAACTGGTGCCCATGGCGGCTTAACGTCCGCCGCTCGTTTGCAGGTTTGACTGAGCTAAGATGCGGGCAACTGTTTCAAGCGATATCCCAACCCATAGACCGTTTCAATGAGATCCACCGGAGCATCTACCCCCTTTAGTTTATGGCGCAAGCCCTTGACATGGGCACGCACCGTTTCTTCCCCCGGTACAGACTCAAACGCCCACAGATGATCCAAAATTTGGGTTCGACTAAATACCCGTCGTGGGTTCCGTAAAAATAATTCCAGCAAGGCATATTCTTTGGGCGTGAGGGAAAGCGGCTGTTCCTGGTAAGACACCTCACGCAAGCTTGGATCCAGCTGCAAACACCCCCACTCCAAAATAGGAGTTGATCCACCACTGCCCCGTCGCAGTAAAGCACGAATGCGCGCAGACAATTCCTCTAGCTCGAAGGGTTTAACAAGGTAGTCATCAGCGCCTGCATCTAACCCCATTACCTTATCCGTGAGCGTATCCCGGGCCGTCAACATCAGAACGGGTGTGGTAAGGCCCTCATGACGCATTTGCCGACAGAGCTGTAGGCCATCCAAACCGGGCAACATCAAATCAAGGAGGACTAAATCATAGGTAAAGACCTCTAAGAGTTCCCACCCCGCTAGCCCATCATGCACCACTTCAACCGCATAGTGCTGATCGGTGAGGTCTTCCGATACGGCCTCCGCAATTTGCTCATCATCTTCTACCAGTAATAGTTTCATGGGGCTACCCCGCTCGAACTTGGCTGATGGATGCAGCTCCTCAGACGTAAAGGTCATCGTATTGTTGCATTCTGAAATATTTATACAGGTAACCGCCGATCCTGCGTGAGGCCCAAGTTGCCGCTTGACCATGTTTCTCGACGCCGATTGTCAAACCATCCATAAGAAAATCCTGATTGTGGGATCGTTCACAATCAGGATCGGGGGATGGGGGAATCGAAACAAAGTTAGCCTAGGGTTGGATCATCTCCTGTACCTTGGATTGCAGGTCTGGATCCTGGCGAATTGAAGCCAAAATCTGACTAAAGCGCTGCGGCTCTAGGCCATTGGCCTGAATCACATCTTCCTGGTCTGCTAAGCTGCCTTGTTCAATGGTGGAAATGCTGGCCATCGCTTGCTTGAACGCCTTTTGCTCACTGGCACTCAGTTCAACAGCGGGGCTAGCGTCCGGGCTGGGTTGGGAACGGACAATTTCACGAAAGCGATCCTGGCTGAGGCCAGACTCTTCGATGGCAGAGGCGATCGCCTGGTCTGTGGTTTGCTGGATTTCAATGAGCTGCGGTACAGACTTGGCGAACTGTTCCAGTTCCGTCTGGCTGACGGGAACCGCTTCTGTCGGCGCTGCGGAACTCGGTTCAGCTTCAGGTGCCGCTTCAGCGTCAGGGACTGCCTCAGTCTCAGCTTCAGGTGCTGCCTCAGTCTCAGGCGTCATCTCGGCCGGAGGCGCTGCGGCTGGGGGCTCGGTTGTCCCTTCCACAGCATCGGGGGCTGGCACTAAGGGGTCTTCCGTGGCAGGGGTGACGGGCATGGTATTAAGCTCGCCCCCACCTTCGACGGGAGTAACTGGAGTCGTTGCCGCGGGTGGACTGATGGGAGCAGCGGGATCACTCGGGGTTTCCACTGCATCTGCTTCAGGTGCGGCAGGGTCGGCCATATCGGTACCGTCACCCTCAGTCGCCTCTGGTTCAGAAGCTTCAGGTGTGGTTGTTTCGTCCGCAACGGTTTGATCAGCGGCATCTTCATCACTTTCTACGGTTAGATCCGCTGCCGATGCATCATCCGTAGATAAATCAGCGGCAGAGGGAGCGGGAGCTTCAGCCCCGCCGACGGGCGCTGTAGGGGCTGCACTTGGGGCTTCAATGGGGCTGGGCACCACACCAGGGGTCGGTGCGACGGGTGTCTCCACGGTAAGGCTATCGGCTTCCGCGATCGTATTGGGAGCCAAGATACCCGCAGCGATCGCAGGTAAGCCTGTGAAAGCCCCCAGTACGCTGAGTCCCAAGAGGCCGCGCAGGGGCCAATTTGTAAAGCGTTTTTTAGTCCGAGACATAGTCACTCCTACTCACTAAGAGGGTTAAGGTGTTGATTGGGCGTCAAAAGGTGGAAGAGATGAAACGGAGAAGCCTGCCCCTGATTGAGTCGCCCCCCGGCGACGGTTCAAGCTTCCCCATGACGTGAGGTCAGTCATAAACCTGACCGATCAGGCGCTACTGTGGCGCATCTGGCTCAGCGCTCGTCGAAGGTAACGTCAAGCCAGACTCGTCAGCGGTTTCTGGAGCTTCCACTGCTGCTTCTGGCTCGGCCAGCTCTCCACCCCCAACGGGAATCTCTACGGCCTCGGACTCTGAGGATTCTGAAGAAGGCAGAACCGACTGGGGCTGTTCTGCCTCACCGGGAGCCACACCCTCTTGGGGAATGGTGGGGTCAGGGGCTATTTCACCTCCCCCCATCGGCTCTTCATTAATCTCGGTGCCGGTGGGCGTGCTATCAACAGGGGTGCCACAGGCCCCCAGGAACACAGACAGGCCGACAAATGAGGACAAAGCGATAAATCTTAATCCCACGATATGCACCTCCTAACAATGAGTCCAGGTTTTGTAATTAGCCAAGGGCTATGGCAGGCATGGCGATCATTTAGAAAAACTGCAAGTTAATCTCAAGACCTTAGACCATCGCTGCAGTGCGACCTGGATGAATATTTGGCGACGTGGTTTAGAGCGCCATTGGGTTTCACCATAAGGGCGAAACATGAAAAAGTTAGGAAGGGGATCGCTGGAGTGACGGTGCAACAAGATCCAGTCCGCTCAAATCATTCGGAACTCTTGAGGGTGGCTGTAGTTGCCGCCTTATCGCTGAGATCAGCCTGTTGAGGAGCAGAAACAGCGGGTCGGACTGCCACCTGGTGACCCGCTAAAGTCGCCGTTAAAACTGTTTTGAGGCGGTGGCCTTCATGGTCAAGATTGAAGTCTTCTATCACCTTCGCCCGACCAGCCTGACCCAGCCGATTACGGAGCGATGCATCCAGAAGCAGCTGTTGTAACTTGACCGCCAAGGGCTCAACCGCCCCAGGGGGAACCAGAAAACCGTTCTGACCATCCGTAACCAGTTCACCAATGCCAGCGATCGCGGTGGTGACGACAGGTACCCCGGCTGCCAGGGATTCCATGAGGGCAACCGGGAGCCCTTCTGTAAAGCTAGGCAGCACAAAAACGGCTGCTGTTTGCAGGTGATATCGCACGGATTCCTGGGACTGATAGCCTAAAAACTGAATGTGATCCTGGAGGTCTAGGGCGGTAGCCTGTTGTTCCAGCGCTAGGCGGTCGGGGCCATCCCCAATGAGAGTGAGGGTGGCGCTAGGGACGGTTCCTAAAACCTGGTGAAAGGCCTCCAGCAGAATGGGGAGCCCTTTCGCCGCCGCCAGTCGACCCGTGTAGAGGAGGCGCTGATTTTGAGGTTCATGGCACACGGGGCAAAAAAGCTTGGGATCAATGCCGCAGTGGATAATATGGAGCTTGGGCCAGTCTGTTTGGGTGCTGAACAGCATGGCCTGACTGCGACAGAAGTGGCTGATACAGCTGACAAATAGCGCCTGCTGAATCTTTAGGTCTAGCCGCCAGCGGTGGGGTTCAAAAAAAATGCCGGGGCCGTGCAGGGTAAAGCTAAACCGCAGGTCGGCTAAGGTTGCTGCCAGCATGGCCACGGTGCAGCTAGAGTCAGCGATGTGGTTATGGAGATGTTCAATGCGGTGCTGGTGCAGGCGAATAGCCAGGAGTCCTGCCTCTAGAAAATAAATCCCCTGAAAAATTGCAGCACGGAGGCCGGGCGATCGCATTTTCCAGGCCAGTTTCAGTCCGGCGCCGTAGCGTCGGGGTGCCGTCAGTAACAGGGTCAGGTGGGCTTTGAGGAGCTGTACAGGTTGGGGGGGGAGCAAGTACTCGGTGCGATCGCGTTCGGCCTGTTGTTCGGGGCCAACCAGATGCTCGACTCCCGTTGGCCGCACGGAGAAGGTCTGTACCTCAACCCCTAGGGTTCGCAGGACGGCCACTTCTCGCTGAATAAAGGTATCGGTGGCCCGAGGATATTCCCCGGTCAGGTAGGCGATGCGCATGGGGACTAGGGGACTAGGGGGCTAAGTTGCTGGAGGGCGTAACGGGAGTGACTTGGGGCAGGGACAGGGGGCTACAGACCCGATGCAGCGCTGCGGTTAGGGAATAGTCTGGCTGCCAGTTGAGGGCTTGTTTTGCTTCGCGATTGTCGTAGCTTAGAGGCTTAAATCTAGCTTGGTTGCGGGCCGGAATCAGCAGCCCCGGCAAGGTGAATCGCGAACAGAGTCGCGCCCCTGCGATCGCCCAGAAGGCTTGGGTGGTGCGATCGACGCCAGTCCAGGGCAGGGTAATCTGCCAGGGCAGGGGCACCCCTGCTTGCTGAAGGGCCATCCTGTAGGCTTGTTGAGTCGGCAGGTCATCGTCGATGAGGTTAATGGGCTGGGTTGGTGCCCGCTTTGTTTCTAGGGACTGCAGGATCGCAGTGGCACAGTTCTCAACGTAGAGGAGGGGTAACCGGGATTGCTGACCGATGCAGACCCACAGACGATTCTTAAGGTTTATGCCCAGGGAGGCCGTCCAGAGGCGATCGCGGCCATAGACAATACCGGGACGCAGAAGGGTCACGGGTTCAGGATAGGTCTGCCGAAAGGTCTGGATCAGCTGTTCTTGCCGCAGCTTTGCCTGGGTGTATGGATCCCGCAGTTCCGGATGGGGCTCGATGGGGGTGGTTTCCGTAAGCTTTGCCCCTGCGGGAAGTGAGCTATGGTCATAGACCGCTAAAGAACTCACCGCAATGAGCCTGATCCCCGTTGTTGCGGCTAGAGCAGTCAAGAGCGATCGCGTTGCGGCAACGGTGCCATGGTGCTGGGCTTCGGTACCCGCTAGCGTGGCCGCGAGATGAATCACAGCATCAACACCCACCAGGGCAGCTGATAGGGCCTCACCATCACGGAGGTCAAAGGACTCGGGCGTGAGCTGGGGATGCTGTATCCAAGGCAGGGTTGCGATTGGGGTGGGCGATCGCATCACGGCCTTAACCCGATAGCCCCGGTTCAGGGCCTCAGCCACCACATACCGTCCGATAAAACCAGCGGCTCCGGTGACTAAAATAGTTTCTGGAGTCACAGGGTGGGGGTTATTCTCTCTCATAACGCCCAGGGCAGGGGTTTTAGGTCAGAAAAAGTTGTCGTCATTGGATACGTGCGTCCCGCCCGCGCCGCGCTGTGAATCGCCAATACCGCTTCATTCACGTGGAGTGAAAAATCTGCCGTCAGATAGGGCGATCGCTGGTGTTTAATGCCATCGGCCAGGTCAGCAATCCCACGGGCATAGTCCATTTGCTGCCCCTTCTTCCGTCGCAGCAGGGCTTGCGGCGATTTAACGAGGCAATAGGGCTGTCGCCAGGGTGTCATGAAAGACTTGCGGCGAAACGTGAGCTGTCGCCGCACATAAACGGGCGACCGATAAAACCAGCAATCATCCGTGCCGAGGATGCCATCTTCCCCCACAATCATCAAACCATGATGATGGGGGGCCACAATACTACAGGTCAGTCGGGCCACCACCCCCGAGGTGAACTGTAAACAGGCCACTGAAAAGTCTGGGGTATCGGTTACGGTGAGGGGCACATCCGTTTGCTTATCGGGCACCTGGCAGCTAGCGAAGGCCGTAACCTGAGTGATCGGGCCAAAAAAAGCAGCGAGCCAACTCACGTAATAGGCCGCATGTTCAAGGGTACAGCCCACCTCAAATTCATCCTGGTAGGGCCAGGGCAGGCCCGAGTCACTGACCCATTGACGATAGGGCATCCGGTGGAGCAGTCCATCATCTAGCTCGGCGTATACCACCCGCACCGGGCCAATGATATCTTCCCGCAGGGCTTTCCAGAGGGTTTGGGCCGTTTCACTCATCAAGCTACAGGGAGCACAGGCTAAATGGAGACCCTGGGTGGCGGCTAGCTGCACCAGCTCCGTGGCCCGCTCTAGGGATAGGGCCAGCGGTTTTTCAGAGTAGACATGTTTCCCAGCCATCAGGCAATCCCGCGATACGTCAAAGTGACTGCGGGGATTGGTTAGATTGATCACCAGGTCAATCTCGTGGTGCTTGAAAAGGTCTGGTAGCGACGTGTAGGTTGGCACTACGTGATAGGCACAAAACCCTCTGGCCCGCTCTGGCTGGATATCCATGGCCGCCACAATTTCCAGTTGCGGATAGGCCCGAAGCGATCGCATGTAATAATCGGCCACAAAGCCACAGCCAACAATCGCAGTACGCATAGAAAATATTGAGAGGCGTGGGTAATTAGCGAGAAAATGCAGGTGATGAGCTGCGATCCATACAGCAAGTCATGGACGCCAAGCTCCAGCCTCTATGCTAATGAGCATTGCGGCTTGGCCCCCATACTGAGCATGCCCAAATCACCCTGTTAGTCTATCGGTTCTCTACAGAATAACTTCATGTACAGACACCCAATGCCCTAATGATCCGATACTGTATTGCAAACTTTTACGGGCTCAATTCAAGAGCGGTGCAGAGTTCGGTACGCTGCTAGCAGCCGCTAAAATAATCGGTCATCTGGATGCGTTCTACTGCTCTTTTTCTATGAGCCTGCGCTTTTCTCAAGAGCTAAAACTGCTTCTAGAGCAGTTGAGCCAACGGCCCCTCACCCTTGCCGACTTACTGCACGAAACGGCTGAGCGCAGTTTTGGCCTCATGATTGGCCTGTTGGTTTTGCCCTTTTTATTGCCCATGCCGCCGGGTTTCACCGTGCTCTCTGGCACTGGCTGTACGGTACTCGGGTTTCAAATGATCCTGGGATGGCGATCGCCTCGTTTACCCCGGCGGGTGGGTCGGCTCAAGTTTCCCCCCAAAACGATCAGCCAGATGCTGGCTCTCCTGCAAAAACTCACCCGCTGGCTGGAGTGGCTGGTGCGACCCCGCTGGCACCACATTGCGCAGCATCCTCTCACTTGGCGGCTGTCGGGTCTTTGCATTGTGTGGCTGGCCCTGTTGCTGATGAGCCCAATTCCCTTTACCAACCCCATCCCTACGGTGGGTATTTTGCTCTTTGTTGTCTCCCTCCTAGAATCAGACGGCTTTTTACTATGCGTTAGCTTCGGACTGACGCTCTTTATTACCGCCGTTATAATTGGCATTGCCTACCTGGTCTGGCGATCGCCAGAACTCCTGCAAAATCTCTAAACGAATCGCAGCGTGCAAGGGTTAGAACGGCAGTGAGGCCTCCACCTGATAGCTCCCCGCTGGATAGTTGGGGGTTGGATACGCACAGGCAGTGTAGCGGCCAATGCGGAAAATAGTCAGGGGTGTCTGACTACAGGAAGCCAAGCTAATGCCTCGCTTCGCCAACATGCCCCGAATATGCACCTCGATGGTGGGCGAGACAGGATTGTAGGGATTGAGGCTATCCATAATGCTGGGGGAAGGCGTGACCGGGCCACCGACGGGGAGAGGGCCCGGTGTTCCTGGTAAAACAGGCGGTGGTGGGGGCACGGCAACAGGCGGGGTCTGGGGAGGCTGACTCACGCCAACTGCATGCATTTCATAGGTTTGAGGATTTAAGCGATAGATACCTGCCGGGTAATTCTGCGTCGGGAATGCACAAACTTGGCCTCTCCCCTGCACTGCAATGACGACAAAATTGCCAGACTTACACCGCGTTCGCTGCAAATTAAACGCAGATAAAACCACGTCAATATCGTAGTTAACCTGAGCACGAACCGCAGGCACGCTGAGTGAAATGCCGCTCAGCATACCGATAACTGAAGCTCCAAGCAATGTTTGTATGGATTTTTGCAGCCATAATCGTTTAGTCATAGTAATCACTAAATACTCAGTGTCTGTCTTTTTTACCTAACATGCCGCTAACGCCTAAATCAGTGATCCCTCTCACAGTGAGATATAAGTTATTGATTCATTCAGCAGCCTCAAGTCTCAACATTAAGAATTGACTTTATTTTTGTAGCTGTATTTATTTGAGCTGTATTTATTGAATGTGCTGAGTACAGATAATAGTTTGCAAATATTTGCGTTCAGGTTGCCCCTCCCAGAGGGGGCCTATAGTTATGATGGGGCATAAGCGACTTGGCGATCTTGGATCCCCGGCAAGTACGATTCCCGGCTCCTGGAAAGCGTTGTGGCGAAATAAAATAGTTTATGCAATAGTTGACTCATTACTTCCTGAATAGAAAAAGCGGGGTGTTCAGGCTGTCAGTTTTACATCTGTTGTTTGTGCGCGAGAAGCGTTATTTTTAGGGCGATTCTATGTTCTGTCCGCTATGTAATGGTCAAATCTTTTCTGAAGCCAAAGACTTTACCTGTCCCCACTGCTTTTTAAAAATGCAGATTCATTCCCTGAGACGGCTCACGGTATTTGTGCTGCCGGATAGTCGCTTGGCAGGTATTTATAACGCTCAGAATGATCGAGTTGTTTCTTTTATGGGGTTCATTGCCGACCCGCCGATTGAGCAGGAGCCAGCGCTTCGCAAGCAGGCGATCGCCTATCACAAGGTGCATCGTGCTCTGGGTCAGATCAATCAAACGATTGAGTCCCTGAGCTTAGAGCGCAAGAGCCTCACGGATTATGAGCTGGTGATTGAGCGGGTGCTGATTGGCTCTCGTGGACATCGGCAGCAGCTGGGGTTCTGTCGCGCACAGCTGGCAGAGGTTGTAGAGGTCGTAGAACGGCTTCAGCAGGCCTACCTACAGCTCCGGAGCGAGTTGAAGGAGGCCACTCGACAGCCACCCCATAACATTGTTGAGTTCCGCCAGCATATTCGGCAGCGAGTGCAGCGGGTCAGAGAGCTAGAGCTGCAAAAGAAGTCGGCCCTGCGAGGACTCAAATAGGTCGGCCATTAAGTCGGTCATTAAGTCGGTCATTAAGTCGGTCATTAAGTCGGCGGCGACACGGTCTGGGGTAAGTCTGGGGGCGCTTCTAGGGCGATCGCCCCCAGGCTGCCTTTGCGAAAGCTATTCAGGAGGTGATGGGCAGCCCGTTCAACGTCGCCATTGAAGCGGACTGCGGCCAGCTCTGCCAGATATTCATCTCCGGTTAAGGCTTTGGGGTCTAGGTCATAGCGCTGTAGGAGAGGCTGGTGCGGTATCCACTCACTGAACTGTGCATTGCGCTGTTCCATGGTGCGAATGTGCTCGACTAAGGCCGCTGCGACTAGCTGCCGTTCG
>CAZXWR010000023.1:0-22579 GCA_964644325.1 uncultured bacterium
GTTTTACTGGCCAGTTGGCTTCCTTTCTGAATCGCATTGGACTCGCATGGTGGGCTGAAGTTAAGACGCAGACTCCGCAATGTACCTATTTTTTTGGCCCCTTTAACTCCGCAGGCGAGGCAGAGAAAGCCTTGCCTGGTTTCTTAGCTGACTTAGAAGCTGAGGGCGCTAGTGGCATTCAAAGCAGTATTCAACGCTGCCAGCCCAACGAACTCACGGTTTGTAATGATGATGCAGACTGTGCACCCACGATTATTTCACCCTTAGGGCCGAATTGACCGACCCCTCACGCAGGCACTGCTGACGGTTACTGGGCAAACTGGATGTCCAACCAGTGCAAGATCGTACCCTGAACCTGCTGGGGTATTTCCCAGGGAAACAGGTGCGCGACATTGGGAAAGTTGATCCAGGTGCTGTTGGGCAAGTGGGCCGCTGTGGCTTGGCTAGCTTGAGGCAGAATATGGCGATCGTCTGCGCCACTCAATACCAAGCAGGGGCAGTGGATTTGGTGAAGATCGGGTTGGCGATTATAGCCTTGCCGAATCGCCTGATTAAGGGCAGCTTGAGCATGGCGAGAGGTGCGTAGCGTGGCTGGGGTGCCTGCCGCTGCTAAGTACTGGTAGGCTTGGGCCGTGTGCTGCGAAAACAGCGTGCCAATGAGGGATCGGCGGCCAAAGGTTTTGATGTTCCACAGCCAGCCTGGCTTGAGGCTATTGAGCAACCCCGCTACCCCGGTCAAACAGAGATCGCTCCAGGATGGCGGGGACAGCTGACTCACGGGTCGGGCGGCGGTCGCGATTAGGATGATCCCGGCAACGGTTTCGGGGTGCCTCAAGGCCAGTTCGATCGCCAGGATGCCGCCCAAAGACCACCCTAGAATCAAATGTTGCGTGATGCCCAACTCAGTCTTGAGCGCGTCCAAGTCCTGGAGGTGATCCGTCATTTGGAAGGGGGCCTGAACCTGGCTTTTGCCGTAGCCTCGGAGGTCAGGGGCGATTGTCCGGTAGTGTTTTGAGAGGGACTCGGTAAACACGCTCATACAGGCGGCTGAACCGGGGTGTCCATGGAGACACAGGATCGGTAGACCGCTGCCGCGTTGTTCATAGGCTAGGGAAATCGGAGGCTGCGGGGTTTCAAGGGGCATGCTACTGACAAAACAGAATTTTTTAGCGATCTCTCCAGGCTTAGAGCTGCACCTTTGCTACACTAAGCTCACTTTACTGACGTTGACCGATGGGCTATCGGTCGTCGGTTTACTTGTAGGGTCAGGTTTGGGTCGTAGGTTGTGCGATGGACTGTCTAAATGCGGGTGAGGGAACAGTTGCTTAGCGTCCTGTCCTGGAGGTTTCATCAGGGAGGGGGAATCGGGTGAAAACAAAGGCAAAAAAGCGTAAATGGCTGAAGCGCCGCTGGTTGGTCGTTGCACTTTTATGCGGGGGCGGTTTTGCTTATCTTCAAACCTCTAAAACCTTGCGATCGCCGGAGGCTATTTTAGTCCTAGGGGGCGAACCGAAGCGGGAGCAGTTTGCGGCACAGTTTGCCGAACAGCATCCCCACCTACCGATTTGGGTTTCTGGAGGCAGCAACCCTGAATATGCCGAGTGGGTGTTTGCGGAAGCGGGTATTCCGCGCGGGCGTGTCCATCTAGACTACGATGCGGTGGATACCGTCACCAACTTTACCACCCTTGTCGAGAAGCTTCAGGCCGAGGGGTTAGATAGTCTGTACCTGATTACCTCGGACTACCATATGCGTCGTGCCCAGGTCATTGGCACCATCATTTTAGGCAGTCGGGGCATCCAATTTCAGACCATTGCTATCCCCTCTGGTAAGCCAGCAGAACCGCTCGAAAAAGTGGTCTTTGATGGACTGCGGGCTGCCCTGTGGGTCACGACTGGAGATGCTGGTTTGAAGCTCAAGCAGCTGGGACAAAAACAAACCGCCCAGGAGGGGGTCCTGCCTCTCCTGGTGAAAAAACTCGGCAAGAATCCCTAATTCAATGTTTAGCTGACTCACACGGTGCCCATCTGTATCGGTTTGGATTGGGGGGCGTTCTAGCGACCTAAATCATGCAGGGCATTAATACGCTCGGCACAGGTTTGGGTTACCGCCTCTAGCGTTGCGCGATCGCCTTTCTGAGGCGGTGGAATCAGATCACCCATTCGGATGGTGAGGGGCACCTTTTGGGGCAACGAGGACCCTTTCCTGAACACCTGATCGGTGCCCCAGAGACAGACGGGCATCAGGGGAGCCTGGGCTTTATAGGCAATGAGGGCAGCTCCCAACTTAGGATCCGTGATGCGACCGTCGGAGGTGCGGGTGCCCTGGAGAAACACCCCGCAGGCCCAGCCCTTTTCCAAAGCGGTCAGGGCGGCACGAATGGCATTGCGATCGGCAGCGCCCCGCTTTACAGGGTAGGCTCCGTACCAGCGAATCAGAGTGGCTAGGACGGGGATCTCAAACAGTTCCTGTTTGGCCATGTAGGCCACCGGACGACGCACACAGTTAGAAACGATGGGGGGGTCAAAATCGCTGGCATGATTGCTAACGATGACCAATGGGCCTTGCTGGGGAACGTTTTCGGCCCCATAGATCCGGCCTTGGAAATAAGTATGGAGTAGGGGACTGACCACTGACCACTTGAACAAGTGATAGAGCGCTAAGCTAATCGCGGGTTCACGTTGCTGTGCCATGGTTCATGCCCAAAACTGGATACTTAGCTCTCCCTAAAACGCGGCAATTGAGTTAGGCGACAAGATCAGAAATCGCGGCCAAGGTGCCCACATTCACCAGCGCAACATCCGGGCAGGTGCGTTTCACTAGACCCGTGAGCACTTTCCCTGGCCCCACTTCTACCACTTCGGAAATCCCAATCTGGTTAAATAACAGACTAATTTCCCGCCAGCGGACTGGGCCAGTCATTTGGGCCATGAGTCGAGCTTTGAGGAGGTCGGGATTCGTGGTAGGCGTGGGATCAACATTGGAGACCACGCGGACCTGAGCGGGTTTAAAGTCAATCTGGTCTAGGGCTGCATTAAACTCAGCGGCGGCGGTCGCCATCAGCGGCGAGTGGAAGGCCCCGCTCACCTTCAGGGGTACAGTTCGCTTGACTTTAATGTTTTCGACCACGTGATCAACCGCTGCGGGGCTGCCTGAAATAACCACTTGACCGTCATGATTATCGTTGGCGAGGACGGCATCGGGGGTTACCTGGAGCTGTTCTAGCAATTGTGCGCGGTCAAACCCCATCAGCGCCATCATCTTGCCATCAGAGGCTTGGGCCATCAGCTCTGCCCGCTGCTTCACGAGCGCAACACCATCTTCGAAGGCGATCGCGCCAGCGGCGTAGAGGGCAGCATACTCTCCCAAACTGTGACCTGCGACTAACCCTGGCTCTAGACCTTTGTCGTGCAGTAAGTCCGCGAGAATCGCGGAAATCACATAGAGACAGGGCTGCGTAAACTGAGTTTGAGACAGGATATCCAGGTCACCCTGGCAGCGCTCTAATACGGACCAGCCCAATATGGCATCGGCTTGCCGGTAACGCTCGGTGGCGATCGCCGTTTCGAGGAGGTCAACGCCCATATTTACGGCCTGAGAGCCCTGACCTGGAAATACCCACGCGCTGTTGGTCATAAATCTTGATTGTCGTTATGCTTGCTGTATAGTGAATGGCTGATCCTGGGTGACCCTTGAGCCAGAGTCTTTCCTGGCAAAAGGCCTTGTCCTAGTCTCTCATTGAAAGGTGTGCTTCGATACCTTTCCCGTGGAAAGGCGCTAAATTTTATGACCAGCTCCAGAATGACCTGTCAAGTTTGGACGGTGGGTGACCTTGATTGGCCTGGGCGCCAGCCACAACTTCTTTAACCGATTCCAGGCTGTGTTCAGAAAGTCTATGCCTGTTAAGCCCTACTTTGCCTATCCGATTCAGGAATCCCATGAGCCGCTAGTGCCCATTCCAGCCGATCAGTTTGTTTGTGCCTCGCCCCATCCCTATGCAGCCTTGGGTGCGCCCTATGGCGATACTTCACCCTTTTACGTGCGTCAGGGCGTTCTAGACGGTCTCAGGGCGGCGCAAAAGCTGCTGCGACAGCGTCATGCTGAACTGGGCCTGTTTATTTTTGATGCCTACCGCCCGGTGGCTGTCCAGCGCTTTATGGTGAACTACACCTTTGAACAGGCACTGCGCGACCGTGGCCAAACGCGATCGCAACTGACTGCCGCCGAGGAAACCGCGCTGTGGGAATCTGTCTATCAACTTTGGGCCCCCCCCCATCTCGAGCCGGATCAGCCACCGCCCCACAGCACTGGCGGAGCCGTGGATGTGTCACTGTACCATCTGCACCAGCAAGTAGAGGTGTGGATGGGATCGCCGATTGATGAGCTTTCAGCGCGATCGCAGCCGAACTATTTTGCCGGATTGGCCGTTGACCCCCAGCGGTCTCCAGCCGAACGAGCCGCGGCCGCACAGGCCCAGCAACACCGCACCCTCTTGGCAGAAGTCATGACCGCTGTGGGATTCCGAAGACACCCTGGCGAGTGGTGGCATTTTTGCCTGGGCGACCAGATGTGGGCCTGGCTCTGCCATCAAACCCATCCGCACCAAACCTGGACAGCCCGCTATGGCCGTGCTGACAGCGTAATTGCCTCGAACATGGGCTAAGCCACGTTCATCACTTGAATCACGGGGCCATTGGCCGGGAGTTGACCAGAACTAATGCTCAGGACGGAACCGCCCTTTTTCTGGGGAGCACCCGCCATAACGCTCAGAAAATCTTCGAGGGTCTGGAGTTCGCAGGTTTCAGCATCCGCTGCCCCTGTCCGGTAGTGGGTGGGGATCACCAGCTTGGGCTGTAGGGTGGCGATCGCCATTTTGGCTTCATCGGGCCGATAGGTTTCAGCGGTACCCCCCACGGGGATGAATAAAATATCGGGCTGGCCCATCAAAATCTTTTGTTCCAGACTAATGGGCGAGGCAATGCCGCCCAGATGCAGCAGATTTAGACCGCCCTGGCGCCATTTCCAAGCCACATTGACCCCAAAGCGGAAGCCATTCACGCGGTCGTGCAAGGTTCGAATCCCCTGAATTTCTAGCCCAGCTGCATCGTAGGTACCAGGCTCAAACAAAAGCTTGGGTGTACCGGGCAACCCCTCGACCACCCCTTCATCCAGCTGACGGCTGCTGATCAAGACAAAATCTGCATTTACCTTGGGGGCCGGGTAATTCGCCGTACAGCCAATGGGCCGAAAAGGATTAATGAGTACCCGCACCCCGCTGCCTGACACCAGAAAACAAGTATGTCCCAGAGCCTGGACGGTGATAGGTGCAGCTGCATTGGCGACCGAGGTGTACCAGTGTGTGGCTAGTCCTGTGCCCAGGCTAGCAATAAGCCCACCCTGGGCATAGCGTAGAAACTGCCGCCGTTTAATCCCCATACCTTGCCTTCATTCCTGTGTGAGTCAACTTGAATGTGAAATATCCTACCCTAAGTCTGGCCCTAAGTCTGGCGCTAGGTTTGGGGAAGGGTGTCAGTTCAGTTGATCCATGTGCTTTCAGGACAGCCCCAGCGAGGCGTAACTCTACGGGGTCAAGGGTTGGCTAGTGCCCTCAGCTCTGGCCGCACTAGGCTCCAACTTTAGCAAGGGATTGCAGAAAATTTTGCAAGAGCTGCTGGCCCGACTCCGTGAGGATACTTTCGGGGTGAAACTGCACCCCTTCAATGTGGGGGTATTGACGATGGCGTACCCCCATGATGGTGCCGTCTTCTGTCCAAGCCGTGATCTCTAAACTGTCTGGACAAGTCTCTCGATCGATCACCAGACTGTGGTAACGGGTCGCGGTGAAGGGGTTGTCGAGCTGCGCAAAAACTCCGACGTTCTTGTGATGAATCGGGGATGTTTTGCCATGCATCAGCTCAGGCGCTGCTACAACGTTGCCGCCGTAAACCTGCCCAATACTTTGATGGCCCAGACACACCCCTAATATCGGCAGAGAAGCACCCAAGGTGCGAATTAATTCCAAAGAGATGCCTGCATCCTCTGGTCGCCCCGGCCCTGGCGAAATAACCACCGCGTCTGGAGCTAGACGCTGAATCTCAGCGATGGAAATCTGATCGTTGCGGTAAACCTGAAGATCTGCGGCGACCGGGAACTGATGTCCCAGCTCCCCCAAGTACTGCACCAGGTTGTATGTGAAGCTATCGTAATTATCAAGGATGATAATCACTCTCAAAGTCCTTTTTACGATCGCCGTTGAACCCTATCGCCATTAAACCAGAACCTGGAGCAAAGGCGGCAGCAACAGACAAGCGGCCACCAGCACAGCCGCGATCGCGGTGATCAACACGGCTGCTGCGGCACAGTCTTTGGCAATTTTAGCGAGTTCACTGTACTGCGTCCCAATGGCAAGATCCACGGCTGCCTCAATCGCTGTGTTGACCAGCTCAAGGGCCATCACCAAACTAATGGTGACCCCAATCAGCGCCAGCTCAACAGCCGGAAGCTGCAAATACAGCCCTAAACTGAGCGCCAAGGTACCAATGACGGTGTGTAGTCTGAAATTTCTTTGGGTGAGAAACGCATACTTAGCGCCTGCACCTGCATATTGAAAACTGACCAGTAAGTTATGCGCCACCTTAAATGAATTTGCTCGCCGCTCCGGCGCTTGCCTCGTCGATATCGTGCTAGTCCGTGGGGGCAGATACGTAAGTTTGTCAGGCATAGTTTTACAAAATAGCTTGTAATCAATAACTGGCACCCATTCCCATAAACTAACGGGTTAACCAAGAGAGGTTGGCACGGTTATAGCATTCTTCTAATCATAAATTTGTATCAATGTCTTCACTCAGACTCAATCTTGAGGAACTGAGGGACTTCCAGCAAGCGGTTTCTCAAAAAAATTCGCAGTTTTCCCCGACACCTGTGAAGCAAGATGCACAGTGATAGCCAATGACCACCGTCATCAAGCAGATCAGGCTACGAGGGATACCCTAACGTCGTTGCCGTCCAGGCGGGTGCCGTTAACCCAACATACCCTAGAAGCCGAGATTGCTCCACTAGCATCTGGTTAAGTTCAGGGGCGGTGGGGTGATCCCATCCCAATAGATGCAGGAGACCGTGGGCTGCCAACCAAACGACTTCGAGATCCAGAGAATGACCGTGCTCTGCTGCCTGCCGTGCCGCAGTTTCCACTGAAATCATGATGTCCCCCAAATCCAGGGGTTCGTCAGCTAAGGCTAAAAGCGGAGGGCCAACCCACTCAAGGGCCGCAAATGCGAGGACATCCGTCGGCTTGTCCTGCTGCCGATAGCTGGCGTTCAGGCTTTGCATCTCGGCATCGGTTGTGAGCTGCAAACTAACCATGTAGGCGCCCGACGGAGATCGTTGGGGGTCGATGGCCGTTAGCCACTGCTGGAAGTACCGCTGCCACTCCGACTCAGAGGTGAGGAGTCCCTCTGGGCTGTTAGACGGCGTGGCGATCGCCGCCTTCGATGTGTGGTCTAATCCCGTAGACTCAACCAGAAGCGTCAGGTCAACCGATATCACCATAAAACTAGCCCTTTACCAAGAGGGGATCAGCGGGTGAGGTAAGCCAGACCCACCAGCAAACCGATAATGGCGACGGTCGTCAGCGCAAAGTGCTTCAGTGATTGACCGGATTTGCGTACCATGTTGCGCATGGCCAGCTTGACATAGCTGTCCTGGGGCTGCACGGGGGACTCAGAATTTGACGGGGGTTCCATAAAAATCTTAAGAAGATATCTACTGATGTTAAGCACTGTAACAAAATGTGCCGCCTTCCCGATAAATTTTGGAGCTTAGGATCGTGAATTAAATAAGATCGGTCATGACAAGAGCGTTTCGCCCTCACCCCAGCCCTCTCCTAACTTGGGAGAGGGAGCAAGAGTCCGATTCCTCTTCTCCCAACTTGGGAGAGGGGGTTAGAGGATGAGGGCGAGAATCTCGACGTTAATAAATTTGCGTTCCTTAGAGCGAGCAAGACTGGAGCTGATAGGGTCTTTGAGATTAAGCAAAGCCACATCCTTTGGGAATTCACTGCTGCTGTTATGGGCATCTATGAGCATCTATGGGCAGCCATGCGGACAGACAGGCAGTCACTATCGTAGGACGAAGCCGTTCTGAGTCAAGCATTCATAGTCAACCTTCAAAGGCTTGACGCTGCATCTGCTGCAAATGCATGCTGACAAAGCCTTCCCTGGCTGCATTACAGCAACTTGTGATGAAGATAGTAGAGTAGTGAATGAAGCTCCCGATTATCCCTACACTACTGTCAACAGAGGTTTCAGATGGATCAACCCGCCCCCCTGTTTACCTACACCTGTGACGATCACCTTGTGCCCACTTGGACAACAATTCAGCTGATTAATGACGGCATTTGTTATCAGCTTCAGCTCAATCAGGATGAGTACGAGATTGTGAACTGGTTAGTGGATGATCCTGATACAGAATTGGAATTGCCCAGTACACAAACAAACCCGGCCCTGCTGCTGGTGAATGAGATTCGGAAGCATCAAATTCCCATGCCAATTTTCCGAGCCCATAAGGAGGCCCTCGAAAATTTAATTAAGGCTGCCTACGCTGGACTGGGGTCGATTCCCACCTATAGCATCCTGCATCAAATGCCAAAAGCTGCCGGGGCTCCAGACAATAACAATTCCTGAGCTGCTGGTTATGCTGCGGTGAGTTACAGCGGGCAAGATAGGTTGCGGAAAGTCGCGGGATATAATGGCAAAGGTTTATTTTCTGAGGCCCTTATTGTGACGCGAGCAATCATCGAGACCGAAAAAGGCACGATTAATATTGAGTTTTTTGATGCAGATGCCCCTAATACGGTCAAGAACTTTGTTGACCTAGCGGAAAAAGGGTTTTACGACGGGCTCACCTTTCATCGGGTCATTCCTGATTTTATGATTCAGGGCGGCTGTCCCAATGGGGACGGGCGTGGCGGGCCGGGTTACAAAATTAAATGTGAGATTAACCCGAATAAGCATGTGGCGGGCACGCTATCGATGGCCCATGCAGGTCGCGATACCGGGGGTAGCCAGTTCTTTATCTGCCATTCGCCCCAAGCGCACCTCGACGGAGTTCATACCGTCTTCGGACAAACTGGCGATATGGATGTGGTGAATGCGATTCGCCAGGGCGATAAGATGCTGTCGGTCAAGATTGAAAAGGCTTAGATAACAGCCACAGCTCAGTTTTTGGGCATCCTAAATTCAGCGGTGCGATCGCCCCAGTCTAGTTTCTGCTGACGGTGGGCGATCGCTTCCATGGGTGGGTCATCAGCGGCTTCCCGTTTTGAGTGAGCAGACTCCGGTAGAACCCGCGACAATAAAGACAGGTGACGGTAAAAGATAGAGGACGGTGGGTTTTGCCACTGGCCTCGATCAGTTTGAATGTTTGGGAAGCGCAAGAGTGAAGCTATGGTCAGCCAAATTTCTCGACCGGTCTACGAAGAAGATACCCAGGCGATCGCCCATGAGCTGCTCGCCCAGCAGCAGAGCCAGGGATCCTGGCTGAAGCAATTGCGAGATCAGGCCCGTCTGGAAGACAAGCTGTTGGCCTGGGCCATGGGTAATCCAGGGCTGCGAGTGCAGCTCTTTCAGCTGATTGATACCCTATCAACCCTGGAGGATAAGGCCGAGATCGCGCGACACCTCCAGGAATACTTAGCGGTGCCCTCGGTGGAGCTGCCCCAAGCCCTGAAGCAGCTCATCAATTTTGCGACCCCAGACGCTATCCCCGGACAGATTGCCGCTAGCACCTTTGCAGCTGCGGTGACGGCCCTGGCCCATAAATACATCGCCGGGGACAGCATTCCCCAAATCCTGAAAACCATTGCCAAGCTTCGCCAGCAGCAGATGGCCTTCACCATTGATATGCTCGGGGAGGCGGTGATTACCGAAGCTGAGGCTGAAAAATACTGGCAGGGTTACCTGCAGCTGATCACTGAACTTGGGACTGCGGCTCAATCCTGGCCTTTGGTGCCCCAGATTGATCAAGCCGATGGCGCAGTGTTACCGCGCGCTCAGGTTTCTGTGAAGCTGACGGCCTTTTACTCCCAGTTTGATCCGCTGGATGCTGAAGGAAGTGAGCAGGGAGTCGGCGATCGCCTGCGGCAGCTGCTGCGTCATGCCCAGACCCACGGGGTAGCGATTCACTTTGACATGGAGCAGTATCGCTACAAAGACCTGACCCTGCGGATTCTTATGGGCCTATTGATGGAGCCGGAATTTCGCCAGAACGACCAGGTCGGTCTGACCCTCCAGGCCTACCTGCGGGATAGCTATGCCGACCTCCAGAGCCTGATTGAATGGGCTAAACAGCGGGGCACCCCCGTTACCCTGCGGTTGGTGAAGGGGGCCTACTGGGATCAGGAAACCATTCAGGCTCGCCAGAAACACTGGCCTGCACCCGTCTTCGCCCAGAAGGCCGAAACCGACGTTAATTTTGAGCGGATGACCCAGCTGCTGCTGGAAAACCATGCTTACCTGTATGCCGCCATCGGCAGCCACAACGTGCGCTCTCAGGCCAAGGCGATCGCCATTGCCAAGGCCCTCCAGGTGCCTCGGCGTCGAGTCGAGCTCCAGGTGCTGTATGGCATGGCCGATAAGCTGGCCCAAGCCCTGGTACAGCAGGGCTATCGGGTGCGAGTGTATTGCCCCTATGGCAAACTGCTGCCCGGTATGGCCTACCTGATTCGCCGCCTGCTGGAAAATACGGCCAACTCTTCCTTCCTCCGGCAAAGTCAAGAAACTGAGTCCATCGAATCGTTGCTGACGCCCCCGGGCGATCGCATTGACTCGGCCACAACCCAGCCCCGCCCAGAAACGGCCTACCAGCTCCCCTTCCCCCCCGCTGCCGATACAGACTACTCCGAATCCAATAACCGCGATCAGGGGCTACAGGCCCTGGCACGGGTACGGCAGCGCTTGGGACAGACCTATTGGCCTTTGATCAATGGGGAATGGTTGACCGGAGTCACTGACCAGCAAGATTCGGTGAATCCATCCCGCCCCAGTGAGGTCATCGGAAGAGTTGGACAGGTAACGGTAGCGCAGGCGGAGGCCGCCGTCCAAGCTGCCCAGCAAGCCTTCAAGGGCTGGAAAAAGCAGCCTGTATCCCAGCGGGCCGCTATTTTGCGGCGGGCTGCTGACCTGATGGCTCAGCGCCGCGCGGATCTAGCGGCCTGGATGGTGCTAGAGGTGGGCAAGGTACTGCGGGAAGCCGATGTCGAAATTTCAGAAGCGATTGACTTCTGCCGCTACTACGCCGCTGAGATGGAGCGCCTCGATCAGGGTTTTGACCGCGATGTTGCGGGCGAAACCAACCACTACCTTTACCAGCCCCGGGGGTTGGCTGTGGTAATTTCTCCCTGGAACTTCCCCCTGGCCATTCCGGTCGGGATGACCGTTGCCGCCCTGGTCGCGGGCAACTGTGTGCTGCTGAAGCCTGCTGAGCCTGCTACGGTGATTGCTGCACTGTTTGCCGAGATTCTCGTGGAGGCGGGCATCCCGCCAGGAGTGTTTCAGTATCTGCCTGGCCCCGGTTCACAGGTGGGTGCCCATTTGGTGCAGCACCCTGCGGTTCACCTGATCGCCTTTACTGGTTCCCAGGCGGTGGGCTGTCAAATCTACGCTGAGGCCGCGAAGCTCCAGCCCGGTCAGCAGCACCTGAAGCGCGTGATTGCGGAGATGGGGGGCAAAAATGCCATTATTGTGGATCAGAGTGCTGACCTCGATCAGGCCGTGCAGGGTGTGGTGCAGTCTGCCTTTGGCTACAGCGGCCAAAAGTGTTCGGCTTGCTCCCGTGTGATTGTGCTGGAGTCGGTGTACGAGGTTTTTGTCGAACGACTGGTGGCCGCGATTGAGTCTTTGAATGTGGGTGCGGCAGATGAACCCGGCACGCTGGTGGGGCCTGTGATCAATGCTGCTGCCCGCGATCGCATGGTGCAGATCATTCAGCAAGCCCAGGCCGAGGCCACGCTGGCCTATCAGGGAGCGGTGCCTGAGCAGGGCTACTTTGTGGGCCCGACCCTGTTTACTGATGTAGCCCCCAACAGCGCCCTGGCCCAAACCGAAATTTTTGGCCCCGTGCTCGCAGTGCTGCGGGCCAAAGGCTTTGAAGAAGCCCTGGCGATCGCCAATGGGACGCGCTTCGCCTTAACGGGCGGTCTTTACAGTCGTACACCGTCCCATATTGCCTGGGCCAAGGCTGACTTTGAAGTCGGGAACCTCTACATTAACCGCACCACCACCGGGGCAATTGTGGATCGGCAACCCTTTGGCGGCTTCAAACTATCGGGAGTGGGGTCGAAGGCGGGCGGGCCTGACTACCTGATCCAGTTCCTAGAGCCGCGCGTGATTACCGAGAACATGCAGCGTCAGGGGTTTGCTCCCATTGCGGGGATTGACGACTGAGGGGTTGACGACTGAAGAGAGCGGTTACCGATTGTTCACAAGTTTGGGGTATTTTTAGATTTCCCCTGGGGCCTTTGCGCGAGAATAAACTTAACCTGAGTACGGGATAAGGAAAGGAGGGAGTGATTCAGCTGAAAATATCAAAAACCATTCAGCGCCTCCCTCCTATGCCTAGTCTAGAAAAGCTATTCTGCGATATTGATGACTTCTGCCAGGTCTTCGAACGTCGCTGGCATGCCACACTGGTTGGAAAGGGTCTGAGACACTGCAACCGCCAGCGCTCGATGAGCTTGAGTGAGATCATGACGATACTGGTGAGCTTCCATCAGCAGTCGTATCGTAACTTCAAGCATTTCTACCAGAAACACGTCTGTCAATGCTGGTGTCAGGCCTTTCCCGGCTTGCCCAGCTATCAACGCTTCATGGATTGGCTGCCCTCGACGTTGATGGCTTTGTGTGTGTATCTCAAACACCACTTTGGCCAATGCAGTAGCATCAGCTTCATCGACGCAACCAGTCTGAAGGTCTGCCACAATCGGCGTATTAACCAGCATCGAGTGTTTGACCAGATAGCTGCGCGGGGGAGAACCTCAGTTGATTGGTTCTATGGCTTCAAGCTGCATCTGGTGGTTAGTGAAACAGGTGAACTGCTTAACTTCACGCTTACACCTGGCAATACAGATGACCGTAAACCCGTGCTTGACCTGCTCGAAGGCATGTTTGGCAAGTTTTTTGCTGACCACGGCTCTATGGGCAAGAAGCTGGCACTCAAGCTTTTCAAGCAGTGGGGCATTGAGTTTTTTGCTAAACCCAGGCGCAACATGAAGAATGCCCTGATGAAGCTGACTGACAAGTTGCTTGCTCGCAAGCGCTCGATTGTGGAGACCATCATCGACCAGTTGAAGAATATCTCTCTGATTGAGCATTCACGCCATCGGAGTCCAGTTAACTTCATGGTCAATCTGGTTTGTGGGTTGATTGCTTATTGCCATCAACCCAAGAAGCCGACTCTCAACCTAGAGTGGGCTTTACCAGCTGCGGCTTAACCCGGACTGACGTTAGATAGGGTAACGGCGCTAAGGTTGATAATGAATCTGCACCCTCACACTCGCTCCTGAATGCCTCAGTCTGCACCAACCCCTGCTGAAATCCAAGCTATTTTTGACCGGATTGCGCCCGTTTACGATGACTTCAACCAGTGGCTGAGTCTGGGACAGCATCGCATCTGGAAGATGATGGCGGTCAAATGGGCTGAGCCCAAACCTGGCGATCGCGGCCTTGATATTTGTTGCGGCAGCGGGGATTTGGCCCGACGACTGGCTCGGCAAATTGGCCCCACGGGCCGCGTTACGGGGCTAGATTTTTCGACCGCGCTTTTAGATATGGCTCGTCAGCATAATCAGGCTGTGGGTTCGAGCTGCGCCTGCGATTGGGTGGTGGGGGATGCTCTGCAGCTCCCGTTCGCGGATGATGCATTTGACTGCGCCACGATGGGCTACGGACTGCGAAATGTGGTGTCGATTCCGCAGTGCTTGCAGGAAATCTATCGGGTGCTTAAGCCCGGTGCTAAGGCCGCTATTCTGGATTTTCATCGTCCTAGTCCAGCGTTCATGCAGCAGTTTCAAGATTGGTATCTTGCTACAGTTGTGGTGCCCTTGGCAGAACGTTTTGGTCTCACGGCGGAATATGCCTATATTTCCCCGAGCCTGGAGCGGTTTCCGAATGGCCCTGCCCAGGTGCAGCTGGCGCTGACTGCGGGATTCACCCAGGCAGTCCACTATCCAATCTCAGGCGGCATGATGGGCGTGTTGGTGCTGACGAAATAGCGCGATGGGATAGTGGACATCGGCGATCGCCCCAAGTTTACTCAAGTCAGGCGACTTCAGTTCACATTCATGTGACCCTAAACTCAGGGCGATATAGGTCGGCGTGTTCATCTGGTACCTAAAGCAGGACTCATCAATTTGCCTTGACTTTATCTTGCTTTGATTGTTCAGGACAAAGATGGGTCAATTCTGAGAATTCTGCCCGCTAGATCTACCTGAAGATAGAAAGAGCACTGAGCAGACTAAACCTCTTGAGGTAGAGGTGGGCAGCTGAAATCATGACTAAGCTACGAAGGTACTTTAATGACTGGCATCTACTGTTCTTTCCATTCTTGACGCCATGCAGCGCATCCTTGTTTTATACGCTTCTCTAGGATCAGGCCATATCAGTGCAGCGAATGCACTTTGTGCTGCCTTTGAACACTTTCCTGACATTGAAGTTCAGGCTGAAGATGCCCTGGCTCATGCCAGCCCTATTTATCGTGGGTTAGTAACGCGTACCTATGAGCAACTGAGCGAAAATGCGCCCTTACTCTACAAGGCCTTTTATGAGGGCAGTGATGTTGATGACTTAGAAAAATCTCTGGAGCATAACTTGGCTTGGGCGAAGCTAGAACGACTGTTTTTTCGTCAGTTGGGCCAGAGGATTCGCGAGGTTGAACCCGACGCTATCGTTTGTGTGCAGCAGATTCCCAGTCGGCTGCTGCAGTTGCTAGACCAAGAGGACGAGATTTTAAGTCCGCAGTACGTGGTCGTGACCGATGCGGTGGTTCACAGTACCTGGATTAATCATGGGGTAAATGGCTATTTTTTACCCAATACCGTTAGCCAGCGGATGCTGATCGAGCGCGGGATTGACCCCAGCCTGCTCCATGTCACTGGCATCCCGGTGCGGCTGGAGGTCATGGAGCCCAAAGATAAGCAGACGGTTCGCCAACGGCATCAGCTCCCCAGCGATCGCCCGATTGTGACGCTGTTTGGCGGTGGCATCAGTCCCCGACGCGTCCGCACCATGGTGCAAGACCTGCTTGACAGTTCTCAGCCCAGCCTGCTGGTCGTGGCAGCGGGTCGCAACGAAGATTTACTTGAGGCCCTCGCGGAACTGAGCAGTAATGATGTTGTGACGCTGCAAAAGCTGGGACAGATAGACTATGTTGACGATCTGATGGTGGCGAGCGACTTAATTATTAGCAAAGCTGGGGGACTGATCACCAGTGAAATATTAGCGCGCGGCATTCCCCTGGTGATCGTCGATCCCATTCCAGGTCAAGAAGAAGAAAATGCCGATGTCATTGCTGCTTCTGGAGCGGGCATTCAACTCCGCCTGCCTGAGATGGTCGCGCCTGCGGTGCAGTTTCTCTTGGATCATCCCGAACGCCTCGCTGAAATGCACCAGTGGGCCAAGGCACTGGGGAAACCCGATGCGGCGCTCCAAATCGCGAAACAGATTGCCGCTGCTCTGGACTCACTCCCTGAGCAATCTCCCACACCGACCCAGACTGCGATCGCCTAATTTTTGCTGACCGTTCGATTTAGATATGACGCCTGAAAATTCTGATACAGCCACCTTTCTTTGGGGGGTGGCAACCTCTGGCTACCAAAGTGAAGGCGGCTACAATGGCCCCCAGCAGCCCCGAAACAACTGGTTCGAGGACGAACTCAATGGCCGCGTTGCCCCCACGGGCCAAGCGACTGACTTTTGGCATCGTTACCCCGAAGATTTTGCTCGCTGCCAAGCAATAGGCCTCAATGCGTTTCGCATCGGCCTCGAATGGGCGCGCATTCAGCCCTCCTGCCAGCATGAGGCTACCCGACCTCCTGAATTTGATCCAGCGGCCCTGGATGCCTATGGCGATCGCCTTGCCGCTTGCCGTCACGCAGGTCTTGAACCCATCGTGACCCTGCACCATTTCACGCACCCCGACTGGCTCGGGATTGATGCTTGGCTAGCGCCCGAAACGATTGATGCCTTTGTCCAATACGTCACAACTACCGTCCATTGGATCAATCACCGCCTGACCGAGGTTCATCAACTCTCGCCGCTCCACTGGTACATCACCATCAACGAACCCAATATTCTGGTGAGCAACACCTACCTCAGCGGCCAGTTTCCAAGGCAAACAAGCGGGATTGATACAGCCCAAGTTGCGTTATGCAATCTCCTGACCGCCCATGTGCAGGCCTACAATGCCATTCATGACGTTTACGAAACAGAAGGGTGGCCCACCCCCAAAGTCTCACTGAATACTTACTGCAGCGACCTGTACTGGTCAGAGAAACTCATTTGGGATCTTTTGACCCTGCGTCAACGCAACATTTCCCCGACACAGCGGCAGTCCTATCTTCAGGAAAGTGCCGCCCATCTCAAGCAAGCCCTTGCCCACGCAACCTTACCCTTTCGCCGGGATCTGCCCTATCGCTGCGGTCAAATTGCCCATTGGCTGAGCCACCAGCTAGGTCAGTGGCTGTTTAACCTCGAAACATTCGATCGCTTTTTCGCGACCTTAGCGGCATCTAAACGACCGCAAGTCTGTGACTACTTTGCCCTCGATTATTATGATCCCTTTACGGCTCATATCTTCCGTCTACCCACCTTTAACGATTTTGAATTCCAAACCCATGGCTTGCATAGCTGGTTGATGAGCGGGCTACTGAGCAAGTGGTGGGACTGGCGGGCATTGCCGGAGGGACTGTATTTTTTCTGTCAATACTATGCAGACTGCTTTGCCCCGCTTCCCCTACTCATTGCCGAGAATGGCATGGCATTGCGGCGTAAGCCAGACAACACCATCGTTGCCCCCCGACAAGATCGCCTCCTGAGAAGCGACTTCCTTAAGGCTCACGTGCAGCAAGTGCAGCAGTTATTAGACGATGGCATCCCACTCCAGGGCTACATGCACTGGTCCCTCACGGACAACTATGAGTGGGGATCCTACACCCCGCGCTTTGGGCTGTTTTCCATTGACTTTACGGAGGGAACCCATCGCCTAGAGGTAGACCACCTGGGCGATCGCCCTTCCCAAACCTACGCTGATCTGATCCAGCACCATGCCTCGACTGAATCACTCAGATCCTGTCCAGCTCGGTAACCGGGAAGCGTCAAGTCTTAATTGGCAATAGGGCTTAGGCGGTAGGTTCTAATTCGCAAGGTGTTCTGCAACAATCGCAGCTAGATAATCGCACCAGTAATCGACAGTCGATTGCTCGGCAGCTTCCACCATCACGCGAATCAGCGGTTCGGTTCCAGACGCCCGCACCAAAACTCGACCCTGGTCTCCCATCGCCTGCGTTGCCTTCTCCAGTCCGGTCTGGAGCACCTCGCAATCTTGCCAATGACAACGGCGATCGCGGTCTTCAACTCGAATATTTTGCAGTCGCTGGGGATAGGTTTGAAAACTATCATCCACCAGCTCATGGAGCGCCACCCCTGTTTGTTGCACGATACTGGCAATGTGGAGCGCCGTTTGCAGGCCATCGCCCCCAATCCCATAGTGACGACAGAGAATATGTCCAGATTGCTCACCGCCTAAAGCAGCCTGGTGCTCAATCATCTCCGCGTGAACATACTGGTCACCCACCGCCGCACGAATCAGTCGTCCACCCTGTTTTTCCCAGGCCCGCTCAAACCCCAGGTTAGACATCACGGTTGCCACAATGAGGTTAGCGGGGAGTTGCCCGCTTTGCTTCAGATGCTGACCCCAGAGATACAAGATATAGTCGCCATCCACAACGCGGCCAGTGCGATCAACAGCTAACGTGCGATCCGCATCGCCATCAAAGGCAAACCCCAGATCAGCCTGGTGAGCTGTGACCGCAGCCTGCAATGCAGCCAGATGAGTAGAGCCACAGTCAACATTAATACAGGTGCCATCCGGCTGGTCATGGAGACAAATGACCTCTGCCCCCATCTGCCGAAATAGCTCTGGCCCAACCTGGGCCGCAGCACCCCAAGCCAAGTCTAGGACAATGCGCAGCCCGCTCAGCAACTGGCCCGTAAACGGAGCCTGTAGAGATTTAAGGTAAGTTTGGGTCAAATCTGGGCGGTAAAATTGCCGACCCCAAACGCTCCCTGTAATGCGATCCAGGGACTGCTGATGGATATGGGACTCAATTTCCTGCTGCAAGGCTCGCGGGAGTTTTGAACCACTGCTGCCAAAAAACTTAATGCCGTTGTCTTCGGGTGGATTATGACTGGCTGAAATCATCACACCCCCAATGGCTTCGGTGGTATGGGTGAGGTAGGCCACAGCAGGGGTCGGGCAAAGGCCCATGTTCCAAACCTCTAGCCCCGCTGAGGTCAGCCCTGCCGATAGGGACATTGCCAGCATGTCGCTCGAGCACCGAGAATCCTGACCCATAATAAATGGCCCGACATGACCAGCCTGTTCCTGCAAAACTTGTCCGGCCCAAAACCCAACTTGCAGGGCTAGCATCGGCGTCAGCAGGCAACCGGCCTTGCCCCGAATCCCATCCGTACCAAATAAGGCAGCCGGCGCGGGGGGGTGAACTTGAAGGTTTGCCTGTAGGGGTCTGGATGATGACCCGCTACCCTGGCCTCGCGTCTGGGGCTGTAGCGAACTAGAAGATAAAACCATGATCAAACACTCCTCACACAGCGACCCGACTGACTCATCTGCACCGAACTTAGCTTCAGACTCGTCACGATCGCTTTTAAAAACAGTTTCTTAACATAGAATGTCGTTAGCTTAGCATTACATTTTGTAATCCAGGGTGTTTTTAGAGCCAATTTTAGACCGAGCCGCATCCTGTCGCCGAGTGACTCAAGGCAAGCATTTAGGCTGAATGATCTCGGAGAAACTGTCGCACCTGCATGAGTACCTGGCCCAAGTGATTTTTACCGCAGCCATCGGCGCCACAGCCCCAGAACGCATCAATGGGTGAATTTTCGACAATGAGGCGATCGCCTGTCCCTAAGAGAGTTTGTTGAAGATCTGCATAGCTTTGAAACTTGGTCAGCACGGCCTCGTACATGACCTGGCATTTCACCGCTTCCCAGTCATGGCGTACCGGGTATAGGGGATTCCGACCGATGGCAGCGGCCTGTTCCGGCGTGGGGGTCTGGCGAATTTTCTCGCACAGTTCTTCCTGCGAAGTTCCCACAAATTTTTGGGCCTGGTAATAGTGTTCTGAGGTGGGCCAAAGCTTGCCCTGAAGCCAGATGGCATGGGGCGAGAAGTTAGAAAAACAGCCGTAGGGCTCACATACCCTGTAAAAAAGCACACACATGCCAAGGCAACCCGCAGTCCGGTCACCCCCATGATGACAGGAAATGTTGACCGACCCTAATAGGCACCACAGTGAGGCCGTTCTGAGCCAGCAGTCACGGCCTCGGGAAGTTCTTCAGCTATGCCGTTTTGTCTGCGGCCAGTACCCAGTTAACGAGGGTGCGCACAGCAAAGCCAGTACCGCCTGGGTTGTTATAGCCACTTTCCTTGTCTGTCCAAACTGGACCTGCAACATCTAGATGCGCCCAGGGCGTTTCTTTGATGAATTGTTTTAAGAAGAGGGCAGCGGTAATGGACCCTCCGGCTCGGGGCCCTGTATTTTTCATATCCGCGATGGGAGACTTCAGCCCCTCAAAGTACTTGTCTTCCATGGGCATCTGCCAGAACTTTTCGCCACCGAGTTCAGCAGCGGCAAGTAACTCCTGGGCCAGCGTTTCTTCCGAACTCCAGAGTCCGGCAATATCGTTGCCCAGGGCCACAATACAGGCTCCGGTGAGGGTAGCTAAATCCACGATGGCATCTACCTCTAGCTTCTCGGCAAACACGAGGGCATCGGCCAGGGTAAGTCGGCCCTCTGCATCGGTGTTGTTAATTTCGATGGTTTTACCGTTGGAAGCAGTCAGAATGTCGCCGGGATGCATGGCCCGTCCGCTAATCATGTTTTCAGTCGCCGCCACAATAAAGTGGACTTCGACTGCGGGCTTGAGCAGACCCACGACCTTGGCAGCTCCAAAGGTGGCGGCAGATCCGGCCATGTCCATCTTCATCGTTTCAATGCCGCTGCCTGTAGGCTTCAGATTGAGCCCCCCGGAGTCAAAGGTTAGCCCTTTGCCGATGATGGCCAGCTTTTTGCGAGGGGTTCCGTTGGGATGATAGGTGAGGTGAATAAACTTAGGGGGTAGATCTGAGGCTTGGGCGACCCCGAGGTAAGCGCCCATCCCTAAGGCTTCGCACTGTTCTCGCTCTAGAATCTCTAAGCTCAGCCCCAGTTCATTGGCCAGCTGCGTTGCAGTCTCCGCTAAGCTGACGGGGGTGACAACATTAGCAGGTGCATTCACCAGCTCACGGGCGAGCATCACCCCAGCTGCCATCTGCTGACCCCGGGCAATGGCCGCCGCCCCATCCGCGATGCCCAGCAGTTCAATGGTGTCTGGTTTAGTCTCAGAACCATTTTTTTCGCTCTCAGACTTGAACCGCTTATCTTGATGCAGGGTAAGCTCAATGCCCTCTACCATGACCTGGGTTGATTGACTCACATCTTCATTCCAGAGGGGAAGGGCAATACCGACCCGCTGACTCTTTTGTTTTTGAGCCATCCGAATGGCCTGGGCAGCTGCTTGCCGTAGCTTTTCGAGCGTCCACTGGTCGTCCTTACCCAGACCCACAACGCCTATTTTCTGCACGGCTTTCCCTTTCGGGAGCCGCACGGCAATGGATTCATTGGCTTTGCCCTTAAACTCCTGTTCAGCAGCGACATCTTGGAGCAACCCCTCCGAAATGGCATCGAGTGCCGTAAACTGATCGGACTGATTGACCTGTTCTTCAAAAATGCCAATGACTAAGCAGTCTCCAGACCAGTCTTGCGGCAGCGTTGTGGTGGATTGAATATTCATGCGTTGCCTCGTGGTGTGCCCCATCAATTACACAGTTCTTCATGAACTCCATTTTGTCAGAGAGTTCAGCCCTTTAGTAGGCCATTCGGGGAAAGTTATGGGGCAATTCGTCTCATGTCTGCGCTTGATGCCCCGTCTAAGTCTCGATCTAACAAAATCTGCCCCAGATCGCTCCCGGTGATAGAGGTTGATCTGGACTGGGTTGAGGTTGAGTGAAGTTGGTCTAGAATGCAGAGGATTAATTCTCAGGCCTGGGGGGCTATCGGTGGGGTTTCGTCAATCTTTATTCGCCACAATGAAGCGCTCGTCACCGCTGGTGATTTCAACGGGGCTAGGGGGACTGGTCGTTATTGGGGCGATCGCCCTGCTCACAAGGGTTTGGCCGACGGCTCAGTCCGATCGGTCGCGTCCCACTCTTTCGACAGAACTCGGCACTGCGCCCTCTAGAGTTGTGGCTTTAGCCAGTCAGGATGCTGCGACGCGCGGCAAGATGCTAGCGTCCCTAGCGCAACAAGGGACGCCCCAAGAACAGAACCAGGCCCGCTATGTATTGGCAGCGGATGCGTTGCGGGCAGACGATGGCAAAGTCGCCCTCCAGTGGCTAGAGGAACTAGAAAGCTACCCTCCCTTAGACCCCCATGTTTTAGCGAACCGAGCCCAGGCCTACACCCTCACCAATCAGGTTGAAAAGGCTCAGGCCACCTGGAGCGATCTGCTGCAAGAATTCCCCGACCAGCCTGCGGCAGCTGAGGCCCTCTATGCCCTGGGTGAAACAGAGCCGGAACGCTGGCAGCAGCTTCAACAGCAGTTCCCCAAACATCCCCTGAGTGTGGCTGTAGCCCAGCAGCAGCTCAAGGATGATCCCAATGATCGGGCGGCTTTGCTCGTGATTGCCCAGGCTGGATTTCACCTGCCGGACTATCGTACCTACCTGGATCGACTGACCAAAACCTTTGGCCCAGATCTCACCCCCACCGAGTGGCAGACCGTGGGCTTTGGCTACTGGGAAAAGCTGCTCTATAAAGAAGCAGGCCAAGCCTATAGTCGCGCCCCCGCCACAGCCCGCAATTTATACCGGGCGGGCCGGAGTCTCCAGATCGCTGAACAAAAGGCTGCCGCGATCGCCCTGTTTCAAAAGCTGGTCACGGCCTTTCCCCAGGCTGAAGAAACCCCCCGAGGCTTGATCCGCCTAGCTGACTTGAGTCAAGATTCCACCCAGGCGATCGCCTATTTAGATCGGGCGATTCAGCAGGGGCAAGCGCAGCAGCAGCCGGAAGCGTCAGGGGATGCCCTTTCCCGTAAAATCCGCCGCCTCAAGCAGAACCCCCAGCAGCAAGCAACCGCCAAACAACAGTTGCTGACCACCTTCAGCCAAACCGATGCCGCCGCTGAGCTGCGCTGGGAAACGGCTTGGCAAGCAGCTCAAGACCAGCAGCTCAAGACAGCTCTGAAGG
>CAZXWR010000024.1:0-22203 GCA_964644325.1 uncultured bacterium
CCTATTAAACTCGTTGAACACTAAGCTCAATATGAGTTCCAGGGACGGTTACCTTATTTTTAATAAGTCATTATCAGAAACATACTCAATCCATTTCTTGTAAGCTTCTTCCAGATGCGCGATCGCCCCTCTCACCCTATCAATCTGCTCTATCGTAGGCGTGTCATCAATTGACTTAGCAACTTTGATCATCTCCCGGCAGAAACGCTCCTGAAGCGATAGCTTCGCACCAAGAGTACGCCCTTCATCATCCTTCGCTGCCAACTTCTCCCGGAAAAACTCCTGCACAACCTGGTGAAGCTGGTACGTCCCCTCACCCACTCGTTTAATTAAGGAGCGATCGCGTAACCCTTCATCCCGCCATTCTTCAAGGTCATCCGAGTCAATATCCTCAAAACATTGCTCGACTAATTTCCAGGGAATTGGAGCGATGGCAAACATCCCGAGTAAACAAGCTAAGTCTTGCTCAGGCTCTGATAATTCAGCCCAACTTAACTCCAGTGCAGCAGCCACCCCAACCGTCGCTGTCATCCCTGTCTTACTGTCAATTAACGCTCTTGCAGCCAGTCGCTTGGTTTCCAATCGCTCCAGCAGTTTGGCGATCGCCCAATCCGGTTTACTCTCCAAAAACCGCCCCAGCAGCTCCAAACCCAGGGGCAAGTTCCCCACCCACTGACAAAGGGCTTCCGCCTCAGACCGTTGAGACTCAATTCTGTCATCGCCAACAATAGATTTAAGGAGGGTGATCGCATCTGTTTCACTCAACTCTTCAATGTTGATGGAGGTGACGGATGCCCCAACGTTCTGACGAGTGGTAATCAGGATTTTGAATCGCGGATCTGAGGGTGGCAGGTAAGGCGCGATCGCCTCGTAGTCCGTCACATCATCGATCACCATCAGAGTGTTTCCCTCTGGCCATCGCTGCCAAGTGAACACGACTTGCTCGGCAGCTTCCAAATCATCGGGAATGAATAGGCCCAAGTTTGCCTTTGCAAAGCTCACAATCTGGGTCGCAATTTCTTGGTCTCGGGCGCGGAGCCAACACACCCCACCTGAATAGGCAGACTGATTGAGTGATGCGATCGCATATTGAAGGGCAAGCTCAGTCTTTCCGATGCCCCCCATCCCCTGAACCGCAGTAATGGCAATGCGATCGCCACTCTGGAGATGTTGGTCTAGTTCTGTGAGTTTCTGGTCGCGGCCAACAAAAGCGATCGCACCACTGCGGGGAAGGTTGTGGGGGATGCCAGTCGGTTTTAGAACTGCTGGCTGGTGATGATGGGTGCCGCCGAAAAAATTAGTGTTCTCCTTTCCGGTCTGAACCTGATAGTTCTCTCCACCTTCATTGTGCTGCTGCATGGCGATCGCACCTCAGACCTAGTGTTGATGGCTCCCGCCGAAAAAGTTTGTATTGTTCGGTCCTGTCTTGGTCTGGTAATTCGTCCCACCATAATTCACCTGATTCATGCTGCTGTTATCTTCAATCTCTAGCAGCGTAATCTCATGGGCGATCGCCTTTACCTCATCGGCAAATTCTGGCGATTCTAGCATCTCAATATCCAAGTATTTCCCAATCGTCTCAACTGCCGCGCGATCGCCGTTCTCAGCTTGTTTTAACATCGTTGCGCGTTGTGGATTACCCCGCCACCTCTCCCAGAGCTTCTGACGGAGTTTATCCATCAGGTCATAGGCAGATGCCGCAAATTTTTTGCCCAACTCTGCTCCTCCCGCTTCCATTACTTTCTGGAACGCGAGAGTGGCGATCGCACCTGCGGTTAACGTCACGGGGTCGGTCATGAGAGTTTGCCAGAAACGCTATTTCCAATTTTCTCGGATTGTTTTGAACTCTAGTCATTCATTCATCTTTTTTCTCTCCTAAATTCTTATTGATGCCCTGGCTCATTCACTGCAAAACTAGCGATCGCCCCACATCACTCCCTCAGCACAAACATCGCCTCGACTGCTCCCTCAACGAGATGCGATCGCCCAAAGCCAGCTTGAGCCTGCCTTTGTCTAGAACCCCAGGATGACCCAGGATGACCCAGTATTAGCTCTGTTATTTCTGGCTAAAGTCCATAGCCTCCTGAGACAGAGCCACAGGCTGATCCAGAAACTCCAGACGAGACAGCAGAAGTTCCGGTTCAAAAGAGCGGGGATCCTGTCGTTCGCCAGACCGATCGACAGCAGCATGGGTCACGATGCGCTGAGGGGAAACCCCGGTGCGTGCCACCAGCCAAGCCAGGGATTCATACTGGGCAAAGCTATAGCCACTGTGGGTAGGCTCGATATTGAGCATGCCGTCGGGTGGGGTCTCTAGGGAAATGTGGTAGGCAAAATTATTGACGGAAGAAGCTAAATTGGGATTCGTCTTCACCGTCTCTGGCCCATTGGGGCCATCATAGACCGAGTCACCAGCACCGTAGGCTCGCTTGCGCGGGTCAACGGTATAAACAATGGTGCCATCTCGCTGGATCAGCGCGTGGTAGCTCACCTGGTCTAAATCGTGGGGGTGGTTCGTTAGCATCTGATGAATGGCGCTGGTGACCGTTGCGGTGGTTTCATGGAGCACTACCAGCAAATCGTACTTCACGGGCTGCTGGTCTACATCCTGGGCAAAGCGATCGCCAAAGTTAGAAGCATGGGCCGCAATGCGATACTGGGGCGGCGTGCCTAAGGTGGAATAGGAACTCAGTTCTAGCGTCCAGTCGTCTGAGACCTCGGGGGCCTGCGCCTCTAGGGTCTCGACGGTCGTCGGTTCAACCGCTGTATACAAGCGGTGGAGCCCCGTCAACTTTACGGTGATGGGGTCAGGGGGCGGCACGCTAGGAGGTGCTGGAGTCTCCACGGCAACGGGTTGCGGGGGCGTCAAAAACTGCGACTCAGCCAGCCCAAACAAGACCACAGTCAACGCTGCACTGATGGCAAACAGTAAAAGACTGATGAAGAACTGACGCTTAGCGCCGGAGCGGCTGAAAAACATAGGGCAAGGATGAAGGGCAACAGAACGCAGCAATCAATCTAGCTAGAACCTCGATTCAATCGTCGTCGAGGATTGCCCTCTAGGTTAAGTAGCATGAACGGCCATCTAGTTCATAGCGCAAAAACGTAATCTTTTTCGCTTTCTGGGCTACAAGTTGCCCAGAAAGCGCCCAATTTCTGGAAGAAGACGACTGAATGGGCGAAAACCACCCTGCGCTGCATTCTGAGCCATGTCCTAGCCGACCTCAGACCGCCAGCCTCAGAACAAGTTGAGATCCGTTACTGCGCCTAAGCTACTTGAGGAAACCAGCTTGGCATATTTCCCCAAAACCCCACGGCGATAGCGGGGCGGGCGGGGCTGCCATTGGGCGCGGCGCGCAGCCAGTTCAGCTTCAGATAAATTCAGCTCTAGCTTGCGCGCTGGGGCATCAATGGTGATGGAGTCTCCCTCTTGCACGAGGGCAATCGTACCTCCCACCGCAGCTTCAGGGGCAACGTGACCGACCACCATCCCGTAGGTGCCCCCCGAAAACCGACCATCGGTGATCAAGCCCACGGTATCGCCCAGACCCGCACCAATAATGGCGGAAGTGGGCGCCAGCATCTCCCGCATGCCGGGGCCACCTTTTGGCCCTTCATAGCGCACCACAATAATGTCTCCCGCCTGGATTTTGCCTGCTAAAATGGCCTGAAGACATTCTTCCTCCGACTCAAAAACCCGTGCTGGCCCTGTGATCTGGGGGGTTTTGACTCCGGTGATTTTCGCGACTGCCCCTTCTGTGGCCAGGTTACCTTTCAGGATAGCCAGGTGGCCCTGGGTATACATGGGGTTGCTCCAGGGCCGAATCACATCCTGGTTTGCATCGGGTTCGGCAGGAATATCCGCGAGGAGTTCGGCAATGGTCTGGCCGGTAATCGTCAGAGCATCCCCGTGGAGCAGGCCATGGGCCAACAGCATTTTCATCACCTGGGGAATGCCACCCGCCCGGTGTAGATCGGTGGCGACATAGCGCCCCGACGGTTTCAGATCGCAGAGCACGGGTACCCGGCCACGAATGGTTTCAAAGTCGTCTAGGGTTAACTCTACGCCAATGGCATTGGCGATCGCCAGCAGGTGCAGCACCGAGTTGGTCGAGCCCCCCACCGCCATAATCACCGCGATCGCATTTTCAAAGGCTTTGCGGGTCAGGATGTAGCTGGGCAAAATTTGCTGGCGAATCGCCTCCACCAAAGCAAAGGCTGATTTCTCGGCACTGTCAGCCTTCTCAGCATCTTCTGCGGCCATCGTCGAAGAGTACATCAGGCTCATGCCCATGGCCTCAAACGCTGACGACATGGTATTGGCCGTGAACATCCCACCACAGGAACCAGCTCCAGGACAGGCATTGCGTTCAATCGCAGTTAGACGGTTCTCATCAATGCGTCCAGCACTGTATTCTCCCACGGCCTCAAAGGAGCTGACCACCGTTAAATCCTGGCCGTCGTAATGTCCAGGCTTAATCGTACCGCCATAGACAAAAATAGCCGGGATATTCAGGCGAGCCATAGCAATCATGGCCCCCGGCATATTTTTATCGCAGCCCCCGATCGCCAGCACCCCATCTAAACTCTGACCATTACAGACCGTTTCAATGGAGTCGGCAATCACATCTCGCGACACCAGGGAATACTTCATCCCTTCTGTCCCCATGGAAATTCCATCGCTGATGGTAATGGTGCCGAAGCGCTGGGGCATGGCACCTGCCGCCCGCATGCCCTGCTCGGCGCGGTCGGCCAGACTATCCAAGCCCATATTGCAAGGCGTGATGGTGCTAAACCCATTGGCCAAGCCCACAATGGGCTTGGTGAAATCTGCATCTTCAAAGCCCACGGCCCGCAGCATGGCTCGATTGGGCGAACGTTGAACACCTTGGGTAATGGCTTGACTACGACGGTTTTCAGACATGCAGGGAGCTTCCTTACGAGGCGAATACCACCCGCTTCAGGCTGAACCTAAACGGGCACGCTACTTTATTTTTACACTGTCTGGAAACAGCTTGCGTGTAATCTGCACGCAAGCCGCAGCGGCCCTCTCAGGGTTATGCCTGGGGAGACTCTCCAGGGGAGAACGCAATGTGAAAGATGCCATCCCCCTGATTCACCAGCGGATTTCGGGTGCAGCCAATCACAATACCGTCAGTTGTCGCCTGAATTTTTAGGCGCTTGTCCCCAAAAGCATCGGCAATAAAACCCAGAACTTGCTTCCGCTGCACCCGTTCGCCCAGTTCAACCGCCATGTGTAAAATGCCACTTTGAGGGGCGCGTACCCACTTGGTTTCATTGACCTCAACGGAGGGTGCCGAAGGGGCCAAGGGGTCTAGCTCAGTCATGCCCAGCTTTGACATCACCCGAATAATGCCTTCTACCCCGGTTTGAATGGCATCCGCATCAAAGCGCAGGGCCTCTCCGGCCTCATAGAGCAAAATGGGAATCCCTTTTTGGGCCGTGGCCTGCCGCAAAGAGCCATCCCGGAGTTCGGAGTGAATCATCAGGGGTGCCCCAAAGGCTTGGGCACAGCGTCGGGTTTCCGGGTCATGGAGATTCGCCCGAATCTGGGGCAGGTTTATGCGGTGATGGGAAGCGGTATGAAGGTCAATGCCGTGGGTGCAGTGGCTAACAACCTCCGTCATAAACAGGTGAGCCAGCCGCGAAGCCAGCGACCCACGGGTGGAGCCTGGGAAGGAGCGGTTTAAGTCACGGCGGTCGGGTAAATAGCGGGACTGCTCAATAAACCCAAACACGTTCACGATGGGCACTGCAATCAGGGTGCCACAGAGGGGCAAGGTCTTGAGGCTAGCAAGCACCTGTCGAATAATTTCGACCCCATTGATCTCATCTCCGTGAATCGCGGCACTCAGCCAAAGGCGCGGCCCACTGGCGGTGCCGTTAATGACCGTCATCGGCAGCGATAGCATGGTATGGGTGGGCAGTCGAGCCACGGGTAGTTCGAGCTGCTTCGTCTCTCCGGGAAGAATAACGGTTTTACCAATTTCAATGGCGGTGGCAGGGGGGTGTTCCAAGGGTGCGTCCTGAAGGATGGGGCGGATGAAGTCATCAGTGAGAAATGCGATCGCGGGTTTTCCCCGTCGCGGCATTTTTTTCAACAAACTGAATAATCTTTCCGGCCACATCTACCCCAGTGGCCAGTTCAATCCCCTCCAGACCGGGCGACGAATTCACCTCCATCACCACTGGCCCATGGTTGGAGCGCAGAATATCAACCCCTGCCACCCGCAGCCCCATCGCCTTCGCCGAACGGACTGCCGTACTGCGTTCTTCCGGCGTGAGCTTAATTTTTTCGGCACTCCCCCCCCGATGAATATTAGAGCGGAACTCACCGGGTGCCCCCTGACGTTTCATCGAAGCGATCACTTTATCCCCCACGATAAAGCAGCGTATATCCATGCCTTTGGCTTCTTTGATGTACTCCTGCACCAAAATATTCGCTTCCAAACCCCGAAAGGCCTCAATGACTGACTTGGCAGCCTGATAGGTTTCGGCCAGCACCACGCCAATGCCCTGGGTTCCCTCCAGAAGCTTAATGACCAGGGGCGCACCCCCCACCACGTCAATCAGGCCATCAATATCCTTTGTGGAGTGGGCAAACCCCGTGACGGGCAGACCAATCCCGTGACGGGACAGTATTTGCAGACAGCGCAACTTATCGCGGGAGCGAGAAATGGCCTGGGATTCATTGGCGCTAAACACCCCCATCATTTCAAACTGACGCACGACCGCTGTACCGTAGAAGGTGTAGGAAGCCCCAATTCGGGGAATCACCGCATCGACTCCTTCCAGCATCTTTCCCTGGTATAGGATCTGGGGCTTATGGGAGGCGATATTCATGTAGCAGCGCAGATGGTCGATCACCAATACTTCATGGCCATGCTTCTCCCCGGCTTGTTTCAGGCGTTGCGTAGAGTAGAGGGAGGCATCGCGAGATAAGATCGCAATCTTCATAGGTAGAGAAGTCTCAATGTTGAACAAATGGGTGATGATGCGTGGCACTCAGGAGATAAGATTCCCCCGCATCGACTAGAAATCGCCTGCGTACCGCCTGCCGACCCAGCAGCATTCTGAACCCCATCGCATCCCGATCGGTGAGGGTCAGCTCAATGGGCCACTCCAGCTGTCCTACCATTACCATTGTCTGGATTACAGGCCGGAGTTCTGCGTGACCCCCAGAATTTCGCACGCTGCGCTCATCCAGTAAAACGGCTTCTGCCACGATCGTCGTCGACACGTCTCGCTGCACGGGATGCACTACAAAACGCAGCAGCGTCACCCCGTCTCGCTCAAATGACTGAATATCAAAGGCGTGCAGGGAAGAAGAACGGGCTCCGGTATCAATTTTAGCCTTGACCTTGGCGATATCCAGGAGCGGTAGAGCCACCCACTCGCGCCAGCCAATTGTCGGCAGAGGGTGTGAACTCATTGCAGCCACATAGTGCTTTGCACTGGGGGTTGGCTGCTAGCCATAGGGCGTGGGGGCAACATCACTGGTCTCAGAAATCTGACGGATACTCTAACCATACTGGAAGATCTGTCTCGTCAGTCTCCAGGGTGCAAAAATATGCAGCGGGTCAGGACTTGCGGCTCCATGCTTTCCTGACAGATACCTTCAGAGCATCAGCACCGTCCCCCACTGCCCCGGTTCGTGGACACAGAATTCCCAGGAACTTGCCTGAGAATGGTGCGGTCTGTATGAATAAGCTGGTGCCCCCATAGCTCTTTAGCGGAGCCATGACATTGCCCATTTTGCGAGTGCCAAAAAAAGTGAGCAAGCAGGTATGGTGGTAAATGACATCCGGTTGGGAAACCTCTATCTAGGAAATTGTTGATCGATACTATGCCAAATTCGTCAGCTGAAGAGTCTTGGTGGTGGGAAGCAGCTAAAACGGTTGGACTTAGTTTGCTCTTGGCCTTCGGCATTCGCTCCTATGTTGCAGAAGCGCGCTACATTCCATCTGGGTCAATGGAACCCACCCTTCAAATTAACGATCGCCTGATCATCGAAAAGATTAGCTACTATTTCCATGACCCTCGGCGTGGGGATATTGTGGTGTTCAACCCCACCAAAACGCTGAAGCAGCAGGGCTATAGGGATGCGTTTATCAAGCGCGTCATTGGGGTGCCGGGCGATCGCGTAGAGATCCTCAACGGTGGCGTTTATGTTAACGGTCAACGGCTGTCGGAAGACTATGTGAACGGGGATGTCACGTCCATAGATGCCTGTGCCTCGGAAGGCATTACGCCGTTTCTATCGCAGCCAGAGACGATCCCAAACGATAACTATCTGGTTTTGGGCGATAACCGCGACAATAGCTTTGACGGTCGCTGCTGGGGTCTGGTGAATAAGGGAGATGTTTTAGGTCGGGCCGCTTTCCGGTTTTGGCCCCCCAACCGTACGGGTCCCCTGCCCCAGGCAGAGGTAGGCTTTTTGAAGTGAGTTGAGACGGTTACGGCTCCTGTTTCAGTCGCTGTTGAGGGACGCTACGCTAGCTCGCTCCGTTTTTTGACGGTTGGATGGCCGCATTTTGAGGCTGGTTCTGGAGCTGAAACAGCAGAAATTGACTGGGTACCGTCGCATCAAAGTTATTGTCGCTCACGAGGACAAGACTGCGGCTGCCATCGGTGAGCTGTGGCCCAAGACTAAGGCCCTCCAGGTTCTGGATCGGGATGCCCAGATCTTTCAGGTTAAGCAGGGGCTTTTTGAGGATGGGGGTTGTGCCCCTGGGCTCTGGGGGTAAGGCCCGGATGGTTGCGGTGTCGGTCGCCACCCCCGTTGCGATTTGGTAAAGCATGGCGCTGAATCCAGTCAGGGGGCTATAGGCCCGCTCTAGGGTCAGAAAGTGCCCTGCGTTGTCGATTGAGACCATGTCGGTTAAGCCGTTGAGTAAGCTACCGGCTGGGGCGGGGTCTAGGGGATACAAATGCTCGGCGATGAGGATTGGCTCAGGCTCACCAATCCAGTAATGCAAGAAGCGGCTGAAGGTTGGTGCTTCTACTTCGGGATGTAGATCTTGGCTCAGGGGCATCTCCAGTGCAGCGAACAGGCGATCGCCTTCGGTGTTGAGGGTGAGGGCCTCCAGGCCGAGATTGGCGTTGACCCCGTAGATCAATTCTTGATCGTCATTCAGCGTCCAGTATTGGGGCGGGAGCGGCAAGTCTCGCTGCCAGGTTCCGGTTTCGACCTGGAACTCTGTCAGTCGAGGCGGGATTTTTTGCGCTAGGTTCCCTTCACTGGCAACAAAAACCGTTGCTTTGGGAGTGAGGGCCAGCCCTTCACCATCCAGGTTTGGCTGGGCCGCCAAAGCTGGATTATCCCGTAAGTGGGTGACTCCTGCGATGGCAACATGGGCCAGATGAGGCATTGTGTCTGGGTCAGTTTCTGGCTCTGCCTGAATTTGCAGGGCTAGGGTATAGAAACGCGGGTCTGTGTCGTCATCGGCGAGGGCGTAAAAGCGATCGCCCGTACGGTCGTATGCCAGGGCTGATAAACCGCCCACCACGCTGTTGGCAACGGTTTGTTGCGGCAGGGCATAGTCCCCCAAGAAAGTGACCGAGAGATTCAGAAACAGCCGCGATTCAGCACTGACCTGGGGTAAGCTACAGCCCGTCAGCAGGAGTGACCCCGCTAAACAGAGCAGCAGGGGCAACAGCGCTATCCACGATCGGGATACCCCCTTGATCCAGGCGAATAACGCTATCGGGTTCATAGTGCTAAACCTGCGCATACTGCCCGGTGAGCTTACCCAGCTGCTGCACCAAGAGGCTGAGGAATAGCCCGACATCGGTGACAACCCCGGTGGACTCCACGGAACCGCGATCGCTGAGCTTGGTCACCACGGCTGGATTGATATCGACACAGACCATTTTCACACCCGCCGGAGTCATGTTCCCGACGCCGATGGAGTGCAGCATGCTCGACAGCATCAGAATCAGGTCTGCGCCTTCAATGAGCTGGGCATAGTGGGTTTGAGCCGCAATCAGATCCATGTGGGTATCGGGGAGCGGGCCGTCGTCTCGAATCGAGCCAGCGAGGGAGAAGGGCACGTTATTTTTGACGCACTCGTACATCACACCACTGGTCAAGATCCCTTGCTCAACGGCGTTCGCAATGCTGCCGCAGCGCCGGATAGTGTTAATCGCCTTCAGATGATGGCGATGGCCACCATGCACTGAAATTCCCCGCTTCATGTCCATTCCCAGGGACGTGCCCATCAAAGACTGTTCAATGTCATGAACGGCGATCGCATTTCCTCCAAGCAGGGCATGGACATAGCCCTCCCGAATCAGGCGAGTGAGATGTTCACTCCCCCCCGTATGGATCACCACTGGGCCAGCGGTGACCACCACCTTACCCCCGCGATCGCGAATGCGGCGGAGATCCCAGGCAATTTGCTCCACCACCAGCTCCACCCGCCGTTCGCTGGAAACCCCGGCCCCCATGAAGCTAAATTCTTCGGTGCTTTTCTGCTTGAGGGAGGTGTCGCTACGCCGGGTGCGGATGCCTTGACTGCCCACAACCACCGATTCACCGACCGCTAGATCTCGCAGCAGTTTGCAGCGGGCAACTGGGCCTTCTGGGGGATAGGTGACGGCGATCGCCCCATCCATCCGCTGGCCCTGCACTGGCACCCACTGCCCCTCCAACAACACCTCTGTGGGGTAGATCGTGGTGACGTAAAAATCGTCTGGGGCTACACCCGCCTGGGTCACCGCTTCCAGGGTGGTCTGCACCACCTCCTCAGAGACATTGACGGCCCCCAAATCAATCAGCTGTCCCATGATGTCGGCCATCACCGCTGCATCTGGGGCCGAGACCTTCACCTCCGCTTGGGATCGATCCTGGCGCTGCTCCCCAAGGCTAAAGTTCAGCACCTGGAAACTGCCGCCCCCGGCCACAATCGTATCCAGGGCGCGGTTCACGAGGCCCGTGTCGAGTAAATGGCCCTCTAGGAACACAACGCGACTTTGAATGCTGGAGGTTTGGGGCTGATCCTGGCGCGGTTCAGTGACCCGCAGCGTCAGACATTTGGCGGCCCCGCCTGCCTTCAGGAACTCTGTCAGCGGCGTTTCCACCACCGTAAACCCGCGATCGCTCAAGGTTTGCTGTAGACTCTCGCTGGCTTTATTCATCACCACGACACGGTCAACATTCACGGCATTGCAGGCAAAATTCACCGCATCTACTTCCGTGAGGGGAATGCGCTTTTCGGCAGGCACGCGCATCTCAATCAGGCGATTGGAGTAAGTGTCAAATGCGGCGGGATAGTACAGCAGGTACCCATCGGTCAAGGGACAAAAGCAGGTATCCAGATGATAAAACCGCTGATCCACCAAGCGGAGCGACAGCACCTCCACGTCCAGCCACTTTGCGAGGTAGGGGTGGGAGTCCAGCTCCGAGCGAAAGCCATAGCCAGCCCACAGCCAGCGCCCTGCCCGATCGAGTAGGGCATCGCCTGCCCCCTCAAAGGGTAGCCCGGAAGGTAAGGTATGCACCGTGTAGCCCTGGGCTTCAAACCACCGCTGAAAGTGAGGCTCTTCTCCCTGACGCTCAGGGTGGAAGAATCGGCTGAGCACCACGGTGTCGCCTAACACCAGTCCGGCATTGGCCGTGAATACCATGTCGGGCCAGCCCGGTTGCGGCTCAACTAAATCCACGGTTGCGTAGTTTTGCAAAACCGTATGCAGTTGATGCCATTGCTTCTCTGCCAAGTCCCGCGAGGAACGATGGATATTCCCTTCCATCCAGGGATTAATTACATAATCAACATCATAATGATGCGGCGGACACATCAAAATTCGCACTGAGTCAGTCATGTTTAGCCCAAATTGAACAAAATTTAAGTAGTCGGTCATGAAACTGCAAAATACGGCCACGATGCACGCTGTCGCATCAACTGATCGCTGCTTATTCCCAACCCCGAATCATCCTGCAGCTTTTTTCTCAGTGGCCTGCACACTTGAAGAAAACCTTAATTTCAGCAGAGGCTGAGAATCCGGCTATCAAAAAAGTAGAGGGCGAGAAGCGGGTTCACTGACTTACTTTCATCATCCTACTGAAGAACGGCCTCCCCCCGACCCAAAATACCCCCGACCCATCCAGAAGGTCAGGGAACGTTAACCAGACTTGTCCCAGTGCCCGAAGTCGTATCGTAAAATACAGTTGTGTAAATGGTCGAACTTTACACGAGCTTTGCCCACCTCCCATTCACCTTTGTTAGAAATTCCTTGTGCCTGACGGGCTCAAGTCATGCAAAAAATGCACAGAATTCCTCCGGTTTCTGTCTTTCTTTTCAGGTAAGGCTTGACTATCTGCGACTTTAATTTCTTGCTGCATTTTCTAAGGCAAGGAATTGGTCGCCGCTTACAACAGTTTGTTGTTGCTCACAGCAGTTTTTAGAGTTTCTCTTTTGGAAGGGCTATCACCATGCCGAAGGTTCGCCAGTATTCGATTTCAGATATTCAGGATGAGGTTCGTGCTTTAGTCGCACGGGGCGCAGTGGGTCGCCAGCAACGAATTTACCAGCTCAGCCGCCACTTTAGCGATCGCGAATGGCCCAAAGTGGAACAGATGCTGGAGGAGAACGAATATCTACTGCGCGACTGTGTCATCGACCTGATTGGATCGGAGTCTTGGCTGAACGATGCCTAGCCGCGCCCCAAGCCTTAGTCTTTAGTTCTTAATCTTGAGCTGTGGCTTGTTGCTGTCTGCTTCACCCACCTGGTAGGCCATCAAGTAGGGATTGTCGACTTTCTTAGAGGCTTTTCTGAGTTCTAGGCCGATGACGTTGCCGTCTTCGTCATAGTCTAAAATCAGGCCTGGTGCGATTTGTGCGGTTTCTTCAACAGTCTCTTCAATGAAAGCAATTTGTAGAATGTCCTGGTCTGGGTCGTAAACAACTTTCATTGAATGCTGGCTCCTCCACTGCAAAAATGGACTGCTCTATACGGGTGGGGTCTCAAAAGGAGTGGCCGCACCCATCTTTACAGTATTTACGGTCAGTTTACGGCTTAAATCCTACAAACGGCACGGTCTTTTTGCTGCATCGCCAGGAACAAAATCGGCAGCGAATTGAGCGCGAGTGGAGATTGGCAGGATGCGGCGCTTGCTCTATCCTGATAACGGTTCGACCCTGGTCGTTCTATGGTCGGGGGTATTGGCGATAGCAGAATCGGTTGGCCTTCCAGGCTAGTTTGGACATGACCGGATTTGCTCAGAAGCAGGTGTCTAGTCTGCGGTATCCTGAGAGCGCCCCTGCTTCCCTTGTCTGTGCCGTTACCTATGCCAAATTCTGAACCAACGCTGCCGGCTGCTGCCTTAAATCACCCCACGATTCGCCCCTTTGGAGTCTATGCCCTTTCGGGTCTAGCGGCTGATGATGCCGGGTTACTCGCAGTGGATCGGTTGCGGGGGTATCTCTTGCGGATTGATCCCCGCACCAATAACACGACGATCCTGAATCCGCTCCAGGTGGCAGACTGGGCCGAGGTGGAGGGGTTAGCGGTTTGGCAAGACACCCTCTGGTTTGCCAAGGGAACCGACATTTTTTGCTGCGATCGCCCAGCTATCCATGCCACATCTCCCCAAACTTTAGAGCCGCAGGTGTTTGCCAAGCTGCCCTATCCGGTGAACGGGGTGGCGGTGTGTGAGTCTGCGGTGTATGCCACTTGCAAGCAGTCGGGCTATATCCATGTGTTTGAGCGCAGCACAGGGCAGCGTCTCACCCGCCTGCCCCAGCCCGGTATTGGCATCGAAAATATTGCAGTGGCTCAGGATGCCCTATGGGTTTGCGATCGCACTGAGCAAACGGTCTACTGTCTCGATAAAACGACGGGGAAGGTTCGCTTTAGTGCCCTGACACCCTATGCTTCGCCCACAGCCCTGACCTTTTACGCCACCCCTCCAGCATCAGACCCCATTTGCTCAGACCCCATTTGCTATGTCGCCTATGCCGATGAAGAAGCCTATATTCGGGATGATCCCAACGCTGAATCGCCCTATCAGCTGACCTTCCGCGATCGCACCTTTATTCATCCGCTCCACCTACACCACAACGCGGAGGAGTGCTACACCCTCTCCAATGGCTACCTTGTCGAGCTATCCTACGTTGAAGAAATCCTGCCCCTGGATGCGCTGACCCTGCATAACGTTGAATGGCGCATTGCCCTACCTTCCAGTACCCTCCGCCAGCGGGTGCGTCATATCGAACCCATTGGGCATCCGTTTACAGTTGAAGAACAGGAGGGTCAGCAGGTCGCGGTTTTCAAGTTCGATCAGCTTCAGCCCGATCAAGGTGGCTTGTTGGGGTGGAAGGCAGTGCTAGAGATGTATAGCCTCAAGTACAGCCTGACGCCCACGGATGTCGAAGACAGTCCTCCCCTGGCGCCGGAATTACAGCAGCGTTACCTGGTGGATGATGATGAGCTGGCCATGGATAATGCCCTGATTCAACAGGCCGCTAAAGAGGCTGTGGGCTCCGAAACCAATGTTCTGCGGCAGATGCTCAGCATTCGCAACTATGTTTACGATCGCCTGTCCTATGGCATTCGGCCCCACATTGATACCCCGGATGTTGCCCTAGCCCGCGGCGTTGGCTCCTGTGGCGAGTACGTGGGGCTGCTGTTGGCCCTGGCCCGCCTCAATGGCATTGCCTGCCGCACCATTGGTCGCTACAAATGCCCCCCCTACCCTGAACGTCGATACCTGCCCCTAGAACCAGATTTCAACCATGTCTGGCTTGAGTTTTACGTACCGGGCGTGGGTTGGCTGCCCATGGAGTCCAACGTAGATGATGTGATTGAACGCGGCCCCTATCCTGAGCGGTTCTTTATGGGCCTTGCCTGGTACCACACGGAACTGGGGAAGGGGATCAAATTTGAAAAAATGACGGCAGAGGATCTGCCTGAAGAATTTTCCCTAGGGAGCTTAGCCATTAACCATATCCGCTTTAGGATATTGGAGGAACTGGCCCCCGGCAGCGACGCCGTGCACTCAACTGCCCAACACCCAGCCGTCTGAGGTTCAATAAGCCTAGGCGATCGCCCAACTCGTGCGGAAATCGCCGCTGAGACTGGGTTCTTGAGCCTGTCAATGGGGGTGAGGGGTGCAGGGATGGATCCGTTGAGATTGAAATGGATCCCGTTGAGGCTGCACAGCCCTAACGGATCCTAGGTTGATCTTTAAAATTACAGTCACACTTTCCCTATGACGCAGACTTACTCTCTCATGATTCACGGGGGTGCTGGTGCCCTTGAAGATCTCAAGTATGAAGCCAGCGAATCGGAATTTCGAGACAGCGTCCTGAGCATTCTGGAGCAAGGCCGCCAACGGTTAGCCAGCGGGGCGACAGCCCTAGATGTCGTGGAATATTGCGTCACCCTCCTGGAAGACAATCCCCTCTACAATGCTGGCCGAGGCTCAGTTTTAAATGCCGAGGCTCAAGTCGAGATGGATGCGGCCTTAATGAACGGGAGCGACCTCCGGGCCGGAGGTGTAACCTGCGTGAAGGGGGTAAAAAACCCAATTTCGCTAGCTCGTGCGGTTTTAGAACAGGGAGACCATGTGCTGTTGGCCGCAGAAGGCGCCCTAGCCTTTGCGAAAGCCCAAGGGGTTGAGCTGTGCCCCGATGACTACTTCATCACGGCGATGCGTCGGAATCAGCTTCGGGAGGCCCAAGCCGCTGGCCGCATGACCTTAGATCATGAACGCATCAAACCCGCTCAAAAGTTGGGCACGGTCGGCACCGTAGCACGTGATCTACAGGGTAATTTAGCGGCGGCTACTTCGACCGGGGGGTTAGTGAACAAGCGCTGGGGTCGCGTTGGCGATACCCCTGTGGTTGGCGCTGGAGTATTTGCCGATAATGACACCTGTGCGGTTTCGGCCACGGGCTATGGTGAGCAATTTTTACGCACCGTTATTGCAAAAACCATTTCAGACTTTGTGTGGCTGAAGGGATTCGATGCCCAAGCTGCTGCCCAGGCAGGGATTGACTACCTCGTCGCCAAGGTCAAGGGTGACGGTGGGGTGATCGTCGTTGATGCGCTGGGCCATTGTGCTGCTGCTCAGTCTACCTCTGGCCTCATCCACGGCTGGATTGAACAGAGTGGAGCGGCCCACTGTAAGCTGGGCTAAGGGGTCTCAGAGGGGGCTCCTACCGCTGAAACTGGGTTGGACGGTACAGCTTCGGTGCCGTTCGCCGTTTCGAGCGGCGAGACTGGATGGCCGGGGGCATTCCCGTTGACGGCAGGGTTAGCAGAAGCTGCGGATTCACTGACATCCGGCAGCGGATTACGGGCTGTAATCAGGGCGATCGCCCGACTCACGCTCTCCGGTAAAATCACCACTAGGCCGTCGGTTGGGGCCTGATCGAGGGTTTGCTCAATGGCTTCCGTTTCATCTAGGTGCACGCGATGGGGGACGACCTGGTCAGGAGCTGTCGCAGCCTGACAAATGCCCTGCACAATGAGTGCGGCTGCTTCCCCCCGAGGACGCCCCCGAGTGTCGTCGTCCTCTTTGACAATAATTTGATCAAAAATTTGGGCGGCCAGCGACCCCAGTTCAATGAAATCCTCATCACGGCGATCGCCCGGCCCTCCCACAATGCCAATCGACGGGCCAGACCAGTTCTTCACAAAACTGCCCACTGCCTCATAGCTGGCGGGGTTATGGGCGTAATCCACCAGCGCATGGTAGTGCCCGAGGTTAAACAAGTTCATGCGACCCGGTGTTTGCTGTGCCGAAGCCCGAAAACTCCGCAGCGCCCCGCGAATTTTTTCAATGGGCACCCCGTGCACAAAAGCCGCCAAGCTAGCTGCTAAGGCATTGGCAATCATAAAGGGCGCCCGCCCGCCCATGGTCAGAGGCACCTGCGTCGCTGCTTCAATGCGATAGACCCAGTCCTGCTGCAAAATAACCAGGTTGCCATCTTCATAGACCGCTGCGATGCCCCCCTGCTGGATATGACTCCGCACAATTTGGTTTTGGGCATCCATTGAGAAGTAAGCCACCTTCCCCTGCACCCGCGCCGCCATCTCAGCAACCCGCGCGTCATCGGCATTCAGCACGGCATAGCCATCCGGGTTCACAGCCTCAGCAACCACCGCTTTCAAATGGGCCATCTGGTCAATCGAATCGATATCCCCTAACCCAAGATGATCTGCCGTTACATTCAAGACAACCCCCACGTCGCAGGTGGGAAATGCGAGCCCTGAGCGCAGAATGCCGCCCCGTGCCGTCTCTAAAACGGCAATATCAACCGTTGGATCTTGCAAGATCACCTGGGCACTCTGGGGGCCAGTGGTATCCCCTTTTTCCACCAAGTGCTCGCCAATATAAATGCCATCCGTTGTCGTGAAGCCAACGGCCTCGTACATCTGCCGGAAAATATGCGCCGTTAAGCGGGTCGTGGTGGTTTTCCCATTGGTGCCCGTCACCGCAATGATGGGGATGCGCGTGGGTGCTCCGGGTGGGAACAACATATTGAGGATGGGGCCACCCACATTGCGGGGGGTTCCTTGGCTCGGGAATACATGCATCCGTAGCCCTGGTGCGGCATTCACCTCAACGATAACGCCATCTACCTCACGCAACGGCTTCGAAATATCCGTTGTAACCACGTCAATCCCTGCGACATCCAGACCAATAATGCGTGAAACCCGTTCTGCTACCCAAATCGTCTCTGGATGAATTTCATCCGTCCGATCAATGGCAATCCCCCCTGTACTTAAGTTGGCGGTCGCCCGTAAGTAGCAAATTTCTCCGGGTTCTAAAATTGAATCCAGGGTATGGCCCTGGCGACCCAGCAGTTCATCGGTCATCCGATCCAACTGGATCTGGGTCAAAATGTTGTCGTGTCCTTCCCCCCGCCGCGGATCGCGATTTTCAATCTCAACCAGCGTTTCGATGGTGTCTTTCCCGTTGCCAATAACATGGGCCGGCACCCGTTCTGCGACAGCCACAACCTTATGATTCACCACCAAGATGCGATGGTCACGCCCCTGGTAGTAATGCTCCACAATAACGCCCTTAGAAACCGCCCGCGCAAGATCGTAAGCCGCCTCAGCCTGCTCCCAGGTTTTAATGTCAATGGTAATCCCACGACCGTGATTCCCATCCAAGGGCTTAATCACGACTGGATAGCCCCCCAGCTGATCAATTGCACTCTCTAGCTCACTCAGGTAGTAAACGACTGACCCCCGTGGAACGGGCACGCCCACATTCGCCAAAATTTGCTTAGTGCTTTCCTTGTCGCAGGACAGCTCCACCCCCAAAATATTGCTGTGGGAGGTTAAGGATGCTTGGACACGCTGCTGATATTTTCCGTAGCCAAACTGCACCAGTTCGCGAGTTTCGAGCAACGTCCACGGAATATTGCGGGCTTCTGCCTCACGCACCAAAGCCTCGGTACTCGGCCCCAACGAGGCTTCATTGCACAGCTCCTTCAAGTCATCTAAGTCTTTTTGGAGTTCGCCGTAGGGATAGGATCCGGTTTCGACAATGCTTTGGCACAGGCGGAAGGCTGCTCGAGCGGCATAGCGCCCCGCAGCTTCATCTTGATACTCAAAAATGACCTGGTAGATCCCGGGCGTGCCAGTTTCCCGCGTGCGACCAAACCCCACGGGCATCCCTGCCAATGACTGCAGCTCAAGGGCAACATGTTCCAGGATGTGCCCCATCATGGTGCCTTCTCCGACCCGACTGAGAAAACCACCCCGGCAGCCAGGAGAGCAGAAATGCTCAACCAAACTCGGCAAAGCCGTCACTAACCCGTCATAAAAGCCTGGGATCGTGTGGGATGGGCGATCGGCTAAATCCTCTAAGTCTAATCGAACCAGGATCAGCTTCGAGCGCCGAATGCTCCAGTAATTTGGACCCCGAAGCGTTTGAGTTTTGAGAATTCTCATGGGCGTAAAGACTACTTCTGCCAGTAATGCAAGGACTAGAAAAACCGTAAATTTTAGAGAGACTTACACGCTCTAAGCAACACTCTTCACAGCTTTAGGGATGTCACAGCTTTAGGGATGGATCAATCAAAAAACAGGGGAATGAAAATAGTTTATAAGGTTCTTAATCAACCTTGCTTGCCCAGCGGACATACGTAGGCGTCAGCGAGTTGACCCATTGGCGCTAGTTTCGTGACGCGCAGGCTTATTGGGGAGATAAGACAACCCGATTTTGGTAGTCGTAACGATCTCCCTGGCTCAGGACATGAACCTTGAGGTTATGCAGGCTGAGGGGGGCTGTTTCAGCCACCCGTTGATAATTCGTATGTATTAATCCTCCAGGATCAATCACGGTGATTGTGCCTTTGCCAATGACCTGTAGAGTGCCATCGCCTGCAATGGCAGCACAGGTATCTTCGTCGATGCCGATGCCCAGCTTGTCAGGGTAACCCGCCACTGCACTCATCAAGCGGGCCATCCGGTTACGATTATGAAAGTGCTGATCAACCAGCAGTTCCGGCAAAATACCTAACCCTTCTGTTAAATCAACGAGGGCGCGATTGGGAGATTCACCACTACTCCCCCCGGCAATCATTTTTTCACCCATCATCGCTGCTCCAGCACTCGTCCCAGCCAATACGAGCTGCCCAAGCTGGAGGCGAGTTTTAATGATGTCGATCAGCTTGGTACCCGCGATCAAATCACAAAGCCGGAGCTGGTCACCTCCGGTCACGAAAACCCCTGTACATTGAGCCAACATGTCTAGCCAGTGACTCGCATTGCCTTCATGGGGATTACGAATATCTAAGATCTGTACCTCGCTAGCGCCCATTCCCTTAAAAAGCTGGAAGTAGCGATCGCCTACGATACTTGGTTCCCGTGAAGCACAGGGGATAATGCCGATGGTGGCGCGATGGCCGCCAGCACTTTCCAAGAAAGCGGTCAGTATCTCGCACCCATTGACTTTGTCTTCTGCTCCACCAATAACCATTACTGGATACTGGGTAGATGTTGTCATAAACTGTTGCGCTGAGCGAGGTTTGATCTCCAGCATAAACCGGCCCTAAGAGTGAATTCAGATAAATGTAGTGCAGCCGTACCTGCTCATTAGACTTGGTCAAAGCCGATGATAGGCACCCCATCAGGTCAAGAAGACCATATCAAGAAACCCTGATATAGTTTTGTATTCGATTTAACGCATTACTTTAGTTAGGGATTAACTTTTTGCTCGTTAGGTTACAAAACATGAGGTCTATGAGGCTAAGGCTGAACTACGCGGATAGACTCAACTCTTTCGATTGTTGTCGCGACCTGGGATCGCGTTGAAACCGGATAGCCCGAATTCACTGTACTACGCATTCACAGTAAAGTAGCTGTAAGGTAGATTTTTGGTAATACAAGATACCGTCTCTTGACCTGGGACTGAGTGGAGATTGGTTGCGGTGCGTGCTGCTGCTAGATCCCGTCACCCAAAGTCTCAGTCAGGCTAAAGCACGCTTTAGAATCAATGAGTACACTGGGCAAATCCTCCCATCAGTAGGGCGTTGTGGAAGCGATTTATGCGACCAACCTTTTTCCCGTTCGCGTTCCAATTCACGTCTCCCGGCAGTGGTTTTCCCCTCGGCCCGCTTCAGGTGCGCTGGTATGGCTTGCTCATTACCTTGGCGGTGGTGGTGGGTATGTTCCTGTCCCAGAAGTTAGCGCGGCTGCGCAAGCTTGATCCCAGGCTGATTGAAGATTTGGTCATTTGGCTGGTGATCGGTGCTATTTCTGGGGCCAGACTCTACTATGTTTTGTTCCAATGGAGTTACTATAGCGGTCGTCCTGCCGAAATTATCGCGATCTGGCAAGGGGGAATCGCGATCCACGGGGCGATTATTGGCGGGACTCTGGCCGCGCTCATTTTTAGTCGGCTGAAAAAGTGCTCGTTTTGGCAACTGGCAGATGTTGTCGCGCCTTCTTTGATCCTGGGGCAGGCCATTGGCCGCTGGGGCAACTTTTTTAATTCGGAGGCGTTTGGGCGGCCCACTGCGCTGCCCTGGAAGCTGTTTATTCCTTTGGCCAATCGCCCGAGAGGGCTACAGGGTGAGGCATTCTATCACCCAACGTTTCTCTATGAGTCCCTCTGGAATTTAGCGGTGTTTGGCTTGCTGATGTTCTTGTTTGTCCGGTTTCCCAAGCTCAAGCGCGGCACCATCTTTTTGGCCTATGCCGTTGCCTATAGCCTGGGTCGTTTTTGGATTGAGGCGCTGCGGATGGATAGTTTGATGCTGGGGCCGTTGCGGATTGCCCAGGTCGTTAGCCTGATCGGAATTGCGCTAGGGCTGGCTGGGCTAGGCTGGCTGCATTTGTTGCACCGCTCTTTGCCGGATATGGTGCCCTCGCAATCACGGGGCTAAACCGGGGGCAGTTAAGCGAGCTGCGATTTAACAAGATGAGGCTGTTCTGAGGCCTAACCTGTCCTAACGCCCAACGATTCGTCTCTTTCAAATTTTCTTGCACAGATAAATTAGCATTTGCTTCTATGACCTCTCTTCTCTCTGATACTCAGGGTTCTGCAACGGGTTTGGCTGCGCTGCAGCCTGCCGTTTACATCATTGGGGCTGGGCCAGGTGATCCAGAACTGTTGACGGTAAAGGCCCACAACATTCTGGTACGGGCGGATGTCGTACTGTATGCTGACTCGCTGGTACCGCGACAAATGTTGGCGTTGCTGAAACCCGAGGCTGAGGTGATTCAGACCGCCAATAAAACCCTGGAAGATATTCTGCCGTTGATGGTTGAGCGGGTGCGATCGCAACAGTCGGTGGTTCGGCTGCACTCTGGTGACCCCTGTCTCTATGGCGCAGTCCATGAACAAATGCAGGCGCTGGCACATGCGGAGATTCCTTTTGAGGTCATTCCGGGCATTAGTGCCTTTCAGCTGGCGGCGGCACGACTCCAGGTCGAGCTAACGGTTCCCGCCCTCGTGCAGACTATTATTTTGACGCGGATCAGCGGGCGTACCCAGGTGCCAGAAGCGGAAGAGCTGGCGGGGTTGGCGGCTCACCAAGCTAGCTTATGTCTGTACCTGAGTGCCCGACATGTGGAAGCGGCCCAGGCCCAGCTCATGTTGCACTACCCAGCAGAAACCCCTGTGGCCGTTTGTTTCCGGCTGGGATGGCCCGACGAACGACTGTGGACGGTGCCCCTGTCGGAGATGGCGCAGCTGACCCGTGACGAGCACCTAGA
>CAZXWR010000025.1:0-22192 GCA_964644325.1 uncultured bacterium
AGGCTGACTCTACCCGCCTGATGCTCCACAGCAAAGCCCAAACCTCCGTGCTGCAGCTGGCCGCCGAACTCGGTGCCGTTGAAGATGTCGAACTTGACCAGGTGCTGCAAGAAGGCTACCGCGGCGTTAAGTGCGTTGAGTCTGGCGGTCCTGAGCCCGGTGTAGGCTGTGCCGGTCGAGGCATCATCACCGCCATTAACTTCCTCGAAGAAGAAGGTGCTTACGAAGATCTCGATTTCGTCTCCTACGACGTATTAGGCGACGTGGTTTGCGGCGGTTTCGCCATGCCCATTCGGGAAGGCAAAGCCCAAGAAATCTACATCGTGGTTTCCGGCGAAATGATGGCCATGTATGCGGCCAACAACATCGCCCGAGGCGTTCTGAAGTACGCCCAATCCGGCGGCGTGCGGCTCGGCGGCCTGATCTGTAACAGCCGCAACACCGACCGGGAAATTGAGCTGATCGAAGCCCTTGCTGAGAAACTCAACACCCAGATGATTCACTTCGTCCCCCGCGATAACGTTGTGCAGCACGCTGAGCTACGTCGGATGACAGTGAACGAATATGCTCCCGAGAGCAAGCAGGCTGGCGAATATGCTCAGCTCGCTGAAAAGATCATCAACAACAAGAACCTCACTATCCCGACGCCCATCACCATGGACGAACTGGAAGAACTGCTGATTGAATTCGGCATCCTCGATAGTGACGAGAAATATCAAGAAGCCTTGGCTTCTTCAGCGGCAGCTGTCTAAGCGTCCTGTCTGTTTCATTCTTGTTAGGACTTGACGGTAGCAGGATACCTCCCTGCACCGTCAGGCTCCATCTCCCACATCTAACCCCCTACACGAATAGAGAGGGCACTATGGCTACTGTAGAAGATAAAAAAAATCTCATTCAGGAGGTCTTGGAGGCCTATCCAGATAAAGCCAAGAAGCTTCGCTCCAAGCACCTCGACGTCAAAGAAGCAGAAGCTTCTGATTGCGGCGTCAAGTCCAACAAAAAATCGGTTCCTGGCGTTATGACCACCCGTGGCTGTGCCTATGCAGGCGCTAAAGGGGTTGTCTGGGGACCCGTGAAAGACATGATTCACCTCAGCCATGGCCCGGTGGGTTGTGGTTACTACTCCTGGTCAGGTCGCCGTAACTACTACGTCGGCACCACAGGGGTCGACTCCTTCGGCACCATGCAGTTCACCTCCGACTTCCAAGAGCGAGACATCGTCTTTGGCGGGGACAAAAAGCTCGACAAGCTGATTGATGAGGTCGAAGAACTCTTCCCCCTCAACCAAGGCACCACGATTGAATCTGAATGTCCGGTGGGTCTCATCGGAGACGACATTGAAGCTGTTGCCCGGAAGAAAGCAAAAGAAACGGGCAAGCCTGTGGTTCCAGTCCGCTGTGAAGGCTTCCGGGGCGTCTCGCAATCCTTGGGACACCACATCGCCAATGACACGGTTCGTGACTGGGTACTCCCTAAAGCAGATGAGTACCGCAAGCTGCCTGAAGGCTACGAGTCAGGCCCCTACGACGTCAACGTTATTGGAGACTACAACATTGGAGGAGATGCTTGGCCCAGCCGTATGCTCCTAGAAAATATCGGCCTGCGGGTGATCTCCCAGTTCTCAGGAGATGGCACCTTCAATGAAGTTGTGATGGCCCCGCTGGCTAAGCTCAACTTAATTCACTGCTATCGTTCCATGAACTACATCTGCCGTTTCATGGAAGAGAAATACGGGATTGGCTGGCTAGAGTACAACTTCTTTGGGCCGTCTCAAATTGCTAAATCTTTGCGTAAGATTGCCGAACAGTTTGACGAGACTATTCAGGCCAAGGCCGAGGAAGTTATTGTCCAGAATCAAATTCGGATGGATAGCATCATTGCCAAATATCGCCCTCGTCTTGAGGGCAAAACCGTCATGATGATGGTTGGCGGTTTGCGTCCTCGCCACGTGATTCCGGCATTTACAGACCTGGGAATGAAAGTTATTGGCACTGGCTATGAGTTTGGCCATGGCGATGACTATAAGCGCACCGCCGACTATGTCGAAGAAGGCACGCTCATTTATGACGATATCAGCGGCTATGAATTTGAAGAGTTTGCCAAGGAACTAAAGCCCGACTTGATTGCTGCTGGCATCAAAGAGAAGTATGTCTTCCAAAAGATGGCGCTTCCCTTCCGCCAGATGCACTCCTGGGATTACTCCGGGCCTTACCACGGCTATGACGGGTTCGAAGTCTTTGCTCGCGATATGGATCTAGCCATTAACAATCCCACCTGGGGATTGATCAAAACTCCTTGGCAAGCAGCAGCGTAGGAGCGGGGATTGGGAGATAGGGGGACTGGGAGATAGGGAGCAGAATATGCCCATCCACCCGACCTCCCCATCATCCCACCTCCCCATCACCTCCCGACCTAACTCCCTCATCCAAACATTTCTCTCAAGAGGAGATCACCATGACTCTCAACGAAGACAACGCCATCCCAACCCCTTCCTGTGGTGGCGAAGACCCCGGTAAGATTAAAGATCACTTTGAGCTATTTCATACAGATGCCTATCAAGACCTGTTTGAGTATAAGCGTCAGTTTGAAGGAGCCCATAGCCCGGAAAAAATTGCTGAAGTTTCTGAATGGACTAAGTCTTGGGAGTACCGCGAAAAGAACTTTGCCCGCGAAGCGCTGACCATCAACCCAGCAAAAGCCTGTCAACCTTTGGGTGCACTCTTTGTGGCCTCAGGCTTTGAAGGTACGCTGCCCTACAGCCACGGCTCTCAGGGTTGTGTCGCTTACTTCCGCACCCATCTCACCCGTAACTATAAAGAGCCTTTTCAAGCGGTCTCTTCTTCGATGACCGAAGATGCGGCGGTTTTTGGCGGCCTCAGCAACATGAAACAGGGCCTGGAAAATGCCTACTCGCTCTATAAGCCCAAGATGATTGCCCTCTGCACCACCTGTATGGCAGAAGTGATTGGGGATGATTTGGGTGCATTTATCACCACTGCCAAGCAAGAAGGGCATATTCCTGAAGAACTGCCGGTGCCCTTTGCCCATACACCCAGCTTTGTGGGTTCCCATATCACCGGCTATGACAACATGCTCAAAAGCATTCTGAGCGCGCTGACGGCAGATAAGAAAACCGAAACAACCAATGGTAAGTTCAACTTTAACCTGGGCTTCGATCCTTACATTGGCAATATCCGCGAACTGAAGCGGATTTTGGGCCTGTTTGGCATTGACTACACGATTCTTTCGGATAATTCCGATACGTTTGATTCTCCCAATACGGGCGAGTTCCAGATGTATAACGGACTTACCACGCTCGAAGATGCGGCAGACTCAATCAATGGAGAAGGCACTTACTTCTTCCAGAAGTACACGACGCCTAAAACCCAGGAACTGATCGCTAAAACCTGGGCCCAAAAGACCTATAATTTCCGCCCCTTCGGCATTCAAGGTACGGATGAGTTTTTGATGAACCTGTCCGCTGTGACTGGCAAACCCATTCCTCTGGAACTCCAGCAGGAGCGTGGGCGAGCGGTTGATGCCCTAACGGACTCCCAAGCCTGGATTCACGGGAAGCGGGTTGCGCTTTACGGTGACCCGGATCATGTGCTGAACCTGACCCGATTCCTCTTGGAAATGGGGGCTGAGCCCGTTCACATTCTGGTAACAAACTCTAATGAGGGTTTTGAAGCAGAAGCCCGTGAACTGCTCACCAATAGTCCCTACGGTCAAGGGGCAACGGTTTGGGGCAAGAAGGATCTATGGCACTTGCGATCGCTCATGTTTACTGAGCCCGTTGATTTGCTCATTGGCAACTCCTACGGGAAGTATCTGTGGCGCGATACGGGTACGCCGTTAGTGCGGATTGGCTATCCGATCTTTGATCGTCACCATATGCACCGCTACGCCACCCTTGGCTATCAGGGTGCGATCAATCAGTTCAACTGGATCATCAATACGATTCTGGAGGAGCTTGATCGCAACACGAACGTGCCATCCAAGACGGATATCTCCTTTGACCTGATTCGCTAACTCATGCGACCTGACCACGTTATTCAGAGGCGTGCTGTATGCGCCTCTGGATAGCCCTCATCGGAATTCACCATGCGCCTCAGTGATGAAATCGAAATTGACTCTCCTCCTATTTTTGACCTTGGCAATCGGGTTCGGGTTTGCAAGCAAATCCGCAATGACGGCACTTTCCCTGGCAAAGATAAGGGGGCATCTCTCGCTCAAGTCGGTGACATTGGCTACGTGATCAGCATTGGCACTTACCTACAGCGAGCCTATATCTACTCGGTACATTTTTTGGAATCCAACTATGTGGTTGGCTGCCTCAGCAAAGAACTAGAGCTGGCGGAAGACCGTCCGCCCCTGATGGAGCAAGACGATTAGGTAGCCATAGCCACTCTTCAACCCTCCTGTTTCTCTCTTTGGACCTAGTGCTATGAGCTTCCTGCATCTCTCTTTCCATCGATCGACTCCCGCGATTCGCCCCTTAGCACCACTGCGAACTTGGATTAACGAATTTGACGTTCGCAACGTGTGGGTGGCCCAGTGGATTTGCCACCTCATCCCCAATACCTGTTCTGCGGGTTATGACTTGGATCTATTCGGGCAGACTTGGCTGCACCTACCTTCGCCCTGCGAGCTGAACCCGCTCACCGAAGAGCTGATTGACTTACGCTTTCGTGCGGCCGATTTCCTCTACGAACAGGCAAATCCTGAACAATAGCCCCATCCATTGACAGCTCTCGAACGTCCTATTCCTCACCCCCATATCGCCATGAAAATTACCTCTGGCAAAATGAATGAACTCCTGACCCAACCGGGTTGTGAGCACAACCACAAAAAAGATGGCAAGGGCAAACATAAAGCTTGTCAACAGCAGGCTCAACCCGGTGCTGCTCAGGGAGGATGTGCCTTTGACGGAGCTAGTATTGCTCTGGTTCCGATTACGGATGTGGCCCACCTTGTTCATGGCCCCATTGCTTGTGCAGGGAATTCATGGGGCAGCCGAGGTAGCTTATCATCTGGCCCCCTGATTTATAAGATGGGCTTTACCACGGACTTGAGTGAAAACGACATTATCTTTGGGGGCGAGAAAAAACTCTATAAAGCGATTCACGAAGTCAAGGAACGCTATAGCCCTGCTGCAATCTTCGTGTATCTTACCTGTGTCACGGCGCTGATTGGGGATGACCTAGAGGCGGTTTGTCAGGCGGCTAGCCAAAAATTTGACGTTCCTGTGGTGCCCGTCACCTCACCGGGCTTCGTGGGCAGTAAAAACTTGGGCAACCGCATTGGCGGCGAAGCTCTGCTGGAATACGTTGTTGGCACCCAGGAACCCGAATACACGACTCCTTTTGATATCAATCTGATTGGCGAGTACAACATCGCTGGCGAAATGTGGGGCGTGCTGCCGCTGCTAGAAAAGCTCGGCATTCGCGTGCTCTCCAAAATTACGGGAGATGCCCGCTATCACGAGGTGGCCTGGGCCCATCGGGCCAAGCTCAACGTGATGATCTGCTCCAAGGCGCTGATAAACATGGCCCATAAGATGGAGGAGCGCTATGGCATTCCTTACATTGAAGCCTCAATTTATGGCGTCGAAGATATCAATCGTCTGCTGCGTGATGTTGCCGCTCAGCTGGGTGATGCTGATTTGCAGCTCCGCGTTGAAGCGCTGATTCAATCTGAAACTGCTCAGCTCGATCAGGCGCTAGCGCCCTACCGACAGCGCCTTAATGGCAAACGAATTGTTCTGTACACCGGCGGTGTCAAGAGCTGGTCGATTATTTCCGCTGCCAAAGATCTGGGCATAGAAGTGGTGGCAACTAGCTCTAAAAAAAGTACGGAAGAAGACAAAGCCCGTATTAAAGCACTCCTGGGTAAGGATGGCATCATGATGGCCAAAGGCAACGCCCAGAAGCTCTTGGAAGTGATTGCTCAAACCAACGCTGACATGCTGATTGCCGGGGGACGCAACCAATATACAGCGCTTAAGGCGAGGATTCCATTCCTGGACATTAACCAGGAGCGCCACCACCCCTATGCAGGCTACGTCGGCATGATTGAGATGGCAAAAGAGCTGGACGGAGCGCTGCATAGCCCAATTTGGGAACAGGTGCGATCGCCCGCTCCGTGGATCCAGGCTGGCGCCACAAATCTCGATAGAGGGGAGGATGGAGCGCCCCCCACCCCTTCCCCTGCCACAAAAGTCATCACCCGTAAAAAATCCGTTGCCGTGAACCCTCTTAAGCAAAGCCAGCCGCTTGGGGCTGCCCTTGCCTACTTGGGCATCAAAGGCATGATGCCGTTACTCCATGGTTCCCAGGGCTGCACAGCCTTTGCAAAAGTGATGCTGGTTCGACATTTTCGAGAGTCTATTCCCCTCTCCACTACCGCGATGACTGAGGTGACCACCATCTTAGGCGGCGGCGAAAATATTGAAACCGCCATCTTGACGCTGTTGGAGAAGTCGAACCCGGAGATTATCGGCCTCTGTACCACCGGACTCACCGAAACTCGTGGGGACGATATGCACCGGATTTTGACCGAACTGCGCGATCGCAATCCAAAGCTGGCCACGCTCCCCATTGCTTGTGCCTCTACCCCAGACTTTAAAGGTGCCTTGCAGGACGGATACGCAGCGGCAGTAGAAGCGATTGTGCGCGATATTCCAAGCAGTAACCAAGCGGGGGAGTGGCAAACGGACGATGCTGTTGAAGATCCGTTCTACAGCTATGCTGCACCGGGCTTACCCTCTCAGGTAACGGTTTTAGCAGGACCATCGCTTGCCCCAGGTGATGTACTGGCGATTAAAAATATGGTGCAGGCTTTTGGGTTGAATCCGGTGGTTTTGCCAGACCTGTCGGCATCCCTGGATGGTCATCTAACGGAGAGTCGCTACTCGGGAAACACCAGTGGCGGCACGGCCCTCAGCCAGATTAAATCCTTGAGCTATTCTTCCTTTACCCTGGCGGTGGGCCACAGCATGAAGCTTGCAGCTGAGATTCTACAGCAGCGGTTTGGGACTGAGTTTGAACTCTTCAATGACCTCACCGGGCTGGGTGCAGTCGATCGCTTTCTGCAGACCCTCTCAACCCTGAGCGATCGCGCCGTACCCGAGGCATTCCGGCACCAGCGGCGTCAGCTCCAGGATGCTCTGCTGGATACCCACTTTTTCTTCGGTCGCAAGCGTGTAGCCTTGGCGCTAGAACCTGACTTGCTCCACAACATGGCCTGGTGGCTAACCAGTACTGGGGCGACTGTTCAGGCCGCTGTCACTACAACCCAGTCCAAATTACTGAAAGATCTGCCCGTCGATACCGTGACGATTGGCGACCTAGAAGACTTTGAAGACCTGGCGCAGGGGGCAGATTTGTTGATTGCCAGCTCCAGCGCCAAACCGCTCTCACAGCGGCTAGGTATTCCCCTTTACCGCTTAGGTTTTCCGGTGTTTGACCGCCTGGGTAACGGTCACCGCTGTAGCGTCGGCTACAACGGCACCACGCAGCTCTTGTTCGACATCGGCAACCTGTTTCTAGAAGCCGATGAAGCCCATGCCCACGAACAGGTTCACAGCTGGCGAGCAGGCCTATAGAGAGTTTTGCAAGTGTTTCAAACAGGAGACAACCCATGAAAATTGCATTTACCACCAATGACTCCGTTCACATTAATGCCCACTTTGGTTCAGCCAAGCAAATTGATGTCTACGAAGTTGACACTGAGGGCTTTACATTTCTCGAGGCCCTCACCTTCCAGGGCAACCTCAAGGAAGACGGCAACGAAGACAAGCTAGAGCCCAAGCTAAAAGCGCTGCAAGACTGCACGATTATCTACGTTGTGGCTATTGGCGGGGGAGCTGCGGCTCGGATCATCGGCCGAGGGATCACGCCCATTAAGGCCCAATCTGAAACAGATGAAATCCAGGACATACTGACGCGCCTGGTGCAGACTCTGAACGGGAGTCCACCCCCTTGGCTGCGAAAAGCACTGCTAAAGAACCAGGCATCCCCTCAACTGAGTTTCGAAGAAGAGATTGATACCGCTGTGGAGGAAGTAATGGTATGAGTTCCGTCGTCACCCCCATCGATCCCAATCCGGCCTTGATCATTGACCAATCCCTTGTTCTCAAGTCCATCGTGCAGCAGATCCGGGCTAATGATGCCTACGGCACCTACCGCCACTGGGCAGACGAACTTCTGCTCAAACCCTACGTGCTCTCTAAAAAAGAGCGTCGCGCTATCTCAGTAGAAGGTGAGGTGGAGCCCCGCACCCTATCGCGGATTATGGCCTTTTACCGAGCGATCGCTGTCTGTATTGAAGAACAAACGGGTGCTCTGTCCCAAGTTTCGATAGACCTGAGTCATGAAGGGTTTGGCTGGGCGCTGATCTTTTCAGGACGGCTACTTCTGGTCGTTCGCACCCTGCGGGATGCCCAGCGATTTGGCTTTGACTCTCTGGAAAAAATGGCTGCTGAAGGTGACAAGCTGGTGCAGGCTGGGGTTGATTTGGCCCGTCGCTTTCCGGATGTTCAACAACTGTGAGGTAACTATGGCTATTGAAACAGAACCCGCCGTCTTAACCGCAGCGGCGCTGAAAACTCAAATTAAGCGTCTGAACAGCAAAGCCGGCCAAATGAAAATGGATCTCCATGACTTGGCAGAAGGACTCCCAACCGATTACGAAACCCTGATGGATGCCGCAGCCCAAACCTACGCTATCTATCAGCAGTTAGATGCTCTCAAGAAACAGCTCAACACTCTGGAGTAACGACCATGCAAGGAACATTGGCAGAATTTGAGCGGCTGGTGGATGCCGAACAGTACTTTGACTTTTTTAACCTCCCCTATGACCCGAAAGTGGTCAACGTTAACCGACTGCATATCCTGCAAAAGTTTGCGCAGTCGATGCAGAAAATCAATGCTGCGTCGACACCCGAAGCAGAGCGGCTAGCGGCCTATCGCACTGCCTTACAGGAGTCGTATACCGCTTTCCTTGATTCTACGGCCCAAGAACATAAGTTGTTCAAGGTCTTTCAGCGTAAGCCCCAGAATGTCGTGATGTTGAAGGATATTGCGACTACTCCCTAGGGAACTGCTATACGACATGAGTCGGAACGTCTCGTTTTAGTTTGAGGGAAACCGTTGTGGTTAATTTAACTGCCATTGAGCGAGAACGCTATCGCCGCCAGATGATGCTCCCGGGCTTTGGTGAACCTGCCCAAGAACGGCTAAAAGCCTCAACGGTCTTGGTGACCGGGGTCGGGGGACTGGGGGGAACTGCTGCCCTCTATCTGGCCGCAGCGGGCGTGGGCAAACTGATCCTGGTGCGGGGGGGGCCACTCCGGCTCGACGATATGAATCGTCAGGTGTTAATGACCGACGATTGGGTGGGGCAGCCACGGGTCATTAAGGCACAGCAGACCCTACAAGCCTTCAATCCTGATATTGAGGTAGCAGCGGTCTGTGAATATGTGTCCCCTCAAAATGCGGATGAACTGGTGCAGTCGGCCGATCTCGCCCTCGACTGTGCCCATAACTTTCCAGAGCGCGATTTGCTCAACCGGGCCTGCATCCGCTGGGGAAGACCCATGGTGGAAGCTGCCATGAACGATATGGAAGCCTACTTGACCACTATCATTCCTGGTCAAACCCCCTGCCTCACCTGTCTCTACCCCGAAAAACCGGACTGGGATCGGCAGGGCTTTGGGGTTCTGGGAGCTGTTTCTGGCACCCTGGCCTGTCTGACAGCCCTTGAGGCAATCAAGGTAATCACTGGGGTTGGACAATACCTGCGATCGCAGTTGCTCACGATGAACCTAGACCGTCTGGATTTTGCCAAGCACCATACCTTCCACGACCCAAACTGTCCCGTCTGCGGCCAGTCAGCCCATCAGGAACAGGCTGAAAACTTAACCCGACTCCTAACGGTCGCGCAATAAGTACATCTCCAGGAGGTTTTCCATGTTTGTAACTGCTGTGAACGCCATCCTACTGGCGATCGCCTCCCTGGGGCTCAGCCGCATCATTTTGGGCAGGTCGCCGACCTTGATATTTCTGAGTCGAGCTTGCTTGATCCTCAGCATTATCATGGCCCCTCTTTTTCTCAAAGGCATCATTGTGGTTTTGCTACTGGTGATGCCAACCTGCTGGAAATGGCACCAAGCTCAGCGATCGCACTGCTCTCAACTCTGTATTGCGCGTTCAGTTTGTGCCCTGCGGCAGTCCTGAAACCGGCCTGAACTCGGCCTGAACGCGATGGCCAAGGTTGAATAAAGGTCAACAGCCTAAGTTTTGCAGGATTTTAAACCCCTGAACTGTCGCTCCTAGCGGAGCGAACACCCTCTTCCAACCCTCTTTTAAGGAGCCTGACTATGAGCGTGACATTGACCGAAAAAGCCGAGCTAAGACTGTGGGCCTTTCTGCAAGGCTCAGCCGTCAAAGAAAACCCTCAAAAGGGCATTCGCGTCGGCGTATCGGATGGTGGCTGTAACGGCTATTCTTACACCCTAGATGTTGCCACCGCGCCCCAACCAGAAGATGTCGTGCTGACCCAGGGCAACCTCAAGGTCTACATTGACCCCACCAGCACGCCACTCCTCAGCGGAGTCGTCATTGACTACGTTGAAGGACTCATTGAGAGCGGGTTTAAGTTTAGCAACCCCAATGCTACCGACACCTGTGGCTGCGGTCAGTCCTTCGCCGCTGGCGACTGTACCCCCGAAGCTGTGCCCTGTACGTAGCCCTCATCTTTTGTGGGAACGGCACCCATTTTGAATTTGGAGGATTTTAGATGACAACCTATCAAGTGCGACTGATCCGTAAAAAGACGGGTCTTGATATCACCATTCCAGTCGATGAAGATACCTACATCCTGGACGCCGCCGAAGAAGCTGGCGTTGAGCTACCCTTTTCTTGCCAATCTGGCTCCTGCTCTAGCTGCGTCGGTAAGATCGTTGAAGGAGAGATAGACCAGTCCGATCAAGTCTTCCTAGAGGACGAACAAATGGACAAAGGATTTGTCCTGCTCTGCGTCGCCTACCCTCGTTCCGACTGTACGATTCGCACCCATCAGGAAGCCTATCTGGTGTAAGTAGCGGCCCATAGGCCAATTGAACCCGATGGATTGGCTGACTTGGCACCCTCTGGAGAACGAATTCCATGAATACTCCACCACCACCTACAACACTGCGCACCCTAAATATTGGCGATCGCGGTATTGTTGCTAACTTCAGAACCGCTAACTCTACGCTTGTGACGCAGCTCAAGGACATGGGCATCATGCCGGGTGTTGCGATCGCCCTTGAGCGAAAGACGCCCCGCTTTATGGTCAAAACCTGTCATCATGTTCTGGCCCTCAGTGAAGGCATGATTAACGCTATCGAGGTGCGACCCATGGATCATCGCACTGGGCTTACCGCCTAGATGCCCCGTCGCTTTACAGGGTGACCAAGACACCTAGTCGACAGCCACCATCACATCGCTAGCCTTAACGACCGCGTAGACATCTTTACCCTCAGCTAAGCTCAGACTTTCTGCTGAAGACTTGGTAATGATGGCCACAACAGAGACCCCTGGTGCTATCTCAATCGTTACCTCTGCATTGACGGCACCTAGCATCACGGAAATTACTTTTCCTTTCAGAGCATTTCGAGCACTGACTTGCATCCTAATACTCCTCTCCTTTAGTGGAAGCTTGTCAGGCCTATCCTAGCCAACTTGCTACAACCCAAACGTATCGGAGGAAACAGCATTATGACGACATTAACCGGTTTAACCCAAGGACAAACCCCCTGGATCCCTCAATTCGTCCAGGAGCTTGATCAGTCTATCTGTCTGGGCTGCGGACGCTGCTTTAAAGCCTGCGGGCGCAACGTTTTATTTCTCCAGGCCCTGAACGAAGAGGGGGAGGTTGTGGACGAGGATGAAGATGATGATGAAATCGAGCGGAAGGTGATGGCCATTGTTCACCCGGATTACTGCATTGGCTGTCAGGCCTGTGCAAGGGTTTGTCCCAAGAACTGCTACACCCACGCCGCGGTAGAGGTGCCTTAAATGTCTTTTGCGTTCTGGCTCAGTGCGGCTACAGCTGCTGTAGCACCCGGCGAAACAACACCCCAACTCCGAAAATCGCTGCTTGATCAGCAGTTCTATTCCCAGTGCGATCGCCTGAGCCAGGGTTTGCTAGAGCGCTGTAAATGGCAAATTGCTTGCCCAACAGAGAGTCCGATTCTGGTCATTACCTGTTCTAGTCTGCTGGTGTACTGGCGCGTTATCAGTCGCCTTGAAGCCATGAGCCAGTCCCTCGGGCATTTATCGCATCGTGCTAAAATCCGCGTCTACCGACCGTTGGGGCTGGGGATTCCCTATTGAGGTAGCGGTCGAAGAGGTGCTTGAATTTTAAAGTTTGCAGTCTCCTGTCACTGAAACCTGAAAATGTAAAACGGAGCGCTTTTTTCTGATCTGTCCATAACAGCTGTCTTTGTCAAGGGGAGGTTCGAGGATGAATGTGCTGCATAGGGATACAGCATTCCAGCAAGACTGGGCGCAATACTATCAGGCCGTTGACGGTCGTCCGCCCCGTGAAACTCTGTTGGCGGCCCTCGCCTTAGCCAAAGCCGATGTCGATCCATCGACTGCGCCATTCGCGGTGGATTTAGGATGCGGGAACGGTCGGGATACTCTGGAGCTGCTTCGCCAGGGGTGGCATGTACTGGCGATCGATGGTGAACCAGCCGCGATCGCCCAGCTCCAGAAGGCTGCTGCCAACCTATGGCCGCATCATCCTGAACGAGTGGCCAGCGCCCTGGATACCCGTGTGGCTCCCTTTGAAACCTTAACGCTGCCCCCATCGGTTGACTTGATTAACGCCAGCTTTTGCCTGCCCTTTTGCCCCCCCGATACTTTCCCAGCGCTCTGGCAAACGATCGTGGCTACCCTGCGCGTGGGCGGTCGTTTTTGCGGCCAGCTTTTTGGCGATCGCGATTCTTGGGCAAGTTATCCTAACCTGACCCATCACACACGCGTGGATGTAGAGCGCTTGCTACAGCCTTTTGCGGTGGAGTTTTGGGTGGAAGAAGAGCATCCCGGACAGACGGCCTTAGGTGCAGCAAAGCACTGGCATCTCTTTCAAGTTGTGGCCCAGAAGCAGCGGTAAGCTGGGGTGCCACTCTACAACCCATCACAAACTTGATGAAAAAACGCCGCCTTTTGTCTATCCTGCTATGGGTGCTGGTTGTCGGAGGCAGTTCGATTGGGGTAACCCAGTGTGCCTCTCAACAAGCCTCAGTGCCAGCTAATGTCACCCTCTTGGTTTCGGCAGCCGCTAGCCTCCAAGATCCCCTCACTGCGATTGAGCCCTTGTTTGAGGAAGCGAACCCCACCCTTAACATTACCTATAACTTTGGGGCATCCGGTGCCCTCCAACGTCAGATTGAGCAGGGTGCCCCGGTCGATATTTTCCTGTCGGCGGCACAGAAACAAATGGACTTGCTCCAGCAAAAGGGCTTGCTCCGGAATGAGTCGCGTCGCGATCTGCTCACCAACCGTTTAGTGCTGATTGTGCCGACTCCATCGGGTCTGAACCTGACGAACTTTCAGCAGCTAGCGGATACCAAGGTTCAGAAAATTGCGGTGGGCGAGTTTCGCAGTGTTCCGGCAGGTCAATATGCCGAGGAAGTGTTTAAAAACTTAGGAATACTAGCGGCCGTCAAGCCTAAGCTGGTGTTTGGGAATAGCGTGCGCACCGTGCTCTCCGGGGTTGTAAGTGGCAATGTGGATGCCGGAGTTGTCTATGGAACCGATGCCCAGCTCTCAGGGCAGGTCAAGGTTGTGGCAACGGCTGATACAGCACTGCATGCCCCGATTGTTTACCCTGTGGCTATTCTCAAGGCTAGCCAGCAGATGCAGGCGGCAAACGCCTACATCCAGTTTTTATCTGAAGCTGCGTCTCAAGACATCTTTAAAAAATACGGCTTCGGTACCCTCTAGGGAAATAGAGCACATCCATGCCTACCGATTTATCACCCCTGTGGATTTCCCTGAAAACAGCAGCCCTGGCTACCTGTATTACGGTTTGCTTGGGGGTTGCAGCGGCCCACTGGATGCTGGGCTACCGGGGGAAGGGGCGATCGCTGCTTGAGGGACTGCTGGTTTCCCCGTTAATTTTGCCGCCGACCGTGGTTGGTTTTTTGCTGCTGTTACTGTTCGGCAGAAATGGGCCGCTGGGTCAGTGGCTGCCTCCCCACCTCTCGATTGTCTTCACCTGGTACGCAGCGGTTGTGACGGCAACGGTGGTGTCTTTTCCGCTGATGTACAAGACCACCCTGGGCGCTTTTGAGCAAATTGACAGTAACTTGCAGCGGGCGGCCCGTACTTTAGGGGCATCAGAAGTCACAATTTTCTGGCGCATTACTTTGCCCTTGGCACTGCCGGGAATTTTGGCTGGGACGGTGCTGGCTTTCGCGCGGGCGCTGGGCGAATTTGGCGCAACGCTCATGCTGGCAGGGAATATTCCCGGTCAAACCCAAACCATTCCCATGGCAATCTACTTTGCCGTGGAAAGCGGTGCGACGCAAGAAGCCCTGTTCTGGTCGCTGACGATGGTTGCGATTTCCCTGACGGGCATTGCAGCGGCCAATCTCTGGAGCACGCGCCTGCGTCGCCGCAAGACGGGTTGGGGCTCGGGTGAACTCTCCTGTCCCTCGCCCCTGTCGTTCCCGTACCCTGAGCAAAGAAATGCGATCCTACAGGTTGCGATTCAAAAGCAGCTGCCGGACTTTAGGCTGGATGTCGCTTTTACGGCTGGAGATGACGGCCAGTCCACCTGCGATCGCCCGCGACCCCTTGGCATCTTGGGGGCTTCTGGGGCTGGTAAAAGTTTGATTCTGCGCTGTATCGCTGGCATTGAAACCCCGACTTCCGGTCAGATTTGCCTCAACGGTCGGGTACTGTTTGATGCTCAACGCGGCATTAACCTGCCCAGCCGCGATCGCCGGGTGGGGTTCCTATTTCAAAACTATGCCCTCTTTCCCCATTTAACGGTTGCCCAAAATGTTGCCTTCGGGATACCGACCCGTCAGCTCACCCGCCAGCAAGTTAAACAGAGGGTGGCGTTGCAACTGACGGCGGTGCAGCTCGAAGGACTAGCAACCCGCTACCCCCACCAACTCTCTGGCGGACAGCAACAGCGGGTAGCCCTGGCGCGGGCCCTGGCCAGTCAGCCGGAAGTTCTACTGTTGGATGAACCTTTCTCGGCGCTGGATACTCACCTGCGCCACCAGATGGAAAAACTAACCATTGCCACCTTAAAGACCTATCCAGGGATCTCTTTATTTGTCTCCCATAATCTGGAAGAGGCCTACCGGATTTGCGAGGATTTGCTGGTCATTGACCAGGGTCAGGCGATCGCCCGGGGATCGAAGCAGCAAATTTTTGAGCAACCGCAGCAGGTTAGGGTGGCGACCCTGACGGGCTGTAAGAACTTTTCCCAGGCCCAGATCAACGAGAATCAAACGGTTACTGCCCTAGATTGGGGCTGTACGTTAACGGTGGCATCACCCCTGCCAACTCGGCTCCGGCAAATTGGCATGCGGGCTCATCAAATTGTATTTTTAGAAGCTCCTGGGACTACCCCGATTCCCTTTTCACTGGTGTCGACGCCAGACCTTTACTGCGAGACAAGGTACTGCAACCAACGAACTCTCAGCCCAGAACAGAGAATCCGAGCAAGCACCCAGCAACTGCTGGATGTTCCCACCAATGTTTTTTCTTGTTGGTTGGCAGCAACCAGCGAAACACCTCACCGCATGACATTATTCCTGAAGTTAATGTCGCCCTCAGATGGCCCCAATGACTATCATTTACAGGCTGAAGTTTTTAAGGAACGCTGGTTCTTACTCAAAGAAAACCCTTTCCCCTGGCATGTCTATTTAGACCCCAAACAGCTCATTTTGATGGAGTGCTAACTTCAAAGCCTGCCATGCAGTTGCCGCAAGATACTGGGTGATGTGCTTCAGTTCTCCTGCGATCGCCATACAGTGAAGCAGCAGTGAGGCAGCAGTGTAGTTTTGCTACATCAACGTCCAATGCACAGTAAATCCCTGCCATGATTCATGAGTAATCCCAGTCATCACGGTCACCATGGAAGCGCCTGCCCCAGAGGAGAAACTAGTTATACTCGTAGACGATAACCCAGACCATATTCAGCTCATTGAACAGACCCTCAAAGAAAGCCCGATGCAGCTGACGGTGACCGCCCTGAACAGCAGTGCGATCGCCATTGAATACGTGCATCGGCGGGGTGTTTTCGCCAACTCCCCCTTACCTGATCTGATTATTCTAGATTGGGATCTAAACCAGGGTGGTGGATTACAGCTGCTCTCAGAGATCAAAGAATCCAGTCCGTTACGGCGCATCCCCATCATTGTCTTGACCCTGTCTGACCAAGCCGACGCGGTCTTACAGACCTATGCGCGACGAGGCAACTGCCATGTGGTTAAGTCGGCCAATCTAGAAGAGCTGGCTGCTAGTGTGCGACATATTGAAGAATTTTGGCTGCGCATCGTCACGCTGCCGACGCAATAGAGCGCGATCAACGTGAATCTCTATCCAGGAGATGCCCTTAAGCGCTGTAGGCGGCTCCCTAAAGGGCGCTGAAACTTTGGTAGGCTGACGCAACTGGACAGACGCAACCAGACAGAAATATCAATAAATGCAAACGTCCCATCAAGAAATGCAAACTTATACAGACCGACAATAAGCTTTGATAAAACGCTCTGCACATTTCCGGTACTCCCCCCAATATGCAGGATGATGGGTGGGTTGGCGGCAAGCACCTCGATATTCAGCCCCTCCAGACCCAGCCTAAAGCTCACGGGCAGGCTACAGCATGCGAACTAAGCGCCTGTATCAATGACCTCTAGTGGACTTACGCTGAGCTTCTTTCAGGCTTGAACTTGCCCAAAATCCCTTCTTTAACCATCTGAGGGTTGTTTTTTCGCTTCTATCCTGTGTCATTTCACCGTTTGAGGTTGTCTGGAGCCTTTTGCGGCAGACGCCACTTCATCAATACATCGGTCATTTGGAAAGCAAAATGGTGAGCAGCAATCTCAACGTCAACGAACGACAGCTGGCGCAGCTTAAGCAGCCTAACATTAGCGTCCTGACCCAAATTCAGTCCCACGGCATCCTGCTGGTATTACAGGAGCCTGACCTGACTATCTTGCAGGTGAGCCGCAACATTTCACGGGAATGTGGAGTATCGCCAGACCTACTGCTGGGTAAAACCTTAGATGACCTGTTAGATCCGTTCCAGGTGGATCAGTTTCGGGCTAACTTAGCGACTGAGAATTTAGATCTGGTCAATCCTTCTCAGGTTTGGATTCGCTTGCAGAACAGCGACTATAAGGTTTATGACGCGGTGTTTCACCGCAATGCTGACGGGTTTTTGATATTAGAGCTAGAGCCTGCCCTAACCCAGGAAAATATCCCTTTCCTGAGCTTTTATCACCTGGCGAAGGCTTCCATTAATGATCTACAGTCCACTGCATCCCTGAGTGACTTTTGTCAGATTATTGTTCGAGAGGTGCGCAAGGTCACGGGTTTTGATCGCGTCATGCTCTACAAGTTTGATGGCGACGATCATGGCGAGGTCTTGGCAGAAGAGAAAGTGGACGAGCTGGAGTCTTACCTAGGGCTACATTTTCCAGAGTCTGATATTCCCCGACCGGCTCGCCAGCTCTTTTTGTCCAACTGGATCCGGGTCATTCCCGACAGTCAAGCAGAGCCTGCTGATTTGTTCCCCGCCCAGAATCCGATTACCCAGCAACCCGTCGATTTAACCCTCTCGATTCTGCGGAGTCCCTACTCTTGTCACCTAGAGTACCTCCAGAATATGGGCGTTCGGGCTTCCCTGACGATCTCGTTGATGAAGGATCAAAAGCTGTGGGGCATTATTGCCTGTCACCATCGCACGCCGCTTCAAATTCCCTACGAACTGCGGAAAGCCTGTGAGTTCCTGGGTCGCGTTATTTTCGCAGAGATTTCAACCCTCGAAGAAGCCGCTGACTACAGCTACCAGATGAAGTTGGCACAGGTACACACCCAGCTCATTGATCAGATGTCAGCCGCTGATAATTTTGTCGAGGGCCTGCTGCACCAAAAGCTTAATTTGCTCGATCTAGTGGATGCCAAGGGGGCGGCGATTTGCTTTGGGGGGCAGTGGGCGACGATTGGCCAAACCCCGGCTGAGGATGAACTCGAGTATTTGGTGCAGTGGTTGGCGAGTTCTGTCAAGCAAGACGTATTCTGGACTGACTCTCTGCCCCAGCTTTATACCGATGCCCAGCGCTACAAAAATGTTGCCTCTGGTTTACTGGCTATTCCCATTTCAAAGCGCAGCTATGTCCTGTGGTTTCGGCCCGAAGTCATTCAGACCGTTAACTGGGGTGGCGATCCGACCCATGCCTATGCTCTAGAAGAATCAGCGGATACGGTGCGCCTAAGTCCGCGCAAGTCTTTTGAGCTGTGGAAAGAAACGGTACGTCTGAAGTCTTTGCCCTGGAAACCTGTGGAGGTGAAGGCCGCGACGGAGCTGAGAAAGGCAATTGTCAATATCGTGCTCCACCAAGCCGAAGAGCTGGCGCTTCTAGCTCAAGACTTAGAGCGCTCCAATGGGGAACTGAAGAAGTTTGCCTATGTGGCCTCACACGATCTGCAAGAGCCCCTGAATCAAGTGGCAAACTTCGTGCAGCTGCTGGAGATGCGCTACAACGATGAGCTGGGGGATGATGGCAAAGAATTTATCAATTTTGCCGTGGAAGGCGTGAGCCTCATGCAAACCTTAATTGATGATGTTCTGGTCTACTCCAAGGTCGATCTGCAGGGGGTGCAGTGTGAACTGACGGACGTTGAACATGCGCTGGAGCAGGCTCTCGCAAATCTCCGTAGCCGGATTGCGGAGACGGATGCTGTGATCACCCATGATCCACTGCCTACCATTGTTGCCGACAGCACCCAGCTCATGCAGCTGTTCCAGAACCTAATTGGCAATGCCATTAAGTTTAGACAGGCTCAGGAGCCCCCGCGCATTCACATTGGCGTTCAGCGGCAGGACGAGGCTTGGCTGTTCTCTGTGCGCGATAACGGTATTGGCCTGGATCCTCAGTTTGATCAGCGCATTTTTGTGATTTTCCAGCGGTTACATACCCGCGATGAATATCCTGGGTCTGGCATGGGGCTCGCCATCTGCAAGAAAATTGTGGAGTGTCATCGGGGTGATATTTGGGTCGATTCAGCGTTGGGAGCTGGCTCTACCTTTTACTTTACGATTCCTGTTGGAGGCCGCGATCGCGATTATGGTAGCGGAAGAAAGAGACAAAGTTATATTTCTGGTTGAGGACAATCGAGCTGATATCCGTCTGATCCAAGAAGCGCTCAAAACTTCGTCGGGGCAGATTGAGGTGATCACAGCCCGGGATGGCATGGAGGCGATCGCCTACCTCAAACGGGAAGGAGACTATGCCAATGCCGTCCGGCCTGACCTCATTCTGCTTGATCTGAACCTCCCAAAGAAAGACGGTCGGGAAGTTCTCGCTGAAATTAAAGCGGATCCGAGTTTGCAGTACATTCCGGTGGTGGTGCTCACTACTTCCCGGAATGAAGAGGATATCTTCAAGAGCTATGACCTGCATGTCAACTGCTATATTTCCAAGTCGCGAAACTTGAGTCAGCTGTTTACGATCGTGAAAGGGATTGAAGCATTTTGGTTAGAAACGGCAGCCCTCCCTCCCCAACCCCTATAGTCACCCAGACGGTCAATATTCTGCTAATTGAGGACAACCTAGCTGAAGTAAGGCTGCTGCAAGAGGTGCTCAAGGGGGTTAGCCGACAGCGCTTTACCTTAACCCATGCCCAGCGGTTGCGGGATGGACTCCAGCAGCTGGCTCCCTGCCCCGAAGCGGAGAGTCCCGCTTCTCCCTTCGAGATCATTCTGCTCGATTTAACGCTGCCCGATAGTCAAGGGTTGGCCTCTCTAGATGCGGTGATTGCCCAGACACCGGGCATCCCCATTGTGGTGCTCACCAACACCAATGATGACGAGCTGGCGGTGGAGGCAGTGCGGCATGGGGCTCAAGACTATCTGGTCAAACGTCAGCTCACCCAGGACAGTTTAGTGCGATCGCTGCGGTACGCGATTGAGCGGAAACAGGCCGCTGAAGCTCTGCGTGAAATCAATGAAACCCTGGAGCATCGGGTGCAGGAGCGCACTGCTGAACTGGAGACCAGCAATCAACTGCTCCGACAAGAAATTCTGAGCCGTGAGTCCATTCAAGAACGACTCACCCTCGCCCAACAGGCAGGGCAACTGGGCACTTTCGAGTGTGATATGTACTCAGGGCAAGTGACCTGGAGTTCTGAAATTGAAGCGCTGTATCGGGTTGCGCCTGGAACCTTTGCGAATAGCATTGACCCGTGGCTGACGACTCTGCACCCCGCCGATCGGAGTTATACTGCCCAATCCGTACAGCAGGCCCTAGAGACAGGTCATAGTCTAGAGACCGAGTTCCGCATTCTTTGGCCCAATGGGGAACAGCGCTGGATGGCTGCCAAAGGCAGCGTTTTTCAGAATCAACCGGGACACCCTCAGCGCCTGATTGGTTTCCACATGGATATCACCGAGAAAAAGCTGCTGGAGGCTAAGTTTCTCCGGGCTCAGCGGCTAGAAAGTTTAGGAACCCTTGCCAGTGGGATTGCCCACGACCTAAACAATATTTTGACCCCCATGCTGGCGATCGCCCAGCTCTTACCCCTGAAGTTTCCGCAGCTCAACGAACAGTCTCAAAATATGCTGGTCACTTTAGAGGCCAGCGCACGGCGCGGGGCCGATTTAATCAAGCAAATTTTATCCTTTGCACGGGGTCTAGAAGGTCAAAACATTAACCTGCAAGTGAGACACCTGCTGGTGGAAATCCGCCAGCTGATCGGCCAAACGTTTCCAAAGTCAGTTGAAATTTCTGCTGATTTCCCAGCTGATCTTTGGATTGTCAAGGGAGATCTTACCCAGCTACACCAGGTACTCATGAACCTCTGCGTCAATGCTCGAGATGCCATGCCAGAGGGGGGCACCCTGAGCATGTCTGCTGCCAACGTCACCCTTGATGAAGCAGCCGTGCGGCAACAGATTGATGTTGTACCCGGCCAATACGTCGCCATCACCATTGGGGACAGTGGCTCTGGGATTTCTTCAGACATCATGGATCGAATCTTTGACCCATTCTTTACCACTAAAGACATTGGCAAAGGCACTGGGCTAGGACTTTCAGCGGTTGTGGGCATCGTTAAAAGCCACGGGGGGTTTCTAGACCTCCAAAGTACAGTTGGGGTAGGCAGTCAGTTTACGATCTTTTTACCCGCAGTCTCAGCCGTTGTCTTACCCCCGGAAACTCATCTTGACCCTCTGCTGGGTGACCAGGAATTGATTTTAGTTGTGGATGACGAAACCGCTATCTGCGACATTATTCAGACTGTTCTGGAAACCTACAACTATCGTGTTTTTACCACCCAAGATGCAGCCGCTGCTATCTCTGCCTATGCCCTGCATCAACAGCAAATTAAAGCAGTATTGCTGGATGTCATGATGCCGGGGATGGATGGTCTGGCTACCCTTCCGTTTTTGCAGCGGCTGAATGCCAAAGTTAGGGTGATTGCAATGAGTGGGGTCAATTCTCCAGAGGTCATCAACCCTTTAAAGCAGGCGGGGTGCCAGCATTTTCTAGCCAAGCCATTTACCCACCAAGGACTGCTCCGAACCCTCAAGGAAAGTCTGGCAATTCATCGGTGACCTTTTGCGGTTTAGAACCCAATGCAGTGGCTTAAAATCCCTGATCTAAACAGCGGCTCAAGGAGCGTTGAGTTACTGCTCAACCCTGTCGTCGCGGGTTTGCGCTTGACCTCGGCGGTGGCGACAGCGTTCAGAACAGTACTTCACGTCATCCCAACAATCGGCCCATTTCTTACGCCAGCTAAAGGGGCGATCGCAAACGGGGCAAATTTTTGTCGGTAAATCAGATTTAGCGCGCTGTCGGGCCATGGGGGCTAAATTGTCCGCACCAGGAGGTGTTTTTTATCCTAGCCTATGCTTGGGGCGGGTGACCCTATCCCTGGACTAAAGTCCTTTGACAACC
>CAZXWR010000026.1:0-22091 GCA_964644325.1 uncultured bacterium
TGGGATAATGGATATCTCGCGAAAGTACTGGCTGCGTGAATATGCGTTTGCCCTGCGGTTTACGGCCTTACAAGAGACAGTGGTGGCCATGCACAGCTATGATTTACCTGAAATTATTCTGCTGCCGATTCAGGCGGGTTTGCCGGCCTATTTGAATTGGATCAGCGCTACGATGCAGCCATGAGTTAAGTCTCAGCGATGCAAAATACCAGACTGAGCAGTTTTGTCGCGGCTCTTGGGCAGCAGGCACAGGTACAGCTCCGCAATCCGTGGCGGCGGCTGGCATTCCTGTGTATTGCGATGCTGCTGGGCTTTTTTACGGGAATTGTGTACTCAGCCGCCGCAGGGCAGTTGGCTTACCTGGATGTGACGGTGGCGGCCTTGGTTCTGTTGCTCACTGAGGTGATTAGCTGGGCCTACTACGGCAATCGCTGGAATTTACGGCGATCGCTCTGGGGCGAAGCCTTGAATGCTTTCAAGATTGGTCTGATCTACGGACTATTTTTAATTGCTTTTATGCTGGGCAGCTGAGGGTTGCAGTGGAGCAGCGTTGATTTTATTAAATGTTTGCAGTCCGTCATTCTTTTCGCTATGCTTGTAAAGCGCACGACGCGGGGTAGAGCAGTCTGGTAGCTCGTCGGGCTCATAACCCGAAGGTCCATGGTTCAAATCCATGCCCCGCCACCACGTAATTAAGAGGCCGCACAGAAAACTGTGCGGCCTTTCATTTTAAGGGCTTGAGGCGTCGTTGCATCATAAATGGGTGCGATCGCTGAAGCGTTCATAAAGTGCTATTACAGCGCTGGTCAGAAAGCCCCCCTTTCAGAGACAATTGGGCCAGCCCTTTGCATCCTTGGTTTCAACCTATGTCTGCTTTTGCCTCCACTGTTCAGGAAAAATTGCGGCCCGTTGCAAGTGTGCTGCCGGCAAAGCCCGTGGTAATAGTAGGCGGTTTAGCGATCGCCGCAGGGTATGGGCTGTCGCACTTGCCATCCCCGCCGGAATTGCTTTCCGGGCTAGCGATTCTGGGCTTGGGGCTGTGGGGTATCAGGAAATTGCGGCACCGTGTTGCCCCTACAGACAGTCCAGAACGGCTGACTGAGTTAAGGGCAGAAGACGTGCAGCGGTCGTTTGCTCAGGTGCGATCGCTGTTGGAGCGTCTAGAGGCTGAACCCCTTGGGGATGCGGCGATCGTTGCAATGCTGCAAGCCCAGCTCCAAGCCATTGAGCAGAGTTTAGGCCGCAGCACTTTAGCGGTTCAGATTGTGGGCAACAGCGGCGTCGGTAAGACCAGCCTGGAACAGATGCTGGTGGAGCATCAAGCCAGTGGGGGGCTGGATCGCTGGCAGTTTGTGGCCCTGGAACAAGATGCTCCCTTGACGGCATCGGCGGTGGCTCCTTCTCCGGCTGATGTGGTGCTGTTTCTGATTCAAGGGGATCTGACCCAGAGTGAATGGCAGGTGCTGCAAAGCCTGCAACAGCACCGCAAAGTATTGTTGTTGCTCAATAAAATAGACCAATATTTGCCCCAAGAGGCCGAACTAGTACTGGCGAGCCTGAAGCAGCAGGTGAAAGAGACTGTGGCCGCCGCTGATGTGTTGGCGATCGCCACCCAGCCGCGTCCTTTAAAGGTACGCAAGTACCAGACAGACGGCACCTTTACCGAACAGTGGGAAACGCCGCCGCCCCTTCTTCAGCCACTGGTGGAGCGGCTGCAAATTCTGGCGGAACAAGAGGCCAGCCAGTGTATTTTGCGACAGGCTTATCAACAAGCTCTGGCGCTCCGAGAACAGGTGCAGAGCCAGCTTAACCAGCACCGTCAGGCGCGGGCAATGCCTGTGATTGAACGCTACCAGTGGCTCGCGGCAGGAGCGACCTTCGTGACGCCGCTGCCCTCTTTAGATTTAGTCGCCGCCGCCGCAATCACGGGCAAAATGATTCAGGAACTGGCTGCTCTTTACGAGATTCAGCTGTCTGTGGAAAGCGCTACGGAAATGGCGGGGACATTGGCGCAGTCGATGGTACAGCTGGGGCTGGTGGAATTGTCGACGCAGCTTTTGGGGTCGGTTCTCAAGGGAAATGCGGTTACGTTCATGGCCGGGGGCCTGTTACAGGGCGTGAGCGCTTCTTACCTAACGCGCATGGCGGGTTTGAGTCTGGTCGAGGTTTTCCAAACCCAGCCTGTCGGCCAATCGACCAGAGGTTGGCAGCTCGATCGATCTTTGCTGACTCAAACCCTGAAGCGTGTCTTTCAGCAGCATCAGCGTTTAGAGGTGTGCCGGGAACTGGTGCAGAAAACGCTCCAGCGCTGCCTGCCATCGGCAACGGCTGAGATGGCTTGATGCGGTCAGACTTGTGGGGGCATGACTCAAGGGAAGGATCCGGTCAAGGCGTTAACGGCCTCTGCTGCTGTGCCCATTGATGGGACAGATCAGGCGCTCATGGCGCAGCAGCAGGTTCGCGATCGCACCCTAGACTGTCTGCAAAAGCGACGGCAACGCTACGGCCAGGGTTCGCTTGACCTTCAGGTCACCCTAAAGCCCTATCTGGAAAGCTTAATCGGCTTGCAGCATAAGCTGTCGCAGCCCCTGGTGCAGATTGCCGTGTTTGGACTGGTGAGCCGGGGTAAGTCAGCTGTCCTCAATGCCTTACTCGGAGAACCGCTGTTTCCGACGGGGCCGTTAAATGGGGTTACCCAGTGGCCGCGAGCCGTTCGCTGGTCGCCTGCTTTGACTGGGAAGGGCGAGGCTCCAGCCGTGCAGCTAGAGCTGATTGATACCCCTGGACTGGATGAAGTCTCTGGGGCAGCGCGGGCAGCCATGGCCCAGGAAATTGCCCGCTGCGCCGATTTGATCTTGTTTGTGACGGCAGGCCCACCCCTGCCCATTGAGCAGGAGGCGCTGGCGGAACTGGGTCAGTTTGGCAAGCCCATGATCTGGGTGGTAAACAAGGCGGATTTGTTTCCGACGTTAACGGCTGCTGCCCTCCATGCCAACTTAGCGGATGCCACATTACAGGTCATCCTGTCGCCCCAAGAAATAGTGTTAACCACTGCGGCTCCCGCACCGATCCAGGTGCGTCATGAATGGCCGGATGGTCGGGTGACGGTGGATTGGGAGGTGCCGCCGCCGGTGGTAGATAGCTTACGCCAAGCGGTGCTGACGGTGCTGGAGCGGGAGGGGCTGTATCTACTGTCTTGGAATGTGCTTCGCCAAATTCAGGGGGTTGAGCAGCAAATGATCGAGGCGATCGCAGAGTTTTCGTCCCCAGACTTCCAGCGATCGCAGTGGGCTTTTGCTGGCCTTAAGGCAGGGGCAGTGAGTCTCTTACCGGGAGGGCTACTCGATATTCTGGCGAGCGCAGTCCTGGATATTGGCGTGGTGCGTCGTCTAATGCAGCAGTATGGCCTAGAAATTACCCGTCATCGAGTGGGTGCCCTTTGGCAGGCGATCGCCCTGAGTGCTGGATGGGTTGGGCTGTCTGAAATCGGGAGTGCTTTGTTCGGGGTGAACGATCTCCAGGGCTGGTCTGCCTGGGTTGGGGCTGCGCTAACCCAGGGAATTGCAGCTGCCTATGGCAGTCGTCGGGTGTCCCAGGCGGCACAGCGCTACCTCTTAGACGGAGCCACCTGGGATGCACTGGGGCCTAGCCACCTACTAGAACAGCTCCGCCTCAGCCTCCCGCCAGAGACGATCACGGCTCGTTTGGCGACCCAACGGCCCCTGACTCCAGAACCGCAACCTGTCCCCTCAGATCATGTCACCCAGCCAGAGTCCACTAGTAGGCAGGACAAGGAATCTCATCCGGCAGAATCACCACAAACAGAGGTAAGCCCACATCAACAGGCTGAAGATAGTAGGTAGCAATTTCTGATTCAATTTGGCGGCGGGCTCGCGTCGTTTGCTGTATCCCGTCCCCCTCCGACACAATCACCAGGTACTGGGCAGCGCGCGCGGCGGCCTCGATGCGATTTTCGGCACGGAGAGCCTGTCTAAATCGTTCCAGGGCTTCCCCTCGACTCTGAACCAGGGAAGGTCGCTGGATAATGCCAGAGGCGATCGCCTGTTCATAGTGAATGCGATAGGGATTACAGACCAGGTTCGTGAGGTCTTTGGGATCATGGGTGTCGGTCGGTGACTGAGCGGTCATCGGCCTCGTGAAACTCAGGGTGCTGACGATAAGCAGGAGGCAGAACAGCAGCGCGTTCATAGGTGGGGAGGGGTGGGTAGCTTGGCAGTCAAACCATCTATTGATTTGTCTTGAATCGATTGACGTTGAATTTGCGTGTATGGATCCCTATCCACCATAAAGGTTGACCGCTAAAAGGGGTGGCATGGCACTACAGCGGCCAGCGCTCGTCAGCCCAGACCAGTATGGCACCGATCGCTTCGGCCAGGGTGCTGACGACCCGGTGCATGGCCACGGCACTAATGGCTAGACCCACAGAAAACCCGCTGCCGTTCGGAAAGAGGTCGGCCTGACCCAGGAGGGTACTCACGGTTAACTCATAGATGCCCAGACCACCCGGTGCCCCCGGTGTGGCAAACCCCAGTGCCCAGCCAATGCTAGAGATGCTGACCAGAATCGGGGCACTGCTGATGTCCAGTGGGGTGAGGGCGGCTAAGGTCAGCACAAACCCCAAACCCCGCAGAATCACGAACAAAAACTCTCCGAGGAAGGGACCCAGGGGATACTGCTTGGGTGGTTTTGATCGGGAACGGTCACTCTCTGGGGCCGAGGGTAGCCACCGTCCCAGCACAGCTAAGGCCCGTCCTAGGGTGCGGGGATGGAGCACAATCAAAATGCCGATCAAGGTGGCTATGGCTAGCCATAGTCCCCCTCGGGGAATCACAAATAGACCTACAATCAGTCCGGCAGCCAACATCAAAAGGGTATCCAGCACAATACTGACCGATCCAGTTGGCAGCGGTACCCCTGCCTGATGGGCTAAGCGGGTGCGACCATAGAGATGGAAAACGTTGCCCGGTAGATATTTGGCAATGTTGGTTTTGAGATAGGTTTGAGTGGCCCAAGTCCGACTAATGGTCTGGCCCAACTCTTGTAGTATCCAGCCCCAAACCCAGCCCGTCCAAATATGGGCCAGCAGCGTCACCCCCGTGGCGATCGCCAAGAAAGCCCAGCCCCGGCTGGAGATATCAATGCTGCGCACCTCTTCCCAGTGACTGAACAGGGCTTGGCCCAGGAATATAAAGATAGCGAGCAGCACCAGAGGCGAAAGAAAAGGCTGAATGCGTTGCCCGTAGCGCCGCAGCATCTGCATAGGTTCAGGTTTTGTCGAAAAGGTCTGAAGTCATAGCTGGGGTGTGAGTCCTTTTTCAGCCAGCCACTGTGGATTGTACAGCTTAGACTGATATCGCGCGCCGCTGTCACAGAGCACGGTCACGATGGTATGGCCAGGACCCATCTTTTTGGCTAAGGCCACCGCAGCCCCGACGTTGATTCCGACGGAACCCCCCATGAACAGCCCGTCTTTGTAAAGCATTTGGTAGACCGTCCGAATACATTCTGGGTCGTCGATTTGAATGGCGTCGTCAATGGGGGCACCCGCTAAGTTAGCGGTCACTCGGCTATTGCCAATGCCTTCAGTCACTGAGTTGCCCTCGCTCTGAATCTCTCCAGTTTTGACATAGCTATAGAGGCTGCTGCCCATTGGATCGGCCAAGACGGTCTGAATCGCTGGGTTCTTCTCCTTGAGGTAGAGGGCAACCCCAGCATAGGTGCCCCCAGTGCCAGTCGCGGCCACCCAGGCATCAATTTTGCCATCGGTTTGCTGCCAGAGTTCTGGGCCAGTCGTTTCATAGTGGGCGAGCCGATTGGCTAAGTTATCAAACTGGTTGGCCCAAACGGCATTGTCAAGCTCGGCGGCAATGCGCCCGGAGAGCTTGACGTAGTTGTTGGGGTCTTTGTAGGGCACCGCAGGCACTGTCCGCACTTCAGCTCCCAGGGTACGCAGCATCTCAATTTTTTCCTGGGATTGGGTATCCGGAATCACAATCAGGCACTTGTACCCTTTGGCATTGCAAATGTGGGCGAGTCCAATGCCAGTATTGCCAGCGGTGCCTTCAACCACCGTCCCCCCTGGCCGAAGCAGCCCCTTGCTTTCAGCATCTTCAATGATGAACAGAGCGGCCCGATCTTTGACCGAACCACCGGGATTCAAGAATTCTGCTTTGCCGAGAATTTCACACCCTGTTTCATCGCTAAAGCTATTGATGCGGATGAGCGGGGTGTTACCAACGGTGCCAACGAATCCTTGCTTGATATCCATAATGCCTGACAATGTTTGGGCGTCTTTCCCCAATCTTACCGATCGCCCTGGTACAAAGTCAGTGAATTTAAGAGGGTGGTCTAAAAGAGAAGCGCTATGTCATAATAAGTAGCGCCCATTTACGGCTCAGTAGCTCAGTAGGTTAGAGCAGGGGACTCATAAGCCCAAGGTCGGCAGTTCAAATCTGCCCTGAGCCATTTAATTTTAAGGAAGTGTCAATGCTTCTAGCGCATTGTGTTAGTCATGGTTTGGCATGACTAGTGGACGTTGGATAGTTCTTAGGGTAGATGATTGGAGTCTACCCTACATGATGCTGAAAAAGGCTGAAATACTTAGTGCTGTTGGATTTAAGAACAGTAATGGTACCTTGCAATTAGTGTTCACACACCCTACTGAACGGACTCCTAGAGGGGATAGAAAGCAGAAATATGTGTCTACTGGTCTGCCTGATACCAATACAAATCGTCAAGCTGTGAGGGTGGGATTTGCGGCTGACATCGAGAAAAATCTGGCACTTGGCACGATTGATGAATGGTTAGCTAAGCGCGAAGCCCAGAAACTCCTGAGCTGGGCCTTGATAAACCGCTTCAGCTCTTTGATTGATGAATGGTTAGCTAAGCGCGAAGCCCAGAAACAGCCCGCTATTCAAGCCAGTGAGCCTACCCTAAGCATTACCCTAAATCAATTGTGGAAGTTATACACGCAATGGGCAACTAAGGCTAAAGGGCTGGCTGAAAGCCTATGCCTTACCCACAAGTGGATCAAACGTATAACTAGAGACACTTTCAGCGCTAGGTCAGATGTTCTAATATCCCGTAGATTTGGCCAATTCTGCAGTGTCGTCAACAGCAGAATAGGGATTTGCCCGCTAGCAATGCCCACTTGGCGTTCACTGGGAAGAAAAAACGAGGTAGTAAGCTAGCCTCAAATCTTCTACTAGCAAGTGATTTAGGACTTGTGGGTAAGGCATAGGGCTGAAAGCACTGTGAAAAGGGACTACGGCAAGGTGACTAAGCGTTGTTAAACGTTATCTGCCTCAATACAACGCGAGACACACGCTCATTACGCTTCTTTTAGATGCTGGTGTGGGTGTGAAAGACATTGCCAAGAAGCTAGGGAACAGCGCTGAGATTATCTATAAGCACTATGGACAAGCGAAGAACGAAGCTTTTGTGGAAGTTTAGTGACGCAGGGCACAGATTGAACCTATATTGAGTCGTTAGGGTAAGCTAGAACTGTAGCACTATAAAATTTAGTACAAAGTTTGTGCTTCCTAAAAGATGGGCCAATAGATAGGGTGCAATCGTGAGCGAACAATACTTTGGATATGAACCACAACCTTCAAGGTCGCGCAAGCTTCAAGCGCAGCCTATGAGGTCTTCATGCACGTCTAAGCCTGTTCCAGAAAGTGTGGATATATTTGAAAACCCTCCTGAAGCTTCACCGGAGCTAAAAGAACTTGTGAGACAATTCAGAGGAACTTTCAATCCGTTAGATTCGTGGGATGGAGTACGTGTCCTTTAGCTGAAGCGCCTTACATAGACAGGCCCAGTTTTACGTGTGGCTTTGAGCTAATCGATAATTTTTTTAGAGAAGACATAGTTGTAGGTGAGCAGGAAGACCTGTTTAAGGCATTTGTGCTTGTAAATAGCGATGAACCCTCAGAGGCTGCGGGTTTTTACACATTGGGCAATTCATCAATAGGTTATCGAGACATTCCTGAGCACTATCAAGCTTCCAGACCCTATGAAGTTCCAGCTATACTGATTGGGCAGTTTGCCCTTCATGAGAAGTACCACGGCAAACAATTGAAGGGCATAAAGCTAAGCGAAGTTTTGCTTGGGGACGCTTACGAGCGAATTGTACTGTTGCGTAGGAAATCACCATCGGCTTTCAAAGCAATTAGAGTGGACACGCGCACTCAGAAGGCGTTTGATTTTTGGCAGAAACAAGGGTTCATCGCATATCGTAAGCACTCGAATGGTCATGAGAATGGTAAAAAGATGTGCTCATTGTTTTTGCCCGTCGATACGCTTGAATCCTTGATGAATGAAGGGTGCAGGGCTTGAGTCTGGTTATTCATGTAGATGGCTCGCTACTGTCGCCCTTTCGTTATTTTGTACGCCTTCCCTACGGTCGGGCGAGGCTGAAGTAAGGCGAAGTTGACTTACAGCGGTTTTCACCTAAGAAGGGGACAATAGTAGGACACATAAGTCAGGCATGCCATGAAGCCCTATTCCATGGACCTTCGCCAGAGAATCATCAGTGCTGTTGAACAGGGCGATAGCTCTATTCGCAAGATAGCAAAGCGCTTCGGTGTCAGCAAGAATACCGTAGAGCGACTCATCACTCGCAAACGGACGCTAGGCCATATTAACCCGGGTCAACAAGGTGGGTCGATGGTCAGCGCTGTTGCAGTACAAAGGGCAGTTACTTGCCATCGTTGAGGAAAAGACCGATGCCACCTTAGCCGAATACTGTGAACTGCTCTTTGATAAAACGGGCCTATGGGTTAGCTAAAGCACAATGTGCCGGACCTTCCAAAGACTCAACTTACCACGAAAAAAAACGCTCCGCGCCAGCCAAGCCGCCAGTGAGCGGGTCCAGCTCTTGAGACAGTCCTTTTGGGCACAAGTAACAGGAGTCAAGCTTGAGGACTTAGTGTTTCTCGATGAAATGGGTGTTCTACTGGGATTAATGCGAACCCATGCCCGGGCTACCCCTGGACTCCGGGCCTATGATTTCAAGCCCTTCTATCGAGGGTCGAAAGTGAGTGTTATCGGTGCTATTACCGTCTCCAAAGTACTCGCGGTGATGACGATGAATGATTCGATGGATGGTGCGGCCTTTGAAGTTTATGTCAAAGAGTGTCTAGTCCCTGAGCTATGGCCGGGAGCGGTCGTAGTGATGGATAACCTGCCAGCCCATAAGGTCAAAGCGATTGAACCGTTGATTGAGGCAGCAGGAGCCAATATTTTGTGGATGTCGCCTTACTCGCCTGAGTTTAATCCCATTGAGCACTGGTGGTCTCAGGTCAAAGCGATGCTGAGACAGTTTGCCCCAACCACCTCAAAAGCGGTTGATGCCGTCATTGCTACGGCGATTGATCTGATTGACCCGAAGCATCTACGAAACTGGTTCGCACACTGCTGTTATTGTCCCCAAGATGCATGAAAACCGCTGTAGATGATGGAAAGGCTGTTTCGTCAAAGCTCTGATGGGATTGCTTTGTAGAAGGTTTTATGCGTAATTCAATATTTGGTGGACAGTAAAACGGTTGTCAGAAATAAGGCGCTGAAAGCATTTAGACAGTGGGTGCGGCAGCACAGTTAGTCTTAACCCTTCAGATGAACAAGGGGCGATCGCTTGTGATGTAGAGGCGATCGCCTCTAAAAAATAACGGCATCCAAAGAAAACGTGACCCGACTATCCCCAAACCCTGGCGCAATATTGTCCCCCGGTAGCCCAACTAAGGGAATAGCCCAGTCAATCGTGAGACCGATGCGATCGCTCCATTCATAGTGCAGGCCAATCCCCGGCGACAGGAGCACCCGATTGCCCGTTGAAGAGGGTTCACCTGCTGCATTCCAGCCGTAACCCAGGTTCATGGAGGGCACAAAGTAGAGCCTGTGTTGATTGCGAGTACTGCGAAACAGCGGAATCTTTGCCTGGGCCGTCGTCAGAAAAACATTATCAAATAAAAAAAAGCCCGCTGGGTAGCCGGGGACACCGCCCACGCCCCCGAGCCCGAGTAATTCTTGGCCTGGCAAGGGTCGATCGGCAATTTGGAGTGATGTACTCAAGGATAAAGTGGTATCTGGACGAAAGGCATAGATCCACTGAGCCTGTCCCTGCCACTTAAAGAAGCGGCCATCGGGGCCACTCGCACGTCGAGTCGCTGCGATATCTAACCCAAAGTCAAATTCTGAGCGCACTGCAAACAAAAAACGCTGATTCCGCCGCACCCATTCCTGGGAAATACTGAGGGCACTGATGCGCGTTAACCCCTCATCAGGCAGTAAAAACCCCCCTAGAAATAAGGACTTACTTTCTTTGCGGGAAAAGGCAATGCCGAGGCTCAATTGTTCGTCAGGCCGATAAATAATCGGCTGGACAAACGCCAGGGTACCCTCCCGCGTCACGCTCTGAATATCTAAAACAGAAAAGGGTTCGAGAACAACCCGGCTATCGGCTTGGGCATAGCTGACCCTGAGGCGACCATCCTGAGCATTAATGGGCACTGCATAGCTAAGTTTGAAGTCGTTGCTGCCGTCGGAATTGCCGTAGCCCACGGTCAGGCGATCGCCAATCCCCAGCAAGTTGGCACGAGAAATGCTCAGGGCGCGGGTAAAGTCGCCGTAGGCCGCACTGCGATGGTTGTTGAGGGAAACGCGACCTGACCAAGGCCGTGCCTCCTGCACCTGCACGGCCAGTAGACTGAGTCCAGGTTCTCGTCCGGGCAGGAGTTCCGCCGAAAGGGTTTTAATCAGCGGATCTTGGTCGAGCATCTGGAGCGCTTCTACCAGACGTTTAATATTGAGGGGGCGTTTGCCCCCCCGCATGATGCGATCGCGGATATAGCGATCTTTGAGGGTCTGATTGCCAGAGATGCGGATATCTTCCAGACCGCCTTCCACCACTTCCAGGGTCACGACACCCTCGCGGATCGTTTGGTTGGCCGGTAGATATGCCCCCGAGGTGAGGTAGCCCTGATCCACATAGAGCTGGGTGATCGCAGATCGAGCCTTGATCAGATCGCCAAAGGTAATGGGGCGATCGCGGTAGGGGGCGGTGGCAGCGTCCAACTCAGCCTCTGAAAAAAGGGTGCTGCCCACCACCCGAAAGCGGCGCACAATAATCGTGCGGGTCGTGTCAGTTTCTGGTTCGGATTGGGGCCGCGTTGATTCCGGAATTTGAAGTAAATCGGCGGGTGGCGGTAACAGGTCGAAGGGCAGTGGCTCTAGGGTGTCGGGGGCCAGCGGGGGTGCAAGCTGTGCCCAGGCAACCTGGGGTTGGGCGGATAGGCTCAAGGTCGCGAGGAGCCAACCTAACCCCTTGAACCGCTGAATTTGCCGGAAAATATAAACAATAACCATCAAGGGAAACACAGCCAAAGGGGAAATCAGGCAGCTTTGCACACAGGGCACCAGGGTGCAGAATCGCCGCAGGTTACCCCAATAAATTACCTTGCTTCGGCTGATAACGATAGAGATTAGGGAGTATCTCTACATCCATCCTGGTTCTCAAGCGTTTCGTGCGCTTTAATTGCTTGTCTCCCGCGTTAGGTCTTGCTTGGGTTAGGTTTTTGGCCTTTGCTTGCCGACGCTTGCCGAAGCTTTCCGAAGACCTGCGGGTTCCATGGGTCTTGAGCATGAATCTACAGGAGAGGAACGTCTCCTAGATGAAGGTCTTCGAGGATGATGCGGGTGGCCTGAAGACTTTGAACCAGAGGATTCGTCGCCCAGTCTGCCAGCAGGAGTTGCTGGATCAACTGGGCAGAGCGATCGCCTGCGGGGTCTCCGGTCAGACCCAGGTAAAAACTAGCGCTGTGGTGGGAGTCCGTGCCGATGATCTGCACCAGTTCATTGGCGCGCTCCACCAGCTTCCAGGCCTGGGTTTGCAAGTTCCGCCAGACATCTACCGTGCGGATATTACTGAAGGATTCGGCGACTAAATCCTGACGGTGTTGGATCAAAATCGTTTGCGATCGCACCTGCTCAGGCAAATCTGCAAACAGAATAGCGGGGCCATAGCCAATGATGTGTAGCCCCCCAGACCAGTTGGCGTAGTCGCCAAAAAACTGCTGCACAATATGCAGGGCCAGCGCCGTAATAATGAGCCCCTGACTGTGAGCCACAATAAACACCTCCGCACCAGCACGAATGCCGTTGACCACTTCATAGGCGAGACGGAGGGTGGGTCTCGGTGCCCCTGGCGGAAAAGGTCCATACAGATAGGCCTCCATGGCATCCCAGGTCATGGAGGGTAGTCCCGACAAGCGCCGCAACAAATTCAGATCAATGGCCCTAAAGATCCCCTCCGGGCCACGGACGGGGGACATCTGTAAGATATCGGCATCCGGGGCTAGGGTCTGGGTGCAGAGCACCTTTAAAAAATCGGCATAGCCCTGCAAGCGCTCCTGGCTTTTGGCATCGCGCATCCCTGGCCAAAGCCGAGACAGCTCCGTTTTGCCGAGCATACTTTCCAGTAAATCGGCCTGCAGCCCCTGGGTGCTGTTGTGAATGCCCACAATATCGAAGGGTTGCTCTAGGGTCAGCCACACAAGTGCTTCTAAGTCGCGGCGCTGCTTCAGGACATCGCTTGCGACCCCGTTCACCTGAAAAATACGCTTGGGCTTCCCGGTAATTTGGGCCGCTTCATAGGTGAGCAAATGGCCATCTTGCTGTTGTTCCTCTAGCATCCTGTGACTGTCAGCACCCCATCTGGTTTTTGATTGTCCAGGTCCAAGCTACTCGGTTGGCTGGCTCTGGAAACGGCTCTAAAAATCGCCAAAATTGTCTGAACATCTGCTTTGAGTTTGTTTGAGTTTGTTAGACTAGCAAGCCCTTCCTTCATTCTTGCCCATTTCCCGTGCCCCCTGAATCTCCCCAAGTATCTTCTCCAGGATCTGCTCCTTTAGAACAAGCCCTCGTGATTGGTGCGGGTCAGGGCATTGGCCTCGAATTTGTCCGTCAGTGGCTGCAAGCGCCGACCATTGGGACGGTGTTTGCCACCACGCGCCATCTGAACCAGGCGGTTGGGCTGCAAAAACTGCAGCAAATCTATCCCGATCAGCTCAAGATCCTTGAGGTAGACATCACCCAAGAGTCTCAGATTGCCGCTGCTGTTGCTCACATCCAGGCCAGTTGCGATCGCCTGCACTGGGTGATCAACTGTGTGGGCATTCTCCACGAAGCACACCTGCAACCTGAAAAGGCCCTCCGTCAGGCTCAGTCTGATAACCTGCTGCGCTACTTTCAGGTCAACAGCATCGGTCATCTGCTCTGGGCCAAACATCTGCTGCCGCTCCTGAAACATGGCGATCGCAGCATTCTGGCGAGTATTTCTGCCAAAGTCGGCAGCATTGGGGACAATCGGCTGGGGGGGTGGTATGGCTACCGCGCTTCCAAAGCTGCCCTCAACATGTTCATGAAGACCACCGCCCTTGAATATAGTCGCCGCAGTCCTCAGACCATCGTGGCGCTGCTCCACCCCGGAACTACCGATACTGAACTCTCCAAGCCTTTTCAGGGTAATGTCCCCCCTGAAAAACTGTTCTCGGTGGAGCGTACGGTTACCCAATTGCGCGAGGTTTTGCACCAGCTTACCCCCAGCAACAGCGGTGAATTTTTGAGCTGGGATGGCCAACCGCTGCCCTGGTAATTTAAGGCTGAGAGGGTAGGCCAGCACTATTGCCCTAAACACCAGGCCAGCGGAGCCGTAGGAGAGGCACGACTGCCGCCACTGGTTTCGTCATCCAGCACCGCTTCAATGTGTCGATAAATGGCATCGGCTTCCCCTGGGGAGTTGCCAATGCTCGTCAGCCCAACCTTGCCAAACTCGGACAGGCAGCCCATCAAGTGAAAGACCGTTCCCGTCTCACTGCCGGAGTCAAAGTGCAGGCGATGGTGGGCAATAATATCCATCAGGTCGTTGGGCAGCAGACCGCGATAGCGTTCTTTTTGCAGGTTATCCGTGGCGACATAGTACTTAGGAAGTCCCTTCAGTCCGTTAAATAACCCGGTTTCTGGTTCGTATTTGCCGTTGGTCAATAGTTTGAGCGTCATGAAAGGATGGGTGGTGCCGCCTTTGCGGAGATTGATTTCAATGGCCTGAATATCCCAAGCCGCCTCAGAGTCAGCTGCTTTCGGCACCACCAGAAAATCGACGCCAAATCGTTCGAGGACTCCTTTCTGGGCTAGATTCTGCCCAATTTTTAACCCCAGTTCTTGGAGCTGAAGGCGATAGGACGCCTCGGCAGGAAACCGACACCCGAGATAAACCTGACCATTCGGTCCCCCTAAAATCTGATCATGGGTGGAAAGGGCTTCCACCTGTCCGGTGGGGGTTACCCGGCCCTGAAAACTCGGCGAAAATTTGGGCGAGCCTTCAATAAAGGATTCAACAATGGCCCCCAAAATGGGAATGCGCTGGGCATAGTGCGGCCATGACTCGGTGGCCGACTCAAACACCAGGGATGGAAAATGGTCAGCAATGCGATCGATGCGTTCTTGCTGAGAGGGATTGGGGCTGAGGGTGGGCTGAAGTGGCGTGAGGTCAAGCACGCCGTTCCCTTCACCGGAAAATCCTTCATTTAGTTTGACAACCATGCGCTGTAAATGCGGCTGGCGCTCCCACAGCAGGGCTGCTTCCCGCACTAAGTCGGGCACAGTTTGCACGAGGGGGCTGCCATCGGGATGGGGGATGCCGCATTCAGCAAAAATCTGGCGGCTGCCGCTTTTGGTGCCCCAATACAGAAGTTCTGGATCCGTGGCCAACAGCGGAATACCCAGCCTCACCGATAGTTCGCGTTCTAGATGGGTGGAGTTGTAGCAAACCATGTAGGCCCGATCGGGCCGCAGGGCATGACGAATGCGCTCCATGAGGCGGGGACGCTCCAGGATTTTTTGGCTTAGGGGTTTGGTGGACTGGTCGTAGAGGGGAACCAGCAATAGGCGATCGCGGGCATGGGAGAAGGGAATCCCCGGCAGGAGCTGGAGGTAGTACTCAATCACAATGGGTGGCAGCGGTTCCGAGGTCAGGTAAATGAGGCGAGTGCGCGGATTTCGCAGGCGAATCAAGGAGAAGAGCAGCCGCTCCTCATAGTGCAAAAAGCCGTCGATTTTTTGCAGTTCTTCTTGGTCAACACTCACCGATGGAATCACCAAGATATCGGTGTCTCGCTGTTGTGCCATGCCAACCGAACGCCAGCGATCGCCAAGCTGAGCTTGCAAGGATTGAAATTTTTGAATTGCCAGGTCGGGCGGTAGAAGGGTCATGGCAGATACCAGGGACTTCCCAGGTGCAGGAACCGTATTGCTGAGTGGGCTATCTCCAGTTCAGCTCCAAACTGAGACAAGCTTTCATTTCCTGCCCCAGGTTTCCACCCTGTCATCTTAACGAGCCAGTTCGCTCATCCTCGGGTTTGTTTATGAACCTTAGAATTCGACTCGAAGGAGGGTGAAGGGTCACTGCGTCATTTTCGGGCGATTTAGGTTCAAATAGGGGCAAAATGGCGATCGCCGAGTCCAACCATTGCCTCGGGATCAACACCGCAGAACCCAAGGCAGTAGGCACCCAAACGCTTGAAGCAAGAGCAATTCAGTAGTTTCCACAGTGTCGTTTGCAGGGGTGATCTGACATTCTAGGGGTGGGGATCGATTTCAATTGGCTTACTTATTGACGACATACCTCGTTTTCCTTACCGTCGCCCATCGCGTCCAAAACCGTGACTCAAAAATATAACCCGCCTGTTTCGCCAGGGCCACTGCACCTTTTGTCACAGCACAACTATTTCGAGCAGATTCGGATGATTACAACCCATCCATTCTTTACGGGACGTTGTCCCCAATGTAAACAAAAGCTGTCGCTGGTTGACCGATCGATTGGGAGCAGCCATTGCCCAACCTGTGGCTGGTCTGACCAAGACAGTCTAGAGTCATAGCGCGCGATCGCTCTGGCAATCCGTCACCTCCTTGCTGGGGGGGAACGATATTGAGCTGCGGCTTTTCGCGAGGATTTCAAAGAACGGCAAAACGGTGGCAGCGGTGGGGGCGTAAAAGCCTTGCCCTAACGCGATCGCCGATCTCTGAACTAGAATGACGATGGATCCTGTCTAACCTTGTCAATCCGCACCCATTTATGGATCGGGCGTCCTCAATTAAACATGACGGATAAACATGACGGAAACTACCCCTAGTCTTGTCGTTCCCCAGACCTTCCGGGTGTCGCCTCTCATTCGGTTCGCTTTATGGAGTCTCTATCTCACCCTGATTTTGCCCTTACCTATCCTGTCTCAGGTCAATGACAGTGTGACCATTACCAGCCTCCAGTTTGGGCTGGCTTTTTTGATTGGGGGACTGTTACTTCAGGCTGCCCTGAGTGAACGGGTTCAACTGGATCAATCCGGCATTGCCCTGACTTACCCGTTCTGGATTCCGGCTTTTTTTCGTCAGGGTTGGGCTTTGCCTTGGCACAATATCCAGCGCTTACAGGCGCGATCGACAGGACAGGGTGGACTGGTGTACTACCTGGTTAATGATCAAGGGAAAGGGTTCTTGTTACCGACCCGCATTGCGGGCTTTCACCGGATGGTGCAGCGCATTCAGCAGGAAACGGGTATTGATACCTCTGGCGTTAAGCCCCTAGCCCAGCCTTGGATGTACGGGCTTGTGTTAATTGCGGCGGTGCTGATGGCTTTGTTTGATGGCTGGGTGTTCTGGATGGCGCAGTCTTTGGCATAGGATTAAGCCGGATGTAATCTTCAAGCTTGGTCTATGGATAATGCTGCTGCAGAGGTCGAACTAGAGCTGAAGCAGGTGGGTCTTAAGCGGCGGCTCGGCTACCAGGATGTCTTGTCGGATATCTCTCTAGGAGTGCAATCGGGCGATCGCCTAGGGCTCATTGGCGCTTCAGGGTCAGGCAAAACCACATTGCTGAGGCTCATCAATCGTTTGCAAGACTGTGACAGCGGTGCAATTGCTTGGCGCGGTCAGCCCCTAGCGAGCTACGGAGTCACCGCTCTACGACAGCAAATTATGCTCGTTCCCCAGGAGCCCAAACTGCTGGGAATGACCGTTGCCGCCGCTTTAGCCTACCCACTCCAGATTCAGCGTCTGCCTAGCGCTCAAATTCAAGAACGGGTGCAGCGGTGGCAACAACGCTTTGAGATTTCTGATGATTTGCTGACCCGACAAGAATTTGAGCTTTCTGTGGGGCAGCGCCAGTGGATTGGCCTAGCCCGTGGGTTCATCGCTGAACCGAAAGTGCTGCTTCTAGATGAACCGACATCGGCTTTAGATGTGGGCAAGGCCGCTCACCTAAGCCAATTGCTCAGCACAATGCCCTGCACCTGCATCATTGCCAGCCACCAGTTTTCAATCCTGCAAAATTGCTGCCATCGCATTCTCTGGCTTGATCAAGGTCGCATCAAGCTAGATGCGCCCACTGTAGAAGTCGATTGGGCACGAGTCACCCAGACCTTAACCCACCAAACCCTCGATCCCGTCTGGGACTGAGTCGTAGCTCAAGCTCTAGAGAGCCTTGGAGGCGACCGGATTGCTGCGGCTCATAAAGCGGCGATCGCCCACGACTGCAACAGGTTCGGGCTCTTCCTCTTTCGTTGTTGAGGCCCAAGCTGGGTTCGTCTTAGGGTCAGTCAAAAACTCTAGGTTTAGGCGATAGCCAACATTTCGCACTGTTTGAATCAACTGCGGCTGTTGAGGATCAAACTCAATTTTCTTACGCAGTGACAGAATATGCGTATCAACCGTGCGCGGATTGTCGATATTGTCAGGCCAAGCCCGCTGCAATAGCTCTAAACGACTCAGCGCCATACCCTCTGCCTGCGCCAACACATAGAGCAAACTAAATTCCTGAGGCGTTAGTTCAACCAGTTCATGGTTATGATGAACCCGTCGCTGCACGAGGTCAATTCTCAAATCTCCGTACCGCAGTTGAACGGGAAGTGTCGAACGACTGCGACGGCTCAGAGATTCCACGCGGGCCAAAAATTCCTGAATGCCAAACGGCTTCTTTAAATAATCATCAGCACCCGCTCGCAAAGCTGCAACCACATCCAGCTCATTCACAAGTGCAGACAGCATCAATATCAAAGGCCGTCGCTGTCGATAGAGCCAGCCGCAGAATTCTAGACCATCGCCATCCGCTAAATCTGAATCGACAATCACCAAATCAGGCTGTTGTCGATGATAGACATCCCTAGCCTGACGAACTCCAGAAGTTAGATGTACCGAATATCCCGCTTGCTGCAAGTGCCAGCCGAGAAGAGAACGAAGATGAGGATTTCCCTCAACTATTTGGGTGTGGATGATGCCCACGGGGTCTAACTTCCTTAGGGAGCTGAGAGGGAGCTGATCGCCAATACTCAGTAAGCTAACAAAATAGACCCAGACATTCGGTAGTTGTAGTTACTTTCGTCTAGGTATTCTTCGCTAGCTCGTGCCATCCTTACCCAATATTTTAGGTCAACACCCCTTTATTTCCTGGGCTGTCATCGGTATGAAAAGGGCTGTGTTTGGAGTTCCGCTGCCATTACAGTTCAGGCAGAACAGACCTTTATCGGAGCTAGCCGTCAAAAGATACCTGGATACCAGCAGCCTATCTCCTGCCCAACGTGAATAACTTAATCGTGATTTTTTAGTTTAAGAACAGGTAAAAGCAAAGCTTAAAAACTCAGAACTAAGCCAATGAAAGGCATTTGGAATTCATGGCTTTTCATTATTTTGTTGAAAAGTTCACCTGAGCACTTAACCTGACTTGACCCGAAACCGTTGCTCACAGCACCCTTAACGGGGCGTTCGACAGCCGCACAGTGGTTCTCAACGCCAAGGCGGTATGGCACTAAAGCAAGCCGAGCCAGTGTAATAAGCCTTGGTGTGTTAGCTTTTCCACTAGCAGCAGTAGCAGAAAACCTATCATTGCAAACCGACCATTCATTTTTTCGGCATAGTCTGTCCAGCCGAAAGCGGGAGGATCATTTGATAACGATTCTGGCTCTGAAGCTAGGTCTTCCGATGGATTGGGTGGTAATGACACAGGCTGATGCGCTAGTTCTGCAGATACTGCCATTTTAACGGAATCAACTAGGCGATGAACCTCTTCTGTTCCCAGGGAGGGCTCAAATGTGACTGGAAATTTTCTGCGTTGGATCATGCGTAGGCCCAAGGGTATTAAGCTAAGCAACCCTGGAATATCCCGGAAGTTGTTGCCCAACACTCTTAATCCAAACCGTCGCTCATCCACCCATCCCCCTGCTGCAACCAGGTCGATCATTGTTTCACGGTGTCGAATCGCTCGCGTCTTGGGCGGTTCAGGTTTGACTAGGATTTTCTGTTTGATGTGACCAATTTGATCCAAGGGGGCCACACCCATTGGGCAAACCGCATTACAGTTCAAACAGCGCGTGCAGCCCCAAACGCCTGAGGTTCCCTGTTTGGCCGCAGTTAACCGTTCGGTCTCCTGAGTATCGCGGCTGTCTGCCATCACACGAAAAGCTTTAGCAAGTGCGTGGGGCCCGACAAACTCAGGTATGACTGCCTTGGCATTGCACTCTGCATAGCAGGCACCGCAAAGAATACAGTTGCCCACCTGATCTAAAACTGCGCGGTCTTCGGGTCGCTGGAGAAATTCTCGTTCAGGGATGGCACGTCCTGCTGTACTGACGTAGGGATTAACCCGACTCAGATCCTGCCAAAACTCACCCATATCCACCACTAAATCCTTAATGACCGGAAAGTTAGAGAGGGGCTGAATCTCAATGGTCGGAATGGCGTTTTGCTCATTGGCTGTAAGGTTTGCCGGGTCGTTCTGGTGAGTCTGTAATGCTAGTTCATCTTTCAGAGTCTGCTTACAGGCAAGCGCTGCACGTCCATTAATGCCCATGGCACAGCTGCCGCAAATGGTATTGCGGCAGTTTTTCCGAAACGCAAGGGTGCCATCCAGCTCATGTTTAATGTGATTTAGACATTCCAGAACAGTAACATTCGGCTGAACGTTAATCACATAGGACTGAATGTGCTGCTTCTGTTGTGGCAAGTGACGATGAACTTTGAAGCAAACTTGCATTGTTCGGCTACCAAACACGAACGCATAAAGACAGATTGAAAGGCTACCCTCAAACAGGAGTGCCTTGAAGGCCTGATGTATCAACCCTAAGCGATTGATAACAGGATTATTGCAAACCTTGAAATCTTACCCCTACTCTATCACGCCTCTCATCGCAGTATCTAAGCCGATCTGAGCCGTAAGATTTATTGTCGAGTTGTTTTAAGTTTTCTACACTTTTATCATCAGTTGTGTACAGGATGTTGTTGGGCTGTCAGGGTACTGCTCAGATCGGCTCCGTTCAATATGCCTGAGCAAAAGATAAGGAAAGACTTTCAATCTTACTGAGTAAGAAGTCTTGTTAGCTCTATGGATCGAGTTTTAACGGGTTTATCAGGCTTGATGTGAACAGTGCCGCTGGCAGGAAAGATAAAGCTTGCAAGTTCTACTTCAGAGCAATGTAGACAGGCTACTGTGGCTTTTTATCGGTCTGTTGTAACCCGTAAAGAACCTCTCCGTTTGAAGAAGAACCCTCTACAGGATATTAAGTATCAGTCTGAGGGTCGGTTGTTTAGAACTGATTGGAGACTTGCTGATCCCAATGACGCATCAAGATATCCTTACCCATTGGGCTCTGGGTGAAATCGTGAGTTTGCTCGAGCTGAACAATCTGTAGGCTATGTCAAGAACCCAAAGACGTTTGAGATGTATAGATGATTTTGATGAACCTTATTCCAGAATCGAAAAGCTAATTTGTCGCTGCTTGAATGAATGAGATCAAGTTAGTTATTTTTTTGCTAGACTCTTGAGGTGATGACTTAAGTGATAGGTTGGTCTCAACCTTCAAAAGTCCGTTCAATCCTCTCACTATGTAATTGCTCGAACGTTTGTAATCCAGAAAGGATGTTCTTATAGATGGCGACTGAAACGGAAGCAACGCCGCTGATAGGTAAAGCCCTGTTACAGAAACTCAAGGAGCTTCAGCATCTCTCACGTCGAGAGAAAGCGCGTCAGTGTGGGTATTACACGGTTACGAAAAGTGGACAAACGCGTGTCAATATTGGCGATTTTCTCAATGCCATTATTGAGGCCAAGGGGATTCCGCTGAGCCCTGAAGGTAGTAAAGATGGGCGCGGTCGAGAACCTACATACCGGGTCAGCGTTCATAAGAATGGCCAAATTGTGATTGGAGCCACTTACACTCAATCCATGGGTTTAAATCCAGGCGATGAGTTTGAAATTAAGTTGGGCTATAAGCATATCCATCTCATTCAGATGAGTGAAGAGGATCAAGAGGCTGAATAAATTTGCTAACATGATTGCGCTGAACTGACTTACGACCTTGAGGGGGGCGCTGATCAGTCAGTTCAGATCGCGATCTGCATCTCTCTTTGTTGTCAAAATGGATGACTTCTGGTTAGTCAGTTCCATGGCATCCCTAAGCCTTGAGGTTACGAAGATCGCTCACAGCGCACGCTAAATGTGCAGGATAAATTCCAACTCCGTTAGAGCGTTACTGGGAGTTGATGAAAAACTGCATCGCGGTCGATAGGTTTCAGGGCGAAGGGGGTGCGGACATTACCTGAGGCGCAACTGGCAGGCAAATAGTAAAACAAGTCTGACCTGGTTTAGAGGAGACCGTTACGGTTCCGTGGTGGCGATTTTCGATGATGCGGCGCACAGCATCTAGCCCTAAACCTGACCCCTCACCGAAGGGTTTTGTTGTAAAAAACGGCTCAAAAATACGGGACTGGAGTTCGGGCGCTATCCCAGAGCCATTATCGATAATTTGCACCTGAATCCGTTGACCGTCAAAAGTGGTTTTTAAGGTTAGAATTCCCTGTTCTCCCATGGCCGCGATCGCATTATCCATGAGGTGAGTCCAGGCCTGATTGAGTTCGCTCCCGTAGGCCAAGACTGGGGGTACGGTGGGGTCATAGCGCCGATGTACCGTAAGGCCCCCCCGAAGCTGAAATGCAAAAAGCTGGAGGGTTGCGTCCAGCCCTTCATGAATATC
>CAZXWR010000027.1:0-7362 GCA_964644325.1 uncultured bacterium
AAAGGTGATTATGACCTAGAGCGTTTTACATTTAATTCCGCCTAGCTACTTAGTATTTGTACGACAACCTGTCAGATAACATCCTCTACAGGGGTCTTTAAATCACAAATGTCGTATAACTCCTCAAAAAGGGGCATTACAAGACAGATATTCAGATAAAACCCCTAATTCGTAGGCAATTACGACAAATAGTCGCATAACTGCCCAAAATAGTGGGGTTTTGCGACAATTCTGTATATTATTCTTAATGCAGATTCCGGCGATTGACTTGGGTACCGAAGCCGCCGAACCCGGTATCATGGGCCAGTCTCCCCGCTCCCCCACGCACCCCTTGATGGATTGAGCGCCTAATACTGCGGCTCTTGGAAGCGGGGTTGGGCATGGTGTGGCAAACCCACGGCTATGGTCTGGCCGACATTCGCACCGCTTAATCCAGCTCAGTGGATCATGCTGTTGCTGTGTCCCCTCCTGGTCTTAGGTGCTGAGGGAGTGCGGCAGTCAATGGTCAAAGACGACCCTGAAGGGCGATCGCCCCTAGTAAATCCCGGGCAGCAACTTTTTGACCTGCTGCCGATAGGCGGCATAGTCGGGATACTTGGCCAATAGCCACTGCTCTTCCTGGCTGGCCTTCGCGTTTATAGCCGTCGCCACATAGGTCAGGACGCGAGTTTAAGGACGTGCTCCATCGCTTCCCGCAAGGATTCAAACTGGTCAAGACACTTACGAATTCGGCTTTTTAGCCAAGACCAACAGTGCTCAATCTTGTTGAGGTCAGGTGAGTAAGGCGGCAGGTACCAAATCTGGCAACCTGCGGCTTCACCAAGGCCTCTATGCGACCTCCTTTATGAAAAGTTGCATTGTCAATAATCAGTTTCTGTCCAGGTTTAAGCGTGGGTATCAGGCAGGTTTCGAGACATGTCTCAAAGACAGTGCGGTTGCAAGCTCCCTCAATGGTGAAGGGTGCCAGCCGATGACCGTTGCGATACGCGGCAATCATGTTGATGCGAGTATGACGCTGTCCTGACTTGAGGGCGTAGAGTCGCTCCCCTTTGGGACTGTAGCCATAGGGGTAATCGTCACGCTGACCCATGCCTGACTCGCCTGCAAAGACCAACTGCTCAAGTCCCACCGTCGCTAGCAGTCGGCGGAAGGCATGGCGCTTGAGTTCATCGCGCTCTCGGTATCCATCGGTCTTTTTTTTCTCGTCATGTTTACCCGCTTGAGTGCCTGTGAGATAGTCCGTGCACTGATTTGCTCTGGCCAAAGCTCGGCCATCTCCTCTTGGCGCTTGTCGGAATGGGCTTGGACAAATGCTCGAAATGCTTCCCAGTCTTTCACCTTGTGGCTGTGGCCTGGGTGGTTGTGGGGGCGGGGATGAAGGTCGCCTGTCTGCGCTCGCAACCGAAACCACTCGTTGATCGTGTTGCGGCTAATGTTGAAAAGCTGGCTGGCTTCACATCAAGGCATCCCGTTGAGTTCGATTGCTTCGATCACTTTACGACGGAAGTCATAGTCGTAGGGTTTAGGCATTTGTGAGGGCTTCCTGAGGGATACCTTTTCTATGATGTACTAACCTATATGGCGATTGCTATAGATGGAGCCGATGTTCTTCTTGAGGCGCTCAAAGCTGATGCCCTGTTAGCGGACAAAGCCTATGATGCCACTGAGGGTGTTCTCCAGCGGCTGGAGGCCCAAAACTGTGAGGCTGTCATTCCACTGAAGGCCAATCGAAAAGAATCTCGTAGCTACGACAAGGCACTCTACAAAGCCCGCCATTTAATCGAGAACTTCTTTGCAAAGCTCAAGCAGTATCGTGCCATTGCCAAACGCTACGATAAGCCAGCAGAGAGCTTTTTAGGGGCGATTTATCTAGCAGCGACTGCCATCTGGCTTAATTGATGACACGCCCTAGCTGACTCATGACTTGAGGCTGTGCATTTGGATCTTTATGGATTCTTGCTGTTGAGCACCTTTCATTTGCACCTTCTACTTTGGGATTTCTCAAACAGCACAGCGATCGCCCACACCCCTCTCAGTTTTCTCAGGATTGGCTCGGCAACCGTTCAGAACATTCTTGGCGATCGCTTCATTTCCCATCATGGGTACCTCAGACTCCAGCTCTACATTGAGATCAATGAATCGGTTGGAGAAACACATCATGACTCGCACAAAGTTTTTTACCCACACCCTGCTCGCTGGTTTCGCGCTGTTCAACGTGGCGATCGCACCCCAGGCCAATGCTGAGTATGTCACCATCAATCGTGGCCCCAATGGAACTGTAACCATCGTCAAGGCTAATAAAATCCCGGTTGATGCCCAAACTCAACCTGAATCCCCTAGCCATGACTTTCCGAACCTGGTGACCAATGGGCCAAATGGGGCAGGCACTCTCTCCACAAAGTCATAGCGCCTAAAATCAGAGACTGCCGTGGAGTCGTAAGGGTAAATCGGGTGCATCCCACTTGGCTTCCCTGGGGAAAGGTGCCATCCTATTCAGGTGGGTTGCTCCCCAGGGCTAATACAGTGCCAACAGTCTTGGGCGATCGCCCAGTCCTCCTGGGTGTGGATCACGAGCACATGCACCATCGAATCGGGGGCGGCAACATCCTGGTCAACAGGGTTCGCGGCATTCTGACCTAAATCCAGCTTCAGCCCCAGAAAGGCCAACGCTTCACAGGTGGCAGCCCGCACCGCCGCGGCATGTTCACCCACCCCCGCCGTAAACACCAGGGCATCCAGCCCGCCCAGACTCAGCAGCATACTGCCCAGACAGGATTTTAAGCGGTGCAGGTAAATCTCTCGGGCGAGTTGGGCACGAGGGTTCCCCTGGGCGATCGCCTGGTCAATGTCCCGCAAATCCTGAGAGACGCCAGAAATCCCCTTCAGTCCAGCCTCGCGGTTGAGCAGGTGATCCAGCTGGTCAGCGGTCGCCCCCTGACGCAGCAGGTAAATCAAAATGCCGGGGTCAACGGCCCCCGAGCGCGTTCCCATCATCAGGCCGTCCAAGGGCGTAAACCCCATGGTGGTGTCAATGCTCTGGCCCTGACTGACGGCGGTCAACGAGGCGCCATTCCCGAGGTGACATACAATCAGCCGCAGATCGGCCAGGGATTTTCCGAGGAGCTGCGCGGCTCGCTGGGCGCAATACTGGTGGCTGATGCCGTGAAACCCATAGCGTCGAATGCCCTGCGCCACCCAAGCGTAGGGGCCAGGATAAATCGCAGCGGCATCGGGCAAGTGACTGTGGAAAGCGGTGTCAAACACCGCCACCTGGGGAACCTCCCCGAGTAACGCCTCCATGAGTTCAATGCCCTCTAGGTTCGCCGGGTTATGGGCTGGGGCGAGGGGACTGAGCTGGGCGATCGCCGTTTTAACGGCGGCGGTCACCAAAACACTGGACTGGTACTGCTGGCCCCCATGCACCACCCGATGCCCTACCCCATCAATCGCGTCGAGGCTTAGGATTACCTGGGTTGGGCCTTGGTGTAGCGTCCGCAGTAACTGCCCCAGAACCTCACGTCGAGGCACAGCGGCAAAGGTTTCCTGGAGGCGATCGCCCTGGGCTGTTTTCACCCGCCACTGACCGCCCCGATTCTGGGCTGGCCAATCAACTTGGGCTTCCCAGTCTGGGGTGGGGGGATGGTCAGGCAGGGGCGGCTCCAGGGCATACAGACAGCATTTATGGCTGCTGGATCCGGCATTCAGGATCAGAATTTTCATGTCAGAATTTTCAGGATTCAGTGCCAGTTCTCCTGGGCAGGGTTGTCAGGGCCAGACAAGCTAATGCACCGATAGGCCAGCATCCGCCTGCACATACTGCTGGAGGTCAACGGGAACGGGCTGCACTTGCCAGATCTGGGCGGCATAGTCCTGAATGGAGCGATCCGAGGAAAACTTACCCATCCGGGCCGTATTCAGAATCGACATCTGGGTCCAATGCTCTGGATCCTGGTAAGCCTGACTCACCTGATCTTGACAGTTGATGTAGGACTGGTAATCGGCACAGAGCAAATAGGGATCCTGGTTGAGCAGTAGATCCACCAGGGGTCGGAACAAATTGCGATCGCCATGACTAAAAAAGCCCGACTCAATGCGATGGATCACCTGCTGCAATTCCGGATTCTGGGCGCAGTAGTCCCGAGGGTTGTACCCCTGGGCCTTCAGCTGGCTCACTTCTGGGGTCGTCAACCCAAACAAAAAGAAGTTTTCCGCACCCACCGCCTCGCGAATTTCCACGTTTGCGCCATCCAGGGTGCCAATCGTCAACGCCCCGTTCAGGGCAAACTTCATGTTGCCCGTACCCGACGCTTCTTTGCCCGCTGTCGAAATTTGCTCCGATAGGTCAGCTGCCGGATAGACTGGTTGGCTATTGGTGACGTTGTAGTCCGGCAAGAACACCACCTTCAGGCGATCGCCAACCTCCGGATCTCGGTTAATGACATCCCCCACTGCCGTAATCAGCTTGATCATCAGCTTGGCCATAAAGTAGCCCGGTGCCGCCTTGCCCCCAAAGATAAAGGTGCGCGGCTGCATCTCTAAGCTGGGGTTTTGCTTGAGGCGATTGTAGAGGGTAATAATATGCAGCACGTTGAGATGCTGGCGCTTGTACTCATGGATGCGCTTCACCTGAACGTCAAACAGCGAGTCTGGATTGACCACAACTCCCGTGCGATCCCGGATGCACTCAGCCAGAATCGCCTTGCGCGTTTGTTTCATCTGCCGCCACTCCGCACGGAACGCTGCATCCTGGGCGAAAGGTTCCAGTTTTTGCAGGTCTTGGAGATGGGTAATCCAGTGATTGCCAATCCGATGCGTGATCAGGTCCGTGAGCTGGGGGTTACTCAGCACCAGCCAGCGGCGTGGCGTCACGCCATTGGTCACGTTGGTGAGTTTTTGTGGCCAGAGTTCATGGAAATCACGCAGCACGGTTTGCTTTAACAGATCGCTGTGGAGTGCTGCCACACCATTGACCGTGTGGCTCCCTACGCAGGCCAGATGGGCCATGCGCACGTAGTGTTCTCCAGTTTCGTCAATCAGCGACAGGCGCGTGAGGCGATCGGGCTGCTCCGGGAAGTGCATCCGCACTTCATCCATGAAGCGATAGTTAATCTCGTAGATAATTTCTAGGTGTCGCGGCAGCAAGTAGCCAAACAGGCCAAGGGACCATTTTTCTAGGGCTTCGGGGAGCAGGGTGTGGTTGGTGTAGGCGAAGGTATTTTGGGTCACATGCCAGGCCAGTTCCCAGTCAAGCTGGTGTTCATCGACCAGCAACCGCATCAGTTCAGCCACGCCAATGGCAGGGTGGGTGTCGTTGAGCTGCACGGCAAATTTCTCATGGAAGCGCTCTAGAGCACCCCCATTGGCGAGATGGATCCGGATCATGTCCTGCAAGGCACAGGAGACAAAAAAGTACTGCTGTCCTAGGCGCAACTGTTTACCCTGGGTGGGTTCGTCGTTGGGATAGAGAACCTTCGTCAAGTTCTCCGAAACCACCTTTTGATCCACCGCACCGTAGTAGTCCCCCACGTTAAAGGCATTGAAATCAAAGGATTCTGGTGCCTCGGCTTTCCAAAGCCGCAGCGTATTGGCCGTATTCACCCGATAGCCCAGGATCGGCGTGTCGTAGGGAATCCCTTTGACCACCTGATGGGGCACCCAGCGTACCCTTTCCCGTCCTGTCTCATCGGTGAAGGTTTCAGTGTGGCCCGCATAGTTCACAAAAACAGCCGCTTCGGGGCGGGGAATTTCCCAGGGGTTACCAAACTGGAGCCACTTGTCGGTAATTTCTACCTGCCAGCCGTCTCGAATTTCCTGGTCAAAGATCCCGAATTCGTAGCGGATGCCGTAGCCGATGGCGGGTATTTCTAGGGTTGAGAGGGAGTCCATGTAGCAGGCAGCCAGTCGCCCCAGTCCACCGTTGCCTAAACCCGGCTCCTCTTCCTGGGCCAGGAGCGTTTCTAGATTGAGCCCTGACTCGGTGACGGCTTGCTTGATGGTTTTATACAGGCCCAGGCAAATTAAATTGTTGCCGAGATGTGGCCCCAGCAAAAATTCCGCCGAGAGATAGGCCACCACCTTGACCTGGGGTTGGCAGGCAGTCTGCATGGAGGCAATCCAGCGCTGCAAAAGGCGATCGCGCACGGTGTAGGCCAGAGCCAGATAGTAGTCATTCTGGGTGGCTGTCCCCGGAAACTTGCCCAGACTATAGAACAGGTGATCGGCGATCGCCCGCCGCAGGGTTTCAATGCTCAGCCCAGTGCGATCGTCTTCAACCGCGATCGTGGACTGCATGTCTGTATTGAGGGAGGTCGTCATCGTGCTTCACTTCCTTTTCTAGTGCGATTACCCGTGCATCATCTCGACAAGACTCAGGCGCGTTTTAAGGGTTGAGATTCGATAGAAAACCGATTTCAGGCACACCTGTCGCGCCTATTTTGCTAGCATCCAGGGTGCCTTCAACCTGCCTCAACCCATTCCGAAGCTTTCAGACCTCCGGACATCACCAGTCAAACCAGAACGAGTCGGCAAAAACGTAACGCTCAGCCATCACCCTAATCAAAGGGCCATGTCCAGTTCACCATCTCCGGCTTATCCATCCCATGCTCAAAGGCATAGTGCAGGCTCTCAATGATGTGATTCTTCATCCGTTCTTTGACATAGGCTGCCGCAGAGCCTAACTTAGGCACCCGATCAATGACATCAATGACTAAATTAAAGCGGTCGATTTGGTTCCGGATGGCAAGCTCTAGGGGGGTATTAATGTTCCCCTCTTCCTTATAGCCTCGCACATGAATTCGTTCTTGGTTGGTGCGGCGATAGGTCAGCTTATGGATCAGCCAAGGATAGCCGTGGAAGTTGAAAATCACAGGCTTATCCGGGGTGAACAAGGTGTTGAAATCACAGTCTGAGAGACCGTGGGGATGTTCACTCTCGGGCTGGAGTTTGTACAGATCCACGACGTTAATAAAGCGGACCTTCAGCTCTGGAAACTCTTCCCGGAGGATGGCGGTGGCCGCTAGGGACTCCATGGTGGGGATATCGCCGCAGCAGGCCATGATCACATCGGGAATATCCGGCTCTGTGCCCTGATCGTCATTGCTGGCCCATTCCCAAATCCCCAGGCCCTTGGTGCAGTGCTTGATGGCATCTTCCATGTTCAGATACTGCAAGTGCATCTGTTTGTCAGACACAATCACGTTCACGTAGTCGGTACTGCGGAGACAGTGATCGGCCACCGACAGCAGACAGTTCGCATCGGGGGGTAGGTAAATGCGCGTCACGTCTGCACTCTTATTGGTCACCAGGTCGATAAAGCCAGGATCTTGATGGCTAAAGCCGTTGTGATCCTGCCGCCACACCAGG
>CAZXWR010000027.1:7372-21746 GCA_964644325.1 uncultured bacterium
GGATATTCAAAGAGGAAACGGGGGCGCGCCAGGGCACCTCTTTCTTGCAGATATCCAGCCATTTGGCATGTTGATTGAACATTGAGTCAACCACGTGGGCGAAGGCTTCATAGGTATGAAATAAGCCGTGCCGCCCAGTGAGCAGATAGCCCTCTAGCCAACCTTGCAGCGTATGCTCACTGAGCATTTCCATGACGCGCCCGTCTGGTGACAGTAAGCTACCATCGGCATCCTCTGGCAGAATGTCGGCCATCCAAGCCTTGGGGGTCACCTCGTAGATGGGATGCAGGCGGTTGGAGGCCGTTTCATCGGGGCCAAAGACCCGGAAGCTCTGCATGTTTTTGCGCATGACTTCCCGCAGAAAGTCCCCCATCAGCCGGGTATTCTCTTGCTCTACGGTTCCCGGTTTCGAGACATCTACCGCAAATTTCCGGAAGTCCGGCAAACAAAGTTCTTTGCGTACCACGCCACCGTTGGCAATGGGGTTGGCGCTCATCCGGCGATCGCCCTCGGGTGCCAGGGCTTTAAGTTCGGGGATCAGCTTCCCGTTTTCGTCAAACAGTTCTTCGGGCCGATAGCTTTTCATCCAGGCTTCCAACATCTGGAGATGCTCGGGATTACTGTGGATGCCGCCGAGGGGGACCTGGTGCGATCGCCAAAATCCCTCGACCTTGTGACCATCCACCTCCTTCGGGCCAGTCCAGCCCTTCGGCGTGCGTAGAATAATCATGGGCCAGCGGGGGCGCTTGGCCACCCCTGTACTGCGGGCCTCTGCCTGAATGGCGCGAATTTGATTGACGCAGGTTTCCAGCGTGGCCGCCATTTTTTGGTGCATTTGCAGGGGATCACTTCCCTCTACCACATAGGGCGTGTACCCGTAGCCCACAAACAGACTTTCCAGCTCCTCTGACGAAATGCGCGACAGAATGGTTGGGTTGGCAATCTTGTAGCCATTCAAATTCAGAATGGGCAGTACCGCACCATCCCGAATCGGGTTCAAAAACTTATTCGAATGCCAGGCCGTGGCCAGCGGCCCAGTTTCCGCTTCGCCATCCCCCACCACGACCGCAGCAATCAGGTCAGGACTGTCGTAAACCGCGCCATAGGCATGGGAAACGCTGTAGCCTAGTTCGCCGCCCTCGTGGATAGAACCCGGCGTCTCAGGGGTGCAGTGACTGCCGATGTGGCCGGGAAACGAGAACTGCATGAAGAACTTCTCCATGCCTTCGATATCCTCACTCTTGTCTGGATAGACCTCAGAGTAGGTGCCCTCCAGATAGACTGGCCCGAGAACGCCTGGAGCGCCATGCCCTGGCCCAGCCAAGAAAATAGCGTTCAGGTCATATTTTTTGATCAGGCGGTTCAGGTGAATATAGGTAAAACTCAAGGCCGGAGAGGCACCCCAGTGGCCCAGCAGTCGATGCTTCACCTGGTCGGCACGCAGGGGCTCACGCAACAGCGGATTCTCCCGCAGGTAAATCATGCCGATGGCCAGATAATTACAGGCGCGCCAGTAGGCATCCAGGCGATGCAGTTCACTTTCAGTGAGTTGCTCGGATGTTGCCATGGTTTGTTGCGAAGGTGCTTGAACCATCTTTAATGATCTCCTTTTTAGTATCTAAGATTCTGAATGCTAATGGCGAATGCTGATGGCGTGATGCGCCCGGAGCCATGCTCGGCAACCTTGCATGGGGCACTGCAACAAGAGCCTAGGGAGAGCTCAACAATCTCGGCCAACTGTGGATGATGCCAAGATAATCCCCTGCATGATGAAGGATGGGCAGACTGGATTGATGTCGCAGAGACTACACCTAACCAGCCAAAAATCTTAAGAAAACATTGACAAAATCAAGCGATTCAGGCTCGACCCGTAGAGGATCTGGCCCGGAAACTTAACCTAAACATTTCCCCCATGTACAGACCCTGTCAGCCCTTGGGTCAAATGGGTGACTTCACCCCACAGCTTGGACGAAACCGTCTAGAATTGAGAAAAGTTAAGTTTTGTAAAAATATGGCCATTGATCTTCAAGCTCTCCAGACACAGCTCGAAAGCGATCGCACGGGAGATCGCATGGTGGCGCTGGCGTCCCTGCGGGATGTGCCCCCGGAGGAAGCCGTGCCGCTGATCAAGAAGGTGCTGGACGATTCGAGCCTCCAGGTGCGCTCGATGGCGGTGTTTGCCCTAGGGATCAAGCAAACCGCTGAGTGTTACGGTCTGTTGCTGAATCTGTTGACTGAAGATCAGGACTACAGCATCCGAGCAGCGGCGGCGGGGGCCTTGGGCTACCTGAAAGATCCCCGGGCCTTTGAACCCCTGGTGCGAACCTTCCTGGAAGACACCAACTGGCTCGTGCAGTTTAGTGCGGCGGTTTCCCTCGGTAACTTAAAAGATCCCCGGGCGCTGGATGTATTGCGACAGGCTTTAGATCGTGAAGAAGTGGTGATTCAGCAAGCGGCGATCGCCGCTCTGGGTGAGATTCGAGCCACAGAGGCCGTGGATGATATTTTGCGTTTTGCCCAGTCTGAAGACTGGCTGGTGCGGCAGCGGCTGGCTGAAGCCCTGGGGAACCTGCCCACGGCCAAGAGTGTTTCGGCCCTGAAATATTTGGCCAAGGATGAGCATTCGCAGATTGCTGCCGCTGCCCAAATCTCGCTCCAGCGCCTGCAAGAGAGTCACCCGAATTTAGGGTCATAGCGCTGCACGGCAAGGCGAGCCGCTAATGCTTGGGGGCTGGCATCGATGGGTTAAATGACCTGGCTTGAGTTGCCAGCCGGATAGATTTGCGGCGGGTTTCAATCAGCTCACCCAGGTCACGAGCGAGCTGCGGGGTTCGGGCCAACAAAATATGCAGGGCTTCGGTATCAAACACAGCGGCCTCAATGTCTTCCAGCGCCGTGATGGAGTTGGGACAGGGCTCATTGCCCAGCAGGGATAGCGTGCCAAAGAACTCTCCCCGCCCTAGGGTGGTCACCTCCCGCTCAATATTGGCAGGATCCTGAGCGGTTACCTTAGCCTTCCCGGAGAGAATGAGGTGAAGTTTCACATCCGACTGCCCCTGTTCAATCACCCGATCGCCCTTCCCAAAAGTCTGAATCGACACATCCTGGACTAGATCTGCCAAGGTGTCGGGGTCAATGGCGGCAAACCAAGGGAGCGATCGCAGTTCTGCCGTGGTCTGAGCAATTTTTTCTGAGCGGGAAATCCGGGAAATTTGCTCATGGAACACCGTCCGAATGGGGAACGGAATATTGAGACTATAGCGCTGGGTTGCGTACCAGATCCGGGTCATAAATTCATCCCGAATCTGGGGCACCTTGGAATAGTCTGCCAAGAATAGCCGCACCCGATAGTCAATCGAAGAATCCCCATAGTTCAGGGTCTGCACGACAGGTTCTGGCTTAGGGAGCACACCCTTGGTTGCGAGGGCTGCCTCCTTGAGCACCTGTTTCACCTTATTGGGTGGGTCGTCATAGGAAAATCCAATATCCACGGGTTCGACATGCATCCGCAGCGGGCGGTTAAAGTTGGTAAAAATTTCCTTCGCCAGAACCGAGTTCGGCACAATCAGCATTTCTTGTTCACGGGTCATCAAATGCACCGCCCGCCAGTTTACTTCATGGACTTTGCCGATGGTTTCCCCCACCTGAAGCCAGTCTCCCACCTTAAAAGGGCGACCGAACAGTAGCGCAATCCCGGCAAAAAGGTTGCCCAGCGTATCTTGCAGCGCTAGGCCAATCACAATGGAGCTGACGCCCAAGGCCGTCAATAATCCACCTAAATCGGCTTTCCAAACCGTTGACAGCACTAGCGCTGTCCCCACCAAAATCAAGAAAAAGCGGGTTAAATCGCGCAGTAACTTGGGGACTTGGGCCTGCCAGGTATTGGATCCTGCTTCCACAAACAGCAGCACGTTGACCAACGACAGCGACAGGTGAATCGTCACCAGCAGCAGCGCTGTCTGTACCAGCCGAATCGACGTTTGCGCTTCGCTCAGCCCTAAGATGCGGGTCAGCAGCAAAAACAGCGCCAGAATCGGTAACACCCAGTTCCGCACAATCACTAGCGGGTTAGCCAGCGCCTTGCCCCGTTTCCGCAGGCGCATGATGCTTTCATTGAGCAACACCATACAGAGCGGAAAGCCAACCATTAAGGCAAAGCTCCAGAGCAGCCAGGGCTGCTGAAAGAAAGATGATGTCATACCTTCACTTTGTATTGATGCAGCAGAGTCTTCATGCAGTATTTTTCATGGTTAGCGCTCACGGTCAGCGTTCACGGTCAGGGCAATCTTCGCGTTAAGCTCGCTGTAACCAAGCTTCAACGAGGTTTCTTTGACCGACCTCAACTTTGCCCTTGAGTTCAAAATCATAGAAGCCCTTCAGCTGTTCATAAACCGTGGCGGTCACCTGCACTGCATTGGCCTCCCCTTTTGCCTGCATGTGATAGGCCACGTTGACCGTATCGCCCCACAAGTCATAGATAAACTTACTGCGCCCAATAATGCCTGCGACCACTGGCCCAGAATTTAGACCGACTCGGGCTTCAAGATGGGTCTGCTGAGTTTGATTAAACCGCTGCACGATCCGAATCATTTCAACGGCAAAGTCCATGACTCGTTTTGTATGGTCGAGTCGAGGCACCGATAGGCCACTCACGGCCATATAGCTGCTGCCAATGGTTTTAACCTTCTCGACGCCGTGGCGTTCGGCAGCTTCATCGAAAGCGCTCACCAATCGATTTAAGAGGGTGACAATTTCATCGGCCGTCACACGCTCGGCGAGGTCTGAAAACCCCACCAGATCCGTGAATAATACCGTCACGTTTGAAAAGCTATCGGCAATATTCTCCTCCCCTTGTTTAATCCGCTGCGCAACAGGGCCAGGCAGAATGCTCTGAAGTAAGGCTTCATTTTCCTCGTTTTTCTCCTGCACCTGCTGGGTTTTGTGGCGTAGACTCTGCACCATTTCATTGAAGGACTGGGCGAGTTCCCCAAATTCATCTTTGGTTTTCACATTCACGCGCGTATCCGTATCGCCCTTCTCCAGTTTCCGAAATCCCTGGGTCAGCATTTGCAGCGGATGCACAAACACATGGGCCAGCCGCATGGCAATCAGGGTAATGAACAGCGTAATGACGACGGTCGAAATTAATACGCGCTTTTGAAACTCGCGGATGGGCGCAAAAGCCTCGGCTACGTCAATCTCCGCTAAAATCACCCAGTTAAAGTGCTGCAGGTTGAGGGGCGCGTAGGCATTTAAGACGGGAACGCCCAAATAGTCTTGGGTGATAACGGCCCCACTTTTACCCTCAAGGGCCTGCTCAACCTCCGGCACCCGCACTTCTTGCTGAAGGATAGTGGTTCCTAGGCGCTCAATGCGCGCCAATTGGTCTGCGGCATATCCCTGGGCGCGCAACAGTTCAAAAAACCGTTCCGGGCGTTCTGTGAAGGTGCGCGAGTCAGACCGCATTAAGTAGTCGGGGCCAACCAGGTAGGTGGCTCCAGTCTGACCCAGGCCGACCTGCTGCCAGCGCTGGTCGTAGGTCATCACTTTATTGATCTCCGCCGCTGAAAGCTGGAGGGCGACAATGCCAATCATTTTGCCCTGGTCATAGATGGGACTGGCCATCATGGCGGCGGGTTCACTGTAGGAGGGTCGGTAAGGGGCAAAGTCAGTCGCGGCCAGATAGCTGGGCTCACCGTTTTGGACAATATCCTGGTAGACCTGGGCCAAGGTACTCTGCGCAAATGGCCCGTCCTTCAAGTTGGTTGCAAAATCAACCCCTTTGTACACGGTGTAGATGACATCCCCCGTATCGGGATCAATCAAGAATAGGTCTTCATAGCCAAATTCTTCGACAAAGGCGCGCAGGAAGGGGTGGAACTGACGATGCCAGGTACTGTAGCTTGAGCCATCGCGGGGGTCATCCACGGCGGCTTTCTGTTCAAAATCGTCGCTCTTAATCACGTAGTGGTACTGTATATACTGCTCAGCGGCGGTCTTCGGCTGATAGGAAACAGGATCTGGTCTACCTTCAACATTGGCGGCTAATTTAGGAATGTACTGATCGCGATAATACTGGCCGATGGCCGTTTGCCATGAAGTTGCAGTCGGTTTCGCTTTGAGTTCTTGATACGCCGTTTTATAGGCCTGCATCGCACGTGCAAGGGTGGGATCTTGGCTGAGGGTTCGCACCTGCCCCTGAATGGTCTGGGTGTAGGTTTGCACCTCTTGCCGCTTGGTTTCTCTGAGGCTGGTGAGCTGATTAAAAATGCTTTGGGTGAGCGCTGCTTTGCCGCTGCGGTAGCCCACAAAAGCAATGACTAAGATCGAGCTGATGCTTACAACCAGCAGCATCAACGTCATCTTGGATTGAATACTCAGTTTCTTCAGCAAGCGGCGTTACCCTCCCAGATATCCATAACGAAAACCTCCGCTAGTGTAGTGGATTCTGGAATCATCGAGGGCGATTGCTGGGTTCAACGCAAGTCTGCTGCGTTTTGGCGCGAGGTGATGGGGGTGGCCGTTGGCGAAAGGACAGCTAGGCTGGTATCGAGGCAGCCCCAGTAGTGGCAGGTGGCGGCTGCCAGGGTTAAAACCCCGGTGACAATAGCCTGCTCATCCACGGTGAACCGCGGGTGGTGGAGGGGATAGTTGGGCTGGTCAGCATGACCGACGCCCAGCCGAAACATGGCACCCGGAGCCTGCTCTAAGAACAGGGCAAAGTCTTCGGCCCCCAAGGATGGATCGGGCAACACCTGAACGCGATCGCCCCCCAGGACAGAGCGGGCGGCCGTTTCGATGAGCTGGGTCAGGTTGGGGTCGTTATGCACGGAGGGCACGCCCCGTTCGTAGTTGAAGTGGTATTTTGCGCCGTAGGGCTGGCAGATACTGGCAATAATCGTTTCAATCCACTCTGGTAGACCCGCATGGGTCTCGGGATGGAGCGATCGCACTGTGCCTTTCAGGGAGACCTGGTCGGCGATGACATTGGGGGCGCGTCCCCCCGTAATTTGACCCACGGTGAGCACCAGCGGATGGAGGGGGTTGTGGGTGCGGCTGATGGCCTGCTGGAGGGATGTGATCACCTGGGCTGCAATCCAGATGGCGTCAATCGCCTCATGGGGACGGGCACCGTGACCGGATTCCCCGATAATCGTGAGTTCAAAATTGTCTGCTGCTGCTGTCAATGCCCCGTAGCGCACGGCAATCGATCCGGCCATGATGCTGGGAAAGACATGGAGCGATAAAACATTGCTCACCCCGGCCATGGCCCCATCGGCAATCATCCAGCTGGCACCCTGGGCCGTTTCCTCGGCGGGTTGAAACAAAAAGCGCACGGGGCCAGGGAGGTGCGATCGCAACTCCGCCAGCACCATGGCTGTCCCCAAGCCCACCGTTGTGTGCACATCATGGCCACAGGCATGCATGATGCCCGGATTCCGCGACGCAAAATCACAGTCTGTTCGTTCCTGAATGGGTAGCGCGTCCATATCAGTGCGGATCGCGAGACAGCGTGTGTTCGGCGCTGTCCCGGCCAAGTCAGCCACTACACCTGTCTTACCCACGCCTTCTCTGACCTGAAGTCCACAGGAAGACAGGACGCCCGCAACATAGGCAGAGGTTTGATGCTCTTGACCGCTGAGTTCTGGGTGACTGTGCAGGTGACGACGAATTTCAATGAGACGGGGCGCTAGTTTTGCGGTGATATCGCGAAGGTGAGTCAGCATGAGACAAAACAAGGCCCGGTGAATCGAGAAAGAACAGAAATAGGTTACTACCAGTTTGCCTACACCCCGATCTACGGTGTAATGGCACCCACGTCTAAGGTGCACTGGCCCATCAGGTGTACTGGCGTACTACCACTATAGTCAGCTCTACCCAAAAGCGGGAACGGACTGTCTTGAGCACTCGGGGGAGCTGCGCCCGGTATTCTGGAGCAGTATTCTGGATCGGTGGTATCAAATACTACAGATCTAGATTGCCTTGTCTTCTGTAGTATGACAGGAGCATCAATATTCCACAAAAGCGGGTGTGCTATGCGCTTCGACGATTATGAACCTGGCGATTTCTACGATGAACTTTTTGCCAGTAAAGATGCACCCCGTCCACAGGGGCAGCAGTTGGTAGATCGCATTCACCAGCTTCCGCCCGGTGAATTGATGCAGCGCCAGGCAGCGGCCCAGCGAGAACTGCACAAGCTGGGGGCGACGTTTAATGTCTATGGCAATGAAGAGGGCACCGAGCGCATCTTTCCCTTTGATGTGATTCCCCGGATTATTGCCCCGCAAGAGTGGGACTACTTGGAACGGGGACTGCGGCAGCGCATTCAGGCTCTAAACCTGTTTATTGACGATATCTACCACGACCAAAAAATTATCAAAGACGGTCATATTCCCGCTGAACTGATTTTGTCAGCCACTGGGTTCTTGAAGCCCTGCATCGGCCTCAATCCGCCGCAGGGGGTGTGGTGCCACATCACGGGGACAGATTTGGTGCGCGATCGCGATGGGCAGTGGTATGTCCTGGAAGACAACATGCGCTGTCCGTCGGGCATTTCCTACGTGCTCGAAAATCGACGGGTGATGAAAAACACCTTCCCCCAAGTCTTTCGCGAGATGTCGATTCAGCCCGTGGATGAATATCCGGGCCGCTTGCTGGAAGCCTTACTGCATCTGGTGCCGGAACCCATTGATCAGCCTACGGTGGTGGTCATGACCCCCGGTGTCTACAATTCCGCTTACTTTGAACATTCATTTCTAGCTCAGCAAATGGGGATTGAGCTGGTGGAGGGGCGCGATTTGGTGGTGGCGGATGGCTATCTCCAGATGCGCACCACCAAGGGACTCCAGCGCGTAGACGTGATCTATCGCCGGATCGATGATGATTTCTTGGATCCGACGGAATTCCGCGCCGATTCCATGCTGGGAGTGCCGGGGCTGATGGAGGTGTATCGCTCTGGACGGGTGGCGATCGCCAATGCGCCGGGGACTGGGGTGGCAGATGACAAGGTGATTTATGCCTTTGTGCCCGAGATGATTCGCTACTACCTGGGGGAAGACCCGGTTTTGGCCAACGTCCCCACCTATCTCTGCTGGCGACCCCAGGATATGGCCTACGTGTTGGAGAACCTGGACAAGCTCGTGGTGAAGTCAGCCAACGAGGCAGGGGGCTATGGCATGCTGGTCGGCCCCCACGCCACGGAAGCCGAACGCCAGTCCTTCGCTGCCAAAATTCAGGCGACCCCGCGCAACTATATTGCCCAGCCCACCCTTTGTTTATCGCGGGTGCCCACCCTAATTGGGGAGGACATTGAAGGCTGTCATGTGGATCTCCGGCCCTACATCCTTTACGGCAAAGATATTTACGTCCAGCCGGGTGGCCTCACCCGAGTTGCCCTGAAGCGCGGTTCACTGGTGGTGAATTCGTCCCAGGGGGGCGGTAGTAAAGATACCTGGGTGCTTTATTAAGCTGCGATGTCAACAAGCGGTAAACGGTAAACCCAAATAAAAGCAGCAATGCCCCTGCATGAGGGGCATTGCTGCTTTTCTCCGGCGTTTTTGTGTCGCCTCTCAGGAACGCAAATTTATGAACGTCGAGATTCTCGCCCTCATCCCCTAACCCCTGCTTCGCACGCCCTGCGGTCTACTCCCAAGTTGGGAGAAGGGGAATCGGACTCTTGCTCCCTCTCCCAAAGTGGGAGAGGGCTGGGGTGAGGGCGAAACAATCTCTTAATGACCGATCTGATTTAATTCACGATCCTGAGCTGTCAGAATTTAGGCAATGGGTGAGTAGGGTGTAAAGGTTAGTTCTCCGAGACCGACCGTAACCCCTTCCAGGATGGCCAAGGTTTCATTGGTTTCCAAGAACTTGATGACCGTGTTGCCCCGTTTATTGGAAACGCCCAGTTGCTCGACCCCTAATCCGCCGACAAGACCGAAACTATCCTGATCAATCTGATAGTCCAGAATGCGATCGCGTCCTTGGCCAATATCCAAGATAAACAGGTCAGCTCCTCCTTCCCCCAACAGAATATTGGGGCCAAGGCCGCCATCAATGATGTCGTTGCCAGGGCCACCAAAAATGCGATCGCCGCCCTTACCTCCGAGCAGTAAATCATCCCCCTGGTTGCCCAGGATGAGATCCCGACCCCGGCCCCCATCAATGATGTCGTTGCCCGCGCCGCCAAACAGGTTATCTGCCCCTTGATTGCCATGAATCCGGTCGTTGCCCGCGCCGCCTCGAACGAAGTCAGCTCCCGGCCCGCCCTCAATTTCATCATCCCCGCCGCGACCAAAGATGGTATCTTCCCCCTTCAGTCCTTGAATGAAATCCGCCTCTGGCGTGCCCCTGAGGAAATCACTGCGCCGGGTACCCAGGATTTCATTCTTAACGGGAGTTAGTCCAGCCAGCCCGACCCGAGGATCGAGGTCGAGGGGTTGATCCAGCTGCAACTGAATGATTTCGTTGTTGTCAATATCTGGCCCGCGTCCCACCGAGAAGGGATAGTTGTTGTCATTGGCAACCAAAATGGTGTTCTCATCTATAACGAGGACGTTTTCAATGGTGACGAAGGGAAAATCAAAGGCAGTACTGCTATCCCCATTCAGGTCATTGGGATCTTGGATGTTGAGTAAATCAACCAGCTCGTCCTTTTGGACAAAACCATTGCCGTCCACTTCGGAGAGATCCACCTTAAAGATTTTCTTGAAGGCTGCTGTATCGCCTTGGCCACCATCCCGTTCAATGACGAGATATTCGCGGTCGTTGATCACGGTGAAGTCACCGATCGCATGACTGGGATCTTCGAGTTCGTAAAGACCAACCAACCCCTGATAGGTGCTAGAAGCCACATCAAATTCATAGATACGGAGTGAACCCGTGGGGTCGCCATCGACAGTTCCCTCTAGCATGGGATATAGCGTCTGACGATCGGGGGTGATGGCCATGCCCTCAAAGCCTCGGGAGCGCGGCAAGTTGGCGATCGCATCTCCAGAGAGCACCGCTGGATTATCGGGCGATCGCACCTGATCCGCCACCAGCTGATCTCGCACCGCATCCCCTGTATCGGGGAAGTCCGTAAAGAAACCATCCGCCCCTAGCTCAATGAGCTGCTCGACTTCTGCTTCTGGGGTTTGGGGGGTACCGTCAGGGTTGAGGGTTAAAAAGCGCTCTTCGTCGCGCAAGGTATAGGGATGTACCAGGAGTCCAGCACTGTGGGCGTCTTGAATGAATGGGGTCACTTCACCCGTGAGCTGACTGGAAATTTCGGCCACGCCATCGCCGTTCCCGTCAACGGGTGTATCGATTGCCTCCCGCAGCAGGATGTTGTTTTTCCAGGGGCCAGCACCCTCTGCATACTTGGCACTGATGACCTGTAAGAATTCAGCACTGTCGAGATCTCGATAGGTTGTGTTTTCGGAGAGGCCGCTTTCGGCGGCATCTAAGAAATCTTGGCCATAGATCGCCGCTAAATCATTGCCTTGCTTAATGTTGTAGCGAATGTCGTAGGGAACTGAGAAGGTTTCGTCGGGATTTGCGCTCGCGGTGGTATTGCCGTAGAGCTGCACCAGGGGAATTTCGCCCAGGCCCTCAGCATCCAGCAGGGTCTGGAGTTCAATCAGGTTCTGGAACTCAAAGGACTGGATAAAGAGGCGATCGGGATCGGTGAACCCGGTTTCTTGGAGGGTGGCGATCAGCGGCTCTTCTAGGGACAGACCCTGCAAATCAAAAAAGGTAGGGTGCTTGGTTTCGGGGTAGATGCCAATCTTCTGACCCGTTTGGGCTTCAACCTCCTGCACCATCTCAATGACTTCTTGGAGGGTGGGGATTTCAAAGGCGCCGTTAAACACCTGGGAGCGGAAGTCGCGAGACTGCACGGCCCGCAGCATTTTGATTTCAGCGAGGGTGAAGTCTTCGGCAAAGTAGCCCGTGGTCTCCACGCCATCCAGAATCTTCGTGGCCATCCGCTCGGGGCCGAAGACATCCGCAACGTTGGTGGTGTCATCCAGGAGGGGCTCGTGGCGAGCAATCAAAACCCCGTCCTTGGTGATCACTAGGTCGGGCTCGATGAAGTCGGCACCCTGGGCGATCGCCACCCGGTAGGCCTCCAGGGTATGCTCCGGCAGCACCCCGCTTGCCCCCCGGTGACCAATGACGATGGGATCTTGACCGTTGAGGGTATTGAGGTCGACGAGGTTAGGGGTGGGAACAGGGGCATCGACCAGCACGCCACTGCTGTCAAAGTGCAGTAGATAGGGACCAAACTCATCCCCCACCCAGATGTCGCCATTGGCATCAATCACAAAAGACTCGATGTCAAAGTCAGATCCGGTCAGCAGGCGATCGCTGGTGTCCCCGTTTTGGATATCGAAGGGAATCAGGCCATTCGGGTCGGCCAGCTGGATAAAGTCTTCTACGGTCACACTGCCATCGCCACCCTCAGAACCCGCAAAGTTAGGGTCTACCTTATACAGACGCAGCAGATAGTCAGAGCTGTTGGCTTTAGAACCAAAGCCGTTATCGGAGAGGAACCAAAAGCTGCCATCATTGTCGGCAAACTGGACGCCACTAAAACCCTGAATCGGTTGTCCATCAAAGGGGCCGGTGCGGCCATTGGCCTCAATGGGAGCCCCACTGCCATTGTCGCCACCCGCGGGAGGGCCATCGGCGAAGGTATCGGCAGGGAGGGCAGCAAAGCCTTCAAGTTCAGCAGCACCTGCATCTTCAGGTGCAACCCCAAAGAGCGTCCGATACATAATTCGGTACATATCGGTGTTGTCGACCGTTGGGGTCAGTAGGTCAGAATTCAAGCCGTAGGCTTTGGAAACAATGCTGCCGGACACATCGGATGTGCTGACGTAGGCCAGGCCAAAGTCAAAATTATCGCCATCCGCATCAGGAGCTCCTGTGGAAAACGGGGCCGTATCGTTGCCTGTGGTGCCATCCAGAGGCACGGGTATCCCATCCGCATCCGGGCCAAAGGAGGTCAGGGTAGATTGAACTCCAATGGTGCCGACCGTGTCGCTCTCTGAACTCACATCAATGACCTCTAAGCCACCGGCATCACTATCGGCAGCCGTGAGGACTAAGGTATTGGGGTTGACGTTTTTCACAAAGTCTTGGGCAACGCCAATGGCATCATCAGCCCTTAACACCGCTTCAATGGTTCCAGCCCCATTATTATTGTTGGGGAAGTTGTCAGAACCTTCTTCTTCGAGAACGACAAAAAAGCCGTTTTCAGCCTGACTGAACTTATTGAGCCCCAGGGTGGCCTGGAGCATCTCTGCGACCGTTGGCGGATTTTCATTCCCCGGCTGACCGTAGAGAATCAGCTCGCCATTCTCATCCACAAAGCCGTCTTGAATCAAATTCGCTTCGGTTGTGTCGTTGTAGGTGTCTTCCGCCGCGAAAATCCCTAAGACTTTCTCAGTATCTGCCGGTAAGTTTTCTAGGTCTTCCCGGGTATAAACCACGGTGTAGCCCATGGCTTCTGCCTCGGCGATCAGGTTGCGGCCATCCTCACGAACCCCTTCTTGCCCAAAGCGGCCCACCGTTCCGAAGGGCAGATATTGAATTTCACCCCCGCCCATGATCACATCGACCCCAGATTCCACAATCTCGGCGGTAATCCCGGTGACATCGCTGCGGCTTTCGACATCGGCTAAAAAGACGCCCGTGCCAGGTTCGGCAATGATGCCAGAATTGATTACGGCAGTGGGCTTACCCGCGGCGATCGCCTCTTCCATGAGGGTTATCCCCGGTTGACCGGAAAGGGACGTGTAGGGATTTCCGTTCTCGTCCAACCCATAACTCCCTGAAAACGGTTTGATGCCATAGGCGTGGGCGACGGCCCCCCCATTGGAGGTACCCACAACGCGGTCGTCCATGTGACCGAGATAGACCCCAGCATCCGTCATGTTGTCCCAATTCAGTCGGCCATCTGGGCCAACCGAGGCAAAGCGTGCCGCTGCATAGTGAGACGGACTGGTGCCATCGGGGTGAATAAAAATAACATTGCCTGTGGCCTGTGTCGGTGCAGGCGGTGGTGTGATGGAATCGGGAACTCCCGCAGGTGGGTCTAGCGCTTCATCGAACAGCGTTTCATACATCAACCGATAGATGCCGGTGTTATCGACGGTCGCTGGCAGCTTTTCTGCGTTTAGGCCATAGGTCTTGGAGACAATACTGCCTGCAACGTCAGGGGTGCCAGACCAACCCACGCCAAATTGAAAATTGTCTCCGTTGGCATCGGGTGCCCCCGTCACAAAGGGAGCTGTGTCATTCCCTGTCGTGCCATCCAACGGAATAGGGGTGTCAAAGGGAGGCTGGACGCCCGTTGTGCCCACTGTATCTCCAGAGACATCATCAATTTCCA
>CAZXWR010000028.1:0-17366 GCA_964644325.1 uncultured bacterium
AGCCCCAGCAAGATGTGAGCGTGGTGGTGGATTATGCCCACACCCCTGATAGCCTAGAAAACCTCTTAAAAGCGGCTCGGCCCTTCGTGAAAGGCCAGATGGTGTGTGTGTTTGGCTGTGGCGGCGATCGCGATCGTACCAAGCGGCCCAAAATGGGCAGCATTGCGGCGACCCTAGCCGACCGCGTTGTGGTGACCTCTGATAACCCCCGCACAGAAGATCCGCAGAAAATCTTGGCGGATGTTGTTGAGGGGATTCCGAAGACGGTGCAGCCAATAGTAGAAGGCGATCGCCGAACCGCGATTGCCCAAGCCATCTTAGAGGCGCAGCCAGGGGACACAATTCTAATTGCGGGGAAAGGCCATGAAGACTATCAGATTTTAGGCACTGAAAAAATTCATTTCGATGACCGAGAAGAAGCGGTAGCCGCCCTAAAGCAGCGCTATTGTTTAACCTAAAAGAACGAATATCCCAGGGGGGGGCGTGAACATAGCCTCACCCGGATCGTTAAACCCGGCGATGCACGAGGAGCCTTTGACGTGACCGGATCAAACGTGACCGGATCAAAACTGAGGACAGGCCCAGCGGTAGAGTCTACCGAGCCTGCCCTCGATCATTGCCGTATCACCTTTGCACCGCTCTCAGTGAGCGAAGCTTATGCCCTAGCCGATGACGCGAAGAACGGGGCCGTTGTGGTGATGAGTGGCACCGTGCGCGAACAAACGGGGGGCCGCCCCGTAGCTTTTTTAGAATATCAGGCCTACGAACCCATGGCCCTCCAAGTCTTTGCACAAATTACCCACGACCTCAGGCAGCAATGGCCTGCTGTGAACCGTGTGGTCATTTTCCACCGGACAGGTCGCCTGCACATCGGCGAGATTAGCGTCTTGGTGGCAGTGGGATGCCCCCACCGAGGTGAAGCCTTCGCAGCTTGCCAGCACGCAATCGACACCCTAAAACATCAGGCACCGATCTGGAAAAAAGAACATTGGCGAGATGGCACCAGCACCTGGGTCAGTATTGGGGCCTGTGAACCTGATGAGCCTTTCCATGACAGCCCTAGGTCTTGAGGGGACTTTCCTGAGTTCCTGACCCTGAGGCCAAATGGCGATCGCAGTGCTTTAATTGCTGCATCAACTCACGAACAGCGCTATCCGCTGCTGCCAGTTGCTGAATTAAACAGTCAGCTTGACGCTGACAGGTTAGACAGAGCATTCTGCCCCCTCCCTAAAAACAATGCCGGCTGCTTGAGAAGTCCGACTGGGTCAATAAACCTCTCCCATATCCTGCGTCAGGGATCACGAATTTGCACGCGACGCAACAATCTGTAACAATCCGTGATGGTTCAATCAACGTTAGGCGATCGCCCTCGGTCGGATTGACATAAACCCTGTCAGAATGAAAATAGGGTTGCGTCCGCTCATGGGCCAACTCATTGGCCCCGAAACCCAGTTTAGTTTAGCAACTGTGGCTGACGAGGGAGCACCATCGCTGCTCGCCAAAAATTAAATTGCTGGAAGATTGACCCGATAGCATCTTGGTTAAATTACTCTCCAGGCATCAGCGCTGTTTACTCTATTCTTGAGGTCAAGCTCAATCTGCTATGGACGCTCAAACATTACTGCAACGATATACCAAGGGCGTCCGTCGCTTCTCAAAGGCAAATCTTCAGAACATGAACCTGAGCCTCATGGAGCTCAGTCATATTAACCTCAGCCATGCCAACTTAGGCAATGCCCTCCTGCATGGCACCAATCTACTCTGTGCGAACCTTGACCATGTCAATCTGGATAAAGCAAAGCTCATTAGCGTCAACTTAAGCGGTGCCAGTCTAGAGCGTGCGAGTCTTTGCCATGCCCTGCTCAGTTCTGCGGACTTAACCGGTGCCTCGTTATGCTACGCCAACCTCCAGCAGGTCACCCTGAGCCACTCCATCTTAAAAGGAGCCAAGCTGCGCTACGCCAACCTCCAGCAGGCCAACCTCCGTGGGGCCGACCTTAGCGGAGCCGATTTATGGGGGGCGCACCTCTACCAAGCAGATTTAACCGATGCCATCCTGGTGAACACCATCATGCCTGACGGCAGCATTCGTGCCAGAACTGAAGTTGAAGAATAATGTTTAGGCGGAAGGCTTCACCCGCATCAACGGCTGGCCAAATTCGACAGGCTTACCGTTCTCGACTAGAATTTCCATGACCTCGCCGCCAATCTCTGCATCCAGCTCATTCATGAGCTTCATCGCCTCAATAATGCAGATTGTTTGACCCCGGCGCACCACGTCTCCCACCTCGACAAAAGAAGGTTCATCTGGGGCAGGGGCTCGATAAAAGGTGCCCACCATCGGAGAAGTTACTTCTACCCAGCTTTTATCGACGGTTGGAACCTTGGACGGCGCGCCCCCAGTGGCCTCAGCGACTGGCTGGGGAGACAGATTGGCTTCAGCGGCTCCCCCCGACGTCGGCATCACTGAAATAGCAGGGACTCCCTTCCGGATCGTCAATTCAAAGTCACTGCTTTTGAGACTGAGTTCCTCAATATCGGTTTGATTGAGAATGGCCAATAGCTCACGGACTTGATTGAGGTCAAATTCCACAATTGCTTTCCTTATTCACGACCCAAATAGGAGTCATTACGGGTATCAATTTTGATGCGCTCTCCCACCGATAAGAACAGCGGCACCATAATTTGCGCCCCAGTTTCCACAATGGCTGGCTTTGTTCCACCGGTTGCGGTGTCTCCCTTAACGCCCGGATCTGTTTCGGTAATTTCGAGGACTACTGAATTGGGTAGTTCTACTTCCAATACCTGTTCGCCCCAGCGCACGACGTTGACCTCCATCCCTTCCTTGAGGTACTTGACGCGATCGCCAATTTGGTCGGTGCTGAGACTGGCCTCTTCGTAGGATTCCATATCCATAAAGACATACTGCTCACCCTCTTTATAGGTGTGCTGCATGACCCGCTTATCGAGGGTTGCTTGGGGAACCGTTTCCCCGGCTCGAAACGTTCGTTCTACAACGCTGCCGGTCTGTACATTTTTCAGCTTGGTTCGGACGAAGGCAGCCCCTTTCCCTGGCTTGACGTGCAGAAATTCAACAACGCGCCAGACTGAGCCGTCTAATTCGATACTGACACCGGATCGAAAGTCGTTACTTGAAATCATGAACCTTTGTCACGCCATGAATAATCGGCAACTTATTTTACCGCTCTGTGGTGCTTCCCGCACTCAAGGCCCCGAATCAATATTTTTAGAGTCTGTCCCAAGGGCGAGCAACAGCTACAGGTTTCCCCCTGCGCGGGAGTCAGATGCGGGGGTGCAGACTGGGTAGAATGAGGACAAATTTTTGCAGGCAGTGATCGGCACGAGTTGGCCGCAGCCTCGTTCAACCCATCCTCGTTCAACCCATCCTCGTTCAGCACAAACACCCGTGAGATGATTCCACCGCAATGACACAAATGCAACTTTGTCCGGCTTGTTTACATTTCAATGGGATGGATGCCGCCACCTGCACAGCTTGCCAGCAAGACTTTTCCCTGGTGTCGTTTTGCACGGGCTGTGGCGCGAGCCTGTTTCCCTTTGCGAACTACTGCTACCACTGTGGACTGCAGATCCATTCGAAGGAGGCAGAGGGCAAAGATGAAACCACCACGAACTTAGTGGATCAAGGCACCGAGATTTCAGCTTTTTTAGGGATGGACGATTCTCCAGCCACGACATTCTCTGGGGAGCGAATCAGGCTCTTTCATCAGCAGAGCAATCAATTTATGGAGCTGCCAGCCATTTCCGATTCGCTCCTGTTGGGAAAGCGCAGTGAGACGTTCACCCCAGACCTGGATTTTCGCAACCTACCAGAAGCCAAGTATGTCTCGCGCCAGCATGCCCGATTGTTCATGAAAAATGGCCAGGTCTTTATTGAGGATTTGGGCAGCACCAATGGCACGTTTATTAACGGGATTCCCTTACCCCAACAGCAAGCGCATCTGCTTCAGTTTGGCGATCAAATCGGGATTGGCAGCGCCAGCGAATTTACGCTGATCTTTATGCAGGATCAGCCTATCAATCTGGGTTATCTACAGGGGCTATCGGGGCAAGATCGGAGTTTTGAGTCTGAACTGCTCCAGTCCTATGTCAGTTCGATCGCCAAGTATCTTCAGCAGGCGCGTCAGGCGTTGTCTGACCAAGAATTTGCGGCCCTCAAACAAACTGCAAGCCAAATTACCATTGCCAGCTATAACGTGGGGGCGGCTTTTATGAACCTGCTAGCAAAGCAGCTAGAAGAGAAGGCACAAAAACAAGAGCAGTCAGGATGCCAGCAGCTGATCGCAACCCTAGAGGATGGCTTGGCCCATGTCCAAAAATTTACCAGGGTGTTTTACACGGGCTAGTCGCTCGGCAAGGCTGAGTCCCTCGGGGTGATCGCTCCTTTGGGGGTCGGTTATGCTGGAGTTAAGAGCTAGACAGAATTTTCTGATGGCGTACCAGGATCAGGGAGTTAACGGCTGGCTCATTTCTTGGGTGGAGAACTGCATTGAATCTCGTCAACATCGTGGCACTTGTGCGTGAAAACAGTTTTTACTGCTGCCTTAAGCTGCTGTAAGTAGTCAAGATGTTGGGGCGAAGTCAGGAGTTTCCATCCCTAGATTGAGAGGGAGTTCCCAATGGCGTCTCAACTCACTGGCCCCACATTTCAAGATCGAGTTCATGCTGGGCACTGTCTGGCCCAAGAATTACAGCACTTTGTCCATCGCCCAGGGCTGCTGATTCTAGGATTGCCCAGAGGTGGGTTGCCTGTGGCCGCAGCGATCGCCCAGGTGCTTTATGCACCGCTGGATGTGTTGCTGGTTCGCAAGCTGGGGGTGCCAGGACACCCAGAACTAGCGCTGGGTGCGATCGCCAGCGACGGCACAAGGGTGCTCAATTTAGATATCGTGGCGGACTGTCGGATTTCAGAGGCAGACCTGGAGGCAGTGACCGCGCGGGAGTGGCGGGAACTGATGCGCCGCGATCGCCTCTATCGTCCGGGCCAGCCAGCCTATCATTTCCAGGGGCGCTCCCTGATTGTGGTGGATGATGGCATGGCTACGGGGGCCACCATGAAGGCTGCATTGCAGGCGATCGCTCCCCATCATCCGGCCCAGGTTGCGGTGGCCGTTCCCGTTGGCCCCCCCGATGTTTGTGAAGCGTTACAAACCCTGGCTGATACTGTTGTCTGCTTGGTCAAACCCACGCCCTTTCAGGCGGTTGGTCAGTGGTATGCCCGCTTTAATCAAACCAGTGATGCGGAGGTCTGTCGGCTGCTGCAACCCTATCAGTAGACAAGGGCACGAGGGCTAACCTCTAAGACTTGTCATCTGGGCTGTGGCTTCGCAGATAGGCGATCGCGTCTTGCCTGGTATAGATCTTGCCGTCTAGGGTGGCCTTCAGGAGGGAGGTCAAGAGCGTTTTGAACGCTGGCCCAGGGCTATAGCCCAGCGCGATGAGATCATTGCCAGACAGGGGCGGCGTCACCCACCGCCAATCTTGCAGGTACCGCCAGAGCTGGCGACGGCTTGGCACTGCCAAGTAGGGCGCAATCTCAATTAAGAGCGGCACTTCATAGGCCGCCAGGGTTTGGACGACCGCGCTCGGGGAACTTGGCTGCTGCAATTCAGAGGCGATTTGGCTGTGGGCTGTATCGAAACCCTGAAGTCTGGCCAGGGTCGGTTCCGACAAATGGAGCTGGGTGGCGGCAGTGATGCGCTCAGAATGGGGCAACAGCAGAAGCAGCAGCTCTAAAATCAGTCCCCATTGCGAGAGGGATTTGGAACCTAGCTGAAAGTGATCGAGCCACTGACAGGCTAATTTCACCCGCGACCACCAGGGGGGCGTCAGGTGTAAATCCGGATGGATACACTGGAGCGCCCCTAGATTTGCCATCAGGTTCACGGCATCGGGCCAATTGGACAACCGCAAGATGTATTTGAGTTCATTGCGTAACCGCGACTGCAACGCAGGCGCTTTGACCGTATGATTCTGAATCTGCTGGTAGATGCCGCTGGCGATCGCATGGTGAATGTATGCCTCAGTTTGCGGGTCGAGGGTAAAGTTAAGCCGAGTTGCAAACCGAATGGCCCGAAAAATGCGGGTAGGATCTTCTACAAAGCTATTGGGGTGAAGCACCCGGATGCGCCGCAGCTGTAGATCCTCTAAGCCGCCAAAAAAGTCCAGCAGTTCGCTGGTTGGGCGATTTGGGGTTGAGGCAGCTGCATTAGGGGCAGCGGTGAGGCGAACTGCAAGGGCATTGACCGTAAAGTCTCGGCGATAGAGATCTTGGCGGATGGAGCTAGCAGAGACTTCTGGATTGGCTGCTGGGTAGGGGTAAAATTCACTTCTGGCGGTGGCAATATCCATCGCAAAATCCGCCAGGGCTGCGTCTTCCTGCCAAATTAAGGAGGCGGTTTGGAATTGACCGTAGACCTGAAGCTGGGCTTCAGGGAAGTGGGGTTGCAGAGCCTGGGCCAGTTCAACCCCCGCTCCTTGCTCCTGGGGAAATTCAATCCCATCCACCACCACGTCAAATTCATGGAAGGTGAGCGCGTTTTGGTTGCCTGCCAAGATCAGATCTCGCACCGCGCCCCCCACCAGGTAAAGCTGCCAGCCTCGGGCTGTGGCTGCGGCTGCGGCAGTGCTCAATAGCTGACGCTGTTTCGGTTGCAGCACTTGTTCCAGGCGATCCTGGATCGAAGTCTGAACCACCTTCGGCGCGGCATGGGCGAGGGACGGTTTCAGGTGGTGGATTTGCCGCAGAATATCGGTGCGGGTCACAATCCCCACCAGCTGGCGATCGGCAACAACTGGTAACCGACCAATATCGTAGGTCACCATCAACGCTTCGATCTCGGTCAGGGGGGTATCAGGGGTAATGGTGCGCACAGGAGCGGTCATGTAGCCCTTCACGGGTGCATGACCGAAGCCATGGTGCAGGGCTAAGTCCAAGTCCCGACGGGAAACAATGCCCACCAGTTGCCCCGCCTGATCTACCACTGACAGCCCGGAATGGCCGTAGCGCAGTAGAATACGCCGAGCCTGGTCGATGGTGGCCTCGGGTAAAATCGTCCGCACGGGGGCAGACATGAGGCTAGCCGCCGTGGGGGGCGGCGGCAAGAGCTGCTGGAGCTGTGCAACCAGCCGTTGGAGCGTGGCGTCTGGTTCTGCCCCTTTGAGGGTAACGGCTGCGGCTTGGGGATGGCCCCCGCCGCCTAAGGGTTTGATCAAGTCGGTCAGGTCTACGGTATCGAGCCGCGATCGCGCAATGATCGTGAAGCGATCCTGGCTAGAGCTGCGGGTTTGGTAGTCATGCCCCAACAGCAAGACATCGCTCTCACTCAAGATCATGAGCTGTGAGGTGAGTCGGGATAGTCCCGGCACATAGCGAGGGGTGCGCAAGATGACCCAGCCCAGGCGATAGCCATGGACGGTCGCGGTTTGGAGATCTGCTAGGGCAGTACCCAGGAGATCCTGAAGTTCCAGGGAAAACCCAGGCTCAATGTAGTCAGCGATCGCCCGTTGGTTCGCCCCTTGCCCCATCAACCAGGTCAGCGCTGCTGCATCCCGTACCGTGGACTGGTCGTAGGTGAGTGACCCGGTATCCACGTGAATGCCTAGGGCCATGACTGTCGCCTCTGGGGCCGATAGGGTGACGTCTTGGGCCTGAAGCTGTTCCACCATCAGGGTGGTCGTGGCCCCAACGGGTTCAATTTGGCTGTGATGGGCCGCAATATCTCCCTCAGCCTGGAGATGATGATCATAGAGGTGCAGGGTGACCTGGGGTAAATCCAGCCAGTCTGCCGCTGGCCCCAAAAGTTCTCGCGACTGCGTATCCACAATGGCGATCGTGCGGAGCTTAGCCGGAGAAACCGATCGGCGTTCAATCAGTGGATATTCATCCCGGTAGAGTGCCAAGAAATCTCGCACGGCCGGATGCGCACCGCTGCACAGCACAATCCGCGCCCCCGGATGCAGGCAGGCCCAGCCCACTGCGGCCCCGAGGGCATCAAAATCAGCGGTTCGATGGCAGAGCACCACATCCATAGCCTTTAAATCCCTGGCAACATGACTCGGTCAGACCCGAAATTAGAAAGAAGCCGCAAGCAAGGTAACCGCATCAGCCTATCGCTAATTGACTTGCAGATATCTTGAAGACACACAGTCTTGAACCAACCCATGCCTGCCCGAGGGCTGGCTGGCAAAATCCAAAGCCATGTGAGGATATCGATTTGGGGGAGCGCTTTTGCGGTAAGATCAACACGATTCTTGAAGATGTCTCAAGGCAGAAGCTGGATATCTTAAACATTCATTTTTCAATAGACTCTGCTGCTTGATTGGGAGAAAACCATGGTATTTATCTTCGACCTCGCCTTGCTGGCCCTAGTGATATTGTCCTTCGTTTTGGTGGTAGGCGTGCCCGTTGCCTATGCCTCTGGCGAAAATTGGGATCAGTCCAGGCAGCTTATCTGGCTGGGGTCTGGTATTTGGGTCGGTCTGGTTTTGGTCGTGGGTGTGCTTAACTTCTTGGTTGTTTAGGCTACAAACCAAAGGCTGCTGGGTGCTTGAGGTCGTTGCGATCGCAAACCCGCAGCCTTTCTCGTTAGGATGGTGTGAGCGGTTTGAACCTAGCACCGTTTTGTTTTCACCCTGAGCATAAATCATGGCTGTTTTTGAAGGGAAATTTACCAATGCGAGCGCATTTCGGTTCGCGGTCGTGATTGGTCGATTCAATGACTTAGTCACTGAAAAGATTTTGGCGGGTTGCCAGGACGGCTTACTGCGTCATGGGGTAGATGTGAGTCCTGAAGGAAATCAGGTGGACTACATCTGGGTGCCGGGCTGCTTCGAGATTCCCCTTGTGGCACGCCAGCGCGCTTTAACGCGCCAGTATGATGCGGTCATTTGCCTGGGTGCCGTCATTCGCGGCCAAACGCCTCACTTTGACTATGTGGCGGCTGAGGTATCCAAAGGAATTGCGGCAGTGGGGATGCAGACGGGGGTACCCATCATTTTCGGGATCCTCACCGTTGATTCCATGCAGCAGGCCCTAGAGCGGGCGGGCATCAAGAGTAACAAGGGCTGGGAATTTGCCATGAACGCGCTGGAAATGGCGAGTTTAATGCGGAGCCTAAATGATGAGGGCGATCGCAGCAGTGCCGAAAATCGGCTGAGCGGTGGTGGGGCTGTTTTGCCCGCAACCGTACAGAACAGCATCCCTTCGAGTGCCTCCTAAACTGCCCAACAGTTTCTGGATGTGTATCAGGTATTTGCACTGAAATAGCCTGGTTTGGGTCAAAGTTCTAACCCGCCAAATCGTTTACTGTCTAAGGGTTGGCTTCGTTTGGTGAAACAGGTGATTATTTGTTGACAAGACTGTCCACATTCGACATACTAGTTAAGTGCTCAACTGATGCGGGCATAGCTCAGTGGTAGAGCGTCACCTTGCCAAGGTGAATGTCGCGCGTTCGAATCGCGTTGCCCGCTTTTTAAGTGAAACCTTTTTAACCAGCGTTGACTGGTTCATTTTTTGTCAGGCTCAGCACTGATGGCAGTTACCGTTCATCGTCTGCAAAAGTGGAAACAGGAGGGTCGGCCCATTGTGGTGCTGACAGCCTGGGACTATCTCATCGGTCGCGTTCTGGATCAGGCTGGGGTGGATGTATTGCTGGTGGGCGACTCCCTGGCAATGGTGGCCTTGGGCTATGACACGACTGTGCCCCTCACCGAGGCAGAGATGCTGCACCATGCTAGGGCGGTGGGTCGAGCGGCGCAGAAAGCTCTGGTGGTGTGTGATTTACCGTTCTTGAGTTATCAGGCCAGCCCTCAGCAAGCCCTGCGGTCAGCGGGTCGCCTTTTGAAGGAGGCCAATGTGCAGGCGGTAAAGCTAGAGGGTGGCTATCCCGACATGGTGGAGACGGTGCGGTTTCTGACTCAGCGCGGTATCCCGGTGATGGGGCATGTGGGTCTCACGCCTCAGTCTGTCCATCAACTGGGGGGCTATCGACAGCAGGGCAAAACAACCCCAGAGGCTGAGCGGATCCGACAAGAGGCGATCGCCCTAGAATCAGCGGGAGCGTTCGCAGTTGTCTTGGAACATATCCCAGCAGCCCTTGCACAGACCATCACGACCCAGCTCACAATCCCCACGATTGGGATTGGTGCTGGCCCCCATTGTGACGGTCAGGTATTAGTCACAGCTGATTTACTAGGACTTTCTGAGTGGCAGCCGCCCTTTGCGCCAGTGTATGACAACCTACGCGATCGCATCACGCAAGCTGTAGAAGCTTTTGCACAGGATGTCCGCCAGAAAACCAACCGCATAGACTCGTGAGGGGAGCAGGGGCTCTGGATGTCTGCCACATCTCTGTGGCTCCAATTGTCATGAGGTTTTGCACTTCCTGGATCAATAGGTTTTGATATGGAAACAGCGCCAACCAATCGAAGGGAGTTAATCAACGCCTGGTAGCGCAGTTTTTTCAGCCTTGGATTCCATCCAGTTCACCAGCGCTGCGGTGGGCACCATGGGGAGCATCGGCAGTAAACAGATAAGCCCCTGCTGCCAGGTTAGAGGAGCGGTCGCAAACAGCAGGTTCATGACCCCCCACTGACTAAACATGATCTGGAGCACCACTGCTGCCCCAATGCCCACCAGCAAAATCGGGGTGCGTGGGGTGACCACTGACTGATGCCGTAAGACGTTGATGAGGCTTGTTCCCATCTGGCTGATGCTGAGTAAATAGATGATGCGGGCGGCAACCAGCGACTGAATTGCCATCGTGCGGGCAACGGCTAAATCCCCTGTGGTAAATTTCGTCCACTCAAAGATGCCAAAGATTAAAATCCAGTTGAACAGGGAGACCACCAAAATACGCCGCAGCAATTTTGGGGTCAGTAGAGGTTCATTGGGATGGCGCGGCGGCTTTTGCATCAAGCCCTGGGGTTTTGGCTCAAAGGCCAAGGGAACGGTCATGGTCAGGGAATTGATCATGTTGAGCCACAGCACCTGTAGGGAGAGGATGGGCAAATCTCGTGCCAGGAAGGCGCTGATCAAAATTGTCATGGATTCACCGCCATTGACGGGCAATAGAAAGGCGATCGCCTTGCGCAGGTTTTGGTAGACGGTACGGCCTTCTTCAACCGCAGCTTCGATGCTGGCAAAGTTATCGTTGGTGAGGAGCATATCAGCGGATTCCCGCGCCACTTCTGTTCCTTCTTTGCCCATGGCGATGCCAATGTCAGCCTGTTTGAGGGCCGGGGCATCATTCACGCCATCCCCCGTCATCGCCACAATTTCGCCTCGGGACTGGAGGGCTTCAACGAGCTGAAGCTTCTGGGCCGGGGCCACCCTCGCAAAGACAGAACCCGTTGTCACGGCGTCGGTAATCTGGTGCTCATCCATCTGGGCCAGCTCCTGCCCGCTAAAGGCCACCGCCGTGGTTTGGATGCCCATGCGCTGGGCGATCGCCCGTGCTGTGGCGATATGGTCTCCGGTGATCATCTTGACCTGAATGCCCGCCGACTGACAGGCATGAACCGCTGCGATCGCCTCGGGGCGGGGCGGGTCTATCATGCCCTGTACCCCCAGGAAGGTGAGCCCCGTCTCGATGTCATCATGATCAATCGAGTGCTGATGGTCGGGGGCAATTTTTTGAGCAAAGGCCAGCACCCGTAAGCCCTGGGCCGCCATCCTTTCGACCACCTGCTCAATCTGGGTCGGGTCAAGCGGCGTGGGCGCTCCATCTTGACCCATCCCTTGGACACAGCGGCTCAGCAGGGCTTCCACCGACCCCTTTACATAAATCATGGGTGAACTGCCGTCGTGGCCGCCACCCTGTAGAGTGGCCATATATTGATACTGCGATTCAAAGGGGATGGCATCAAGTCGAGGGCGAGTTGTGGCCCATTCAACCGCACGCAGACCTGCTTTGGCCGCTGCCGTCAGGAGTGCTCCTTCGGTGGGGTCACCCACTACCGACCAGTCTTCCCCAGACTGCTTGAGCTGCGCGTCATTACAGAGCAGTCCTGCCGCTAAACAAGCATTTAAAGCAGGCGGTAAGCCATCCTCAAAAGGACTACCGTCCTGGGAACGGCTGATTTCGCCCTTGGGACTGTAGCCACTACCGCTGACGGTGTACTGTTCGCCGCCGGCATAAATGGCCTGAACCGTCATCTGATTTTCCGTGAGGGTTCCGGTTTTGTCAGAACAAATCACGGTGGCACTCCCCAAGGCTTCAACAGCGGGCAGTTTGCGAATAATGGCGTGACGGCGAGCCATCCGGTTGACGCCAATCGCCAGCGTAATGGTCACCACCGCTGGCAACCCCTCTGGGATGGCGCTCACCGCCAGGGCCACTGCTGCTTCAAACATGTACTGCCAGGATTCGCCTTGGCTCAGTCCAATCGCAAAGGTGAGGGCCGCCAGGGTCAAAATGCCGTAGAGCAGGGTGCGGCTGAATTTGGCAAATTTACGGGTGAGGGGTGTACTGAGGCTGACGCGCTGCTCCATGGATTCAGAAATCTGACCGACCTCAGTGGCATTCCCCGTGGCAACCACCAGACCTCGGCCTTGTCCGAAGGTAATAAAGCTGCCGGCATAGGCCATATTGGTGCGTTCAGCCAGGGGGGTTTCTGACGGTAGAAACTGGGGCGATTTTTCGACCGGAACCGATTCCCCCGTCAGAGCTGATTCGTCCACCTGTAAGTTACGCACCTGAAATAGCCGCAAATCCGCTGGCACTTTATCGCCTGATGCCAGCAAGACGACATCCCCTGGAACCAGATCCTGAGACGGAATCCGGATCATTTGTCCCTCTCGTAAAACCGTCGTTTCCGTCGTTACGGCTTGGGCCAAAGCGGCGATCGCCCCTTCGGCTTTGGCTTCTTGCACATAGCCAATCACCGCGTTAATCACCGTGACGCCCCAGATCACAGCCGCATTCGTCCAGGAACCGAGGGCCGCTTTCACCGCCCCAGCCAGCAGCAGAATATAGAGCAGCGGCTGATGGAACTGGAGCAGAAATCTGACCCAAGCAGGCTTTCCAGGCTTGAACTGTAGTTCATTCCAGCCATAGTCTTCGTAGCGTTGGGCAACAGCTTCGGGAGTCAGTCCAGTGGTGATATTGCTGCTCAGGGCGATCGCTACATCCTGAATCGACAGGGCGTGATACGCGCGCGATTGCAGTTGTGCTGGCATATCGGCCTCCAAACGGGGATGGGGTGCAGTGGGGTGAACGATGGGGGGTGAAACATCACGCTCAAGGGCTAGCCCAATCGGCACTGAGCGAACTTAGCTCAGAAACAGCATGCGACGCGGCATCCTCACTCCCCACAGTGGTTCGGCTGGAATCGTGCTGTTGACGGAGCAGATGCTTCAATGCTAGCGGCCCACTCACTGGACAGCAGAATCATGGCCCTTTGCTTACAGAGCTTCACAGCGGGCGGTAATATCGTGAATTTCAGCTTGGATGCCGATCTTGCACCGCAAGCTAAGCCCCTAAGCCAGCTTGCTTTTCAGCTGTTGCATGGATTCTGCTAGGGCCTCGCTGAGCTTACTGGGGTCACGCCCGCCCGCCTGAGCCAGGTTGGGTCGGCCACCCCCGCCACCCCCACAGATCTTGGCGATCGCCCCAATAAACTTGCCCGCCTGCAAGCCCGCTTGGTTCACCCCAGGGCTAAAGGCCGCCACCAGGCTGACCTTACCCGCTTCCGGCACAGACCCCAGCACGATTGCCCCTTCGCCAATTTTTTGCAAGAGCCGTTCCGCCGCCGTTTGCAGCGAGGCCGCATCGACGCCCGCCAGTTCCGCCACCAGCACCTTAAAACGGCCCACGGGTTCAGCCCGATCCAGCAGCTGATCGGACTTCAGCAGCGCCAGTTCAGACTGGAGGGCTTCAATGTTCTTCTGGGCGGTTTTGAGGTCAGTTTGTAGGGTGGTCACCCGTTCGGGGATTTCTTCCGGCTTGGCCTTAAAGCGATCGCCCAGATCGCGCACCACCGCCTCCCGCACGTTCAGGTACTCCAGCACCGCTGGCCCTGCCACCGCCTCAATCCGACGGATTCCGGCAGCCACGCCCGTTTCCGAAATAATCTTGAACAGGCCAATTTCAGCGGTATTCCGCACGTGGGTACCGCCGCACAGCTCCATGGATACCCCCGGCAGGTCAATCACCCGCACCGTGTCGCCGTATTTCTCGCCAAACATGGCGATCGCCCCTTTGGCTTTTGCTTCGGCGATCGTCATTTCCGAGATCTGGGCCTCGTGGGCTTCCGCAATCCAGGTGTTGACCTGGGCTTCGATCTGCTGGAGTTCGCTGGGGGTTAGGGCGCGGTTAAAGTTGAAGTCGAACCGCAATCGATCAAAAGCTACCAAGGAACCCGCCTGGGAAATGGACGCATCAATTAACCCCTTCAGCGCCGCCTGGAGCAGATGGGTGGCGGTGTGGTTGGCCTGGGCGCGACGGCGGCAGGCCCGGTCAATTTGAGCGGTGACCGTATCCTCCATTCTGAGGATGCCGCGTTCAATGCGGCCATAGTGAATGAAAATCCCAGATTCCTTCTGGACATCCTCGATCCGCACTACCACGTTGTCCCCCAAGAGATAGCCGCGATCGCCAATTTGGCCCCCGGATTCGGCATAGAACGGGGTTTGATCCAGGGCAATCTGGACAGATGTCCCGGCTTCTGCTTCTGGAACAGTTTTGCCCTCCACCAGGAGGGCCACCACCTGGGCGGTTAAGGCAGGGTCGCTGTAGCCTAAAAATGCCGTCGGGTGGATATGTTCAGCCAGTTTATCGAGGGCACCCTGCACCGTCAGGTCAATAGTTTCATGGGCAGCTCTGGCCCGCTGCCGCTGTTTTTCAAGCTCTACTTCAAACGCTTCGACATCAACGGTCAGACCCTGCTCCGCTGCAATTTCCTGGGTTAGCTCCAGGGGAAAACCGTGGGTGTCGTAGAGGGTAAAAGCCTCCTCACCTGAAATTTGCAGGGGGTTGCGGGCAATGATTTCCGCCAGTAGCTTCTCACCCCGACCCAAGGTCTTCAAGAACTGGGCTTCCTCCCGCTCCAGCTCCGCCATAATCTGTGGGGCTCGCTCCCGGACATTGGGGTAGGCCGATTCCGAAAGGGCGATCGCGGTTTCCGCAACCTGATTAATGAAGGCCCCCTCAATCCCCAGCAGCCGCCCATGCCGCACCACCCGCCGGATCAACCGTCGCAGCACATAGCCGCGATCGTTGTTGGAGGCGATGATGCCGTCTGCGATCATGTGAACTACGGCCCGCACATGATCCCCAATCACCTTCAGGGAAACCTGGGTTTTCTCATCGGCTTTGTCATACTCAAGGCCCGCGATCTGGGCCGCCGTTTCAATGATCGGGAAAATCAGGTCGGTTTCGTAGTTATTGGGAACCTGCTGCAAAATCTGGGCCATGCGCTCTAGACCCAGCCCGGTGTCAATATTCTGGTGTTGCAGCGGTGTCAGGTTACCTTCGGCGTCCTGGTTGTACTGCATAAACACCAGGTTGTAAAACTCAATGAACCGGGTATCGTCTTCGAGGTCAATGGCATCATCCCCCAGTTCCGGGTGGAAGTCGTAGTACAGCTCCGAGCAAGGCCCACAGGGGCCAGTTGGCCCCGAGTTCCAAAAGTTATCGTCAGCTCCCATCCGCTGAATGCGATGCTCGGGGATGCCCACCTGATCGCGCCAGATGGCAAAGGCTTCATCGTCTTCTTCAAAGACGCTCACCACCACCCGCTCGGGGGGCAGCTTGAAGACCTGGGTGGATAGCTCCCAAGCCCAGGCGATCGCCTGTTCCTTAAAGTAATCTCCAAAGCTGAAGTTCCCCAGCATCTCGAAAAAGGTGTGGTGTCGGGCCGTGCGACCCACATTTTCGATATCGTTGGTGCGAATGCACTTTTGAGAAGTGGTGGCACGGGGAAATTCGGCTTCCTTTTGCCCTAGAAAAATGGGCTTAAAGGGGAGCATCCCGGCGATCGTCAGTAGGACGGTGGGGTCTTCGGGAATCAGCGAGGCGCTGGGGAGGGGCTGATGGCCACGCTGCGCGAAGAAATCCAGGAAGGTCTGTCGAATTTGAGCACCGCTCAGAGAAGGAGCCATAGGAGATTATCGATGGGTCTACGAATTACGTCGCCAGCCAGGGTCAAGGGGCTAGCCAGCCGCACTTCTTTCATGATGCCTTGAGATGTCGGTCTTGGGGCGGCCTTGTCAGAATCTGGGCCAGAATCTGGCAGGCATAGACGGCGACTAACATTGAACCGTTAAAAAGCTGAGGGAGAACGATCGCGCTCGAAGGACTGCATCAACTACTGTCAATGGGCTTGGCGCGGGTTGCTGAGTCCTGGCTCAATGCAGCGCTATCCAGTGCAGGGCTATCCAGTGCAGATCCCCAACAAAAGATTTGCGCGATTAATCCAAAATCCCTGTCAAGTCCAGTACAAACCCTGGCAATACTTCCTCGCCAGATAAGCGCTCAGGGGATTTGAGAACTGCAACAGCTTCTCCAGATCGATAGATTTCAACTTCACGGTCTTGAACATTCAGTAACCAGCCTAAGCGAACCCCGTTCTCTAGGTATTCCTGCATCTTGCTTCTGAGCGGTATTGCTGAATCGCTGGCCGAGCGGAGTTCAACGACAAAGTCGGGTGCCAGGGGTAAAAAACTGTCGGGATTGGGGTTGAGTGCCTCTAGTCGATCTTGGCGAACCCAAGCTGCATCGGGCGATCGCACAGCCCCATTGGGTAACCGAAACCCCGTGGAAGAATCCAAGGCAATGCCTGTCCCGTCAACTTCTGACCACACATTCAGCCGACTCCCCAGTTTCATATTCCGCTTTCCCGACTCCCAGCCCGTTGGCGGCATTACAATTAGCTCTCCTTGAGCGGTGAGTTCCAAGCGAGCGTCGCGGTTGGTCAACGAAAGTTGCCAGAACTGCTCAGGAGTCAGTGGGGCAATGGCAGCTAAGTTCAGGGTGACACCAGTCATGAAACGGCCTCAAGCGCTGCTAAAAAGAGTCTAACATTGGGCATCAACCGCCAGCGTTCGTCACTGCCTAGCGCTGGGAAAACAAAACCTGATTTTTGGGGCACCCGTTTTACCTTAAACTATTGACTCCACACAATTCCTAGTGCTAGATTCATTTGCAAAACTAAATAATTAGCCAGCCTAGTTTGGAAACAGCGCTCAAGCCTGATTTTCCAAAGCGGAGGAACCAATTTTTGGGGCGTATTGAATCCGGCCAAGCAGTGCGATCGCTTGCAGGAAACGAGGGGTACCTCTCAACCCTAGCCCGTCAGCTAACTCCGTCGGCATTGAGGGGAGGTCT
>CAZXWR010000028.1:17376-21625 GCA_964644325.1 uncultured bacterium
TACAAGCCTTTTTTGTATGCGTGATGAGCCCTTCAGCCTCTCAGGTCTACCTGTAGGGAGTTCATCATGGAATATAGCCCGATGATTTGGGCGTCCGCAGTCTTTGTGGGCGTCATTGCATTAATTATGGTTGAGTGGGTGCACTTAACCATTGCCGCCTTCCTGGGGGCGCTGCTGCTGATTTTTGGACAGGTCCTCACTCTGGATGAAGCGGTTCACTACATTGGCCGCAGCTATGAAACCCTCGCCTTATTTTTTGGGGTGATGGTCTTGGTTAGAGCCTTTGAGCCCACCAAAATTTTTGACTACTTAGCAGCTCAAATCGTGATTCAGGCCAAGGGGCAGGGGAAACGCCTGTTGCTGGGCATTGTTATGTTAACGACCCCCATTTGTGCTGTTTTGCCCAATGCCACCACCGTGATGCTGTTGGCACCACTGATTCCACCGATGGCGATGGAATTGGGCATCGACTATGTGCCCCTGCTTATTTTGATGGTGTTTGTGGCCAACAGTGCAGGATTGTTGACGCTGGTGGGTGACCCTGCCACCTATATCGTGGGCGAGGCCATCAACATCAGTTTTCTGGATTACCTGCGCAATCTGAGTTTAGGCGGGGTGCTCGCCATCGTCACCATTGTGTTGATGGTGCCCTATCTGTTTGCCCCCGTCTGGAATATGCAGGTTCCCTCCTCAGATCTCCACCGTCCGCCCGAGATTAACCATCCCCGCGTACTGGCCCTAGGTGGCTTGATTATGGCGATGGTGCTCTTGTTTTTCGTGATTGGGGAATCGTTGCCTGTCCCGATTGAACCAGCGGCTGTGGCCCTGATGGGGGCAGGGTTAGCACTTTTGCTGGCCCACCACAGCAAAATCGACACCGTCACCCATATTTTGCGGGATGTGGACTGGAGTACACTGCTCTTTTTTATGTCCACATTTATTTTGATTGGCGGGCTTGACAAGACTGGCGTCATCTCTTCTTTATCGGGGGGGCTAGCCGTTATCTTGCAGCAAAATATTGGGCTAGGCGTTCTGTTTTTAACGTTTTTTGTAGGGTTAGTGTCCAGTGTGGTGCCCAATATCCCCTTGGTGGTGGCGATGGTACCGCTCCTCAAGCAGTACCTGGTTAATGTTGGCTGGGTTGGATCTGAGGTCTTGAATCCTGACTTCCAAGGGACTTTGCCACCAGAGGTGCTGCCGCTGTTCTACGCGATGATGTTTGGGGCAACCCTGGGCGGAAATGGAACCTTGATGGGGGCATCCTCCAATATTGTGGCGGCGGGTGTCGCAGAACAGCATGAACGGTCTATTTCCTTTCGGACGTTCTGTCGCTATGGCTTGCCGGTCATGGGGATGCAGCTCATTGCCGCCTCTCTCTATGTTGTGGGTCGTTTCGTGCGCTGAGCCAGAATCTGGGGAATGGGCGATCGCACTCAGCTCCTCAGACTGCTGCCCTAGCACAATGAACGAGGAAGGGACTTGCTTTCCTCGCGCCAAGACGTGCGAGCCGCCACTGCACGCCATTCTCCAAGTGACCTAGAGATGCGAAACCAGAAGCATTCCGGGTAGTTTCCCTCTTAGTCAGAGCCCCATTGACCTCCAAACTTGTTGCCAACGATATGCAGCAAAGCTTCACAAATCCAGCCTGAGCTGGGCTGGGTCAAGCATGAAAAACTCAATCTCATCCCCCCATAGCTCACCAACTCCTGACGCATTAGCCCTTGTCACTTCCGCTTTAATACAAATAATTCTCAATAAAGCTGTTATAGTGTGAACCAGGCTTATTAAGAATGACTGGCAGTAAAGGGCATTTGCCTCGGCTAGGCATTGCTGGTTGGTGTTGTGGGGCATAAAGATGACAGAGGTTATCAATCGTGATGTTGTCTGGCTAAACGTGAGTCCTGGTTTGCGGTGGGTGCATCAGCCCGTGTTGCGTGTGTTTCCCCGGAGCTGCACGATCACCCAGTGGGACTACCAGCAAACCGAGGACGAAGCCTGCTCCATCGATCAGGCGGTTGCGCTACTCCATCGCTATGTCAAAAAGCGGCTCCAGATCCAGCGACTCAAGCATCCTGCCCCTTCACAGTTAGCCGGGGTAAATCTGGTGGGTCACGGCTTAAGCGGCGTGGTGGGACTGCTCTATGCCCGAAAATTTCCCCAGTTCGTGCAGTCCTTAACGCTACTGTCTGTGGCGGCCCAGCCCGCGACGCTCTGGGATGCCCACTACTATGTCAAGCGTCTATTGCTGCCCTATGCACGCCATCCACTGTTGACCCAAACGGCTGCGCAGCTCTGGGAAGGGCCGCACCGCGAACGGCTACCGTTTTTGGTCACAGCCCTCGAAAAAGACTTGAGCCATGCTCCGAGTCCCCACACTTTTCTGAAGCTGGTGCGCTTAGCGCCCGGTGGCGTCACGGTGCCACTGCTGGTGTGCGGCAGTCACACTGACCCGGTGGTGAGTCCCGCTGAGCTAACAGACTGGCAGTGCTGGCTGAAGCCCAGTGACCAGCTGTGGATCTGTCCAGAAGGACGCCATTTTTTCCACTATGCCTACCCCCACCGGGTTGCAGAACGGCTCTGGAACTTCTGGCGATCGCTACCTAGCGCCCCACTCCAACCCAACGCTCAGTCCTGCACCCCTGCGGAGGCCCAGAGTTTGTCCATCCTTGAACACTAGGGACTCTGGGTGATCCAGGCGATCGCCCTCCGTTATGTGGCCCCTGACTTTTTACCTTGCTTTGCTTCCAGTTCAGCCATGCGGCTTTTCAGGGTTTGGTTGGCCTTTTTAAGCTCCTCGAGTTCCTCCTGTACCGTCTTCAGCGCGGCATTCGCTCCCATCGCCCCCTGCACCCGGCGCACCGATTCTTCCGCGAGGCGCTGCACTCGGCCATCCGGTGTCCGCTGGGCCAGAGATTGCAGAATTTTTACGGCTCTGGCAGTTTCCATTTGACCCAGGGCCACCACCACCGCGACCTGGGTCAAGAAGAAAGATTCATCGGCTAGGACAGCCAGCCGATCGAGAATTTGCGTTAGTTGAGCCGCTTCTTGACCTTTGGCAATACTGCCCAAGGCCCGAATCGCCGTCAGACGCAGGGGTTGAGGTGTGCCGATCTGGGTGTAGTCCAGCAAGATCGTTAGGGCCGCTGCCGAGGACTTCAGCTGACTTAAGCCAGCGATCGCCCCACCGCGCACCTGTTCATTCCAGCCCCCGCGCTCTTTCAATACGGTCCTAAAGAGCTTGATGACCTTATCCGTCTTCGATTTATCGGTGTGGGTAGCCGCCGCAATCGTCCCCAGGGCGCTCAGAGCCGCCGCTTCAACGTAGTAGCTCGGGTCACCCTTTTCAGCGATGGGCTTAATTGCCTTGTAGCTGGCACTGGTTTTGAGGGAGGCGATCGCCCCCACCACCGCCCGTCGCACCCGCGCATCTGAATCCTTGAGCCCCTGTTTCAAAGCGGTAAAAGCCTGATCCAGCTTGATGGTTGCTAGCTGCTGGGCCACCTCAGCCCGCACCCCCCAGAATGGATCTTCTCGAAGCGCTGCTTCTAGGGCTTGAACGGCTTCTAGGGAAGATTTTTTGGCGATCGCCTCAGCTGCATAGATGCGTGAAACCGGGTCGGGGTCAAAGGCTAGCTGGGCCTTGAGTTCCGGAAGCGGGTATTCCAGGGTGACGGTTTTCAGGGTATGGTTCCCGGTGTCAAAACTCACGCAGCTCGGTTTTTCAGAGAGGGGCACGTAGAAGCTTTGCTCCTTTTCCTGGATCCGCAGCGTTAGAGATTGCAGCACTTCCGCTTGCTTACGATTCACCTTATAGAATGTGATCGGCAGCTTTAAATCAAAGCGATCGCGCTCGGGGTCGGCCTCATCGATTTGGGTTTGGGTCACCGTCAGTTTGGCGAGGTTCGCATCCCCATCCCAGCTGTAGGCCACCTTGTAATCGGGGTGTCCGCCCCGGAACACATACTGGTCGAACAAAAAGGCTAAGTTACGACCCGTCGTTTTTTCGATAGCCCGCAGCAGATCAATGGTCTCGACAGTGCGGTGGGCATTGTCCTGCACAAAACAGTGAATGGCCGCCCAAAACAGATCTTCGCCCAGTTCGGCCCGCAGCATGTGGTAGATGCAGGCCCCTTTCTCGTAGAGATGGCGATCGTAAAGTTCAATCGCCGCCCGGTAAATGTGGGTTACCACCGGGCGGCGGTAGCGGGTGCTGTCTTCGCTCAGGTAATGCCGCGCTTCCTGGAGCCGA